>NZ_JBBMRC010000006.1:0-209638 GCF_038900375.1 Psychroserpens sp. AS72 | reverse complement strand
TATATCCTAACCTTTTTTTAATTTATTTCTGAAAAATTTTAAACTAAAACTCTAACACCTATTAATGAATGTGTTATAGTGGAAATTATTAAAGAAAGAAATTCCAAACTATCCCAAATCGAATAGTAAAATCCCTATAAGGGTTGTTGGGTGCTGAGAAGTAATCATATCCTGTAAACGAAGAGTTGAAGTGCTCTGCCTTTAAAAATATTCTTGTTTGTCTAATTTTAGCATTAACAAAAAAGTCTAATCTAGGAAATCCACCTAGTTTAGTTTGATTTTGCGTGTAAAATTCTGCTATTAATGGATCATAACCATCCATATAGTATTTTGTAAAATAATTAAATGTAATTCCTGTTTGTAAAAACAATGCTTTATTTTCAAAAAAATGATTTGAATAATAAATTGTGTTTCTAACTACTAATTCTGGTAAATTAAGTGATTCACTATCGTCATTGACTTTTTGATATAGTATTGAATTATCTAAAGCAAACTTACCTAATTTGATTTCTTTATCTATTCTTAGTTTATATAGATTAATAGATTCCTGTAATTGTTCAGGTCTTGTAGAGTTAAAAATGTTTTCCGAAGAAAAAAATGAAAAATCATCAATTGAAACATATTGAAACGAAATATCAAATAGTTTCTTAGAATTTAATTCTAACTTTAAATTGGAACTATTTTGGTTTTTAAAATTCTGAATATTATTCCAATTATAATTCACATAATCACTTTGATTAAGTAGAAGATTATAATTTGGTGAAATTGAATTATAACCAATACTACCTTTAACTATGATATCATCTTTTACTTTATAAGCAGTTTCAGCTAAAAAATAATTACTATCAAATTGACCTGTGATATTAATTCCAATTTCAGAATTTAAGCTTAAGCCTTTAAATTGATTTGAATATTGGCCTCTTAAACTAATAATCTGGTCTTTAATTCTATTAGGTATTTGTTGGCCATCTAAAATAGTAACTTTATCATATCCATAGTTGACATCATTATAACCAATACCAAAATTAATATCACCTACAATGGGTGCTTCATAATTGATTAATAATTTAGTTTCAAAATTTTCTAAAGTAACTCTATCTCGAATATTATTTTCATTAAATGATTCACCAAAGAAAGAATTATCATTGGTTTGATCAAATTGAAAATATTTATCTTCGAAATTGATAATGTTTTTTATTGATAAAGATTTACCTGTAGAATCTTTTTGTTGTATGATGGTATATTTCTGATTTAAATAAAATCTTTTACCAACCAAAATACTTTCTGCGTCATTAATGTTAGGATCAAAAACTGACCTATCCAAGAAATCTTCGTCACCTGAAGAGAAAACAATAACACCTTCATCCGTGAGACCACCATTTTCTTCATTATATAAATCTTGCGTTACAATATGTGCTTTAGCTAGATAACGTCCATTTTTAGACTTAAAATTAGAAGTAAAACGTAAATTACCAGTACTTGTCAGTGCTTGCTGGTAATTACCTAAAGAACGCATACCTTTATAAGCGATAGAAAAATTAAATTGTTTTGATGTATTAACTGTAAAAAAGGCATCTAATAATTGACCTTGTTGAAATGCTGTTTTATAAAATAATTCTGTTAGTGGTGTAGGAACTTCATAGTAATTTATATCTTCTTTTTCGTAATAATTAAAATGTCTAGCTCGTGCACCAAACAATGGGACTAGATTATTACCTTCAAAGTCTTTAGTTAAACTATTATAAGTTTGTCCTAAGTTTGCAAACTGGATAAGTCCAAAATTATCTTTTCTTAAATAATTAAATTTATATTCTTTTTGAATTGTTAGCGAAGTATCTACAAAAGTAACGTTATCAGAAATATCAATTATTTTATATTGATCAATAGTAGCTTCTTTTTGTGTTGTTTTAGAAGTAGACTTTTTTCCTGACTTTAGACTATCAGTACTAATAGTTGATTTTTGACTATTATTATTTAATGCCTTTAACTTTGTGCGTTTTTGTTCTTGCCCATTTAATGATAAGCATAAGAGCATAAATATCAAAAAACTAATAATCTGTCTAATCATAAAATATAAATATGAATCAAAAATAAATATTAAAAAAGAAAATAGTTATTATGTTTTGTTAAAACAAAAAAAAGCCTGTGAAAAACACAGGCTTTAATATTATAATAAACTAATAATTAGTTTCTATAGTTTTGTCAAACTAAACGATGATGCATAAGGTCCACCACATGCTATGTTAGGATCTTCAACATAATTTATTGTTATAGATAAATCATTACAAACATCCCATGGAACACTATCAGCTGCTGCAGCCGATGTGAAACCATATTCATCTACACCATTACAAGATATACCTGCTCCAACATAACCTCCTAAAGTCACATAATCATCAACAGAAAACTCTATTGATGTTGGAAAAGGTGCTCCACCTGTAAAAGCAGGAAGAATAGTTGCTTCAAATAATCTAACATTTGGATTAAAAGGATCTACAGTTAAAGTGACTGTACCAGCTCCAAAATTTTCAGTACCATTTCCTGGTCCAATTGATGCAGCTACATCAGATATTGCATAATCACCAACAAAGTAATCTGCTGGTAATACATCTGGATTAGAACAAGGTATAGTAACTCTATGAGAAGTAATATGACTACTCCCTGGTACACCAATAGTAACATTGCTCGCATCAACAGCAGTTAAGATCACATCAAAAGATGTAACGAAATCTCTACCTACTTCCATGTTCATTAACTCTAAGTCTACATTTAAAGCTCTAGCATATATATCTTCTCCACCTACTAAAGCAGGATCTGCAAATAATGTACCTCCATTTGATGAAACAAATTGAGTATAATCTCCTTCAACTGCTTCAATTGTATAAGTAATATTCAATCCATTTAGATATTCAGGTACTCTTACAGACACAGGTATTGTTACAGAAGAAACTGTTTGTCCTGTAGTTGTAGAGCTAGTAAAAAACTCTATCCAACCTGAAGAAGGATCACTTGAAAATCTTCCATTATCGTCATCACCACAACTAAATGTAATAACTAAAAGTAAGATTGAAATTGTTTTTAATATTTTTTTCATAAGATTAGTTTTAAAATTATTATTCTACTATGCAAAAATCTGTTGATTCTGAATCACCAAAATTACCACTACCAGAAGCATAAGAAACAACCGTTTGAGCCGTACAGAATAAATTATAAGTCCCTTCATTAGTACCATCAAAAAGTCCGTCACCATACGAATCATAAATAGTGAATGTATAGCAGCCAGCTGCTAAACTAACATTAGCACCAACAGCGTCTCCTGCAGTACCATCATCATAAGGACCACCAGAAGCAACTACTGCGCTATTAGCGTCAACTATTTCCCAAGTTGTTTCTGAAGCATAATTATCAGTAACAATTTGCATCGTAAGATCTGAACAAACAAATGTAGTAATATCAAATTCTTTTAACACATCAAATGTAACTGGTGGAAAAGCACTTCCTCCACCTGGAACTACTAACATAACCTTTAATTTGTAAGGTTGAAAATCTGTCAAACCTGAATAATTAAAAGTAACATCAAAAGTACCTTCATAAGAATTAGCTGGAATTACAACACTACCAAGTGTATAATCACTAGAAGCTAAAGGCAAAGCCTCTTCTGTCTCATCCAAAGCAACAACAACAGCATCAAAAGTCCTAGACTCTGATGACAATGTAGTTGAAACTACACCTACTGTTCTTGTGATTCCCTCAACAGGAACTGATATGTCAACAAAATCTTCTCCGAAACCAACTCCTGTTGTTCCATCAAAAAGTAGTGACTCAGTATCTTCACATGATGTAAAAACCAAGCAAAGAATTAATAATTTAAATATATTTTTCATAATTAATTTTTTTTGTATTAATAACCTGGAGCTTGTTGCTCTCTAATAACTGGATTACCGTTAAGTTCTCCTGTTGGAATAGGTAAAATAAACTTAGGAGATGAACTTGGTAAACTACATGGAATAGATCCACCACAATCACCCAAATCTTCAAATCTTTCAATACCTTCACCAGTAATAGCTCTAACACGTTTGATATCAGTGTATCTATGTCCTTCAAAAGCTAACTCTAAACGTCTTTCAGCTATAATAGCTTCAACAGCTCCTAATACAGAATTAAATTCTACAGGAGGAGGAGTAGATGCACGTCTAGCAGTTTGTACTGCTAACACATCAGCAGCCGCTAAACCAAACTGACTTTGTTTAGCATAAGCTTCAGCTCTTGTTAAATACATTTCAGAGATTCTCATTGCTTTGAAGTCATTAATCGCTTGTGTATCAGCATTTATTGGGTATTTCCCAATGACTAACCTATTTGCAGGTTCATCACTTGCTGGATCAAGAATTACTGTTTTTCTAATATCATCATCTTCATATAAATCATATAATTCTCTTGAGATTTCAAACTTAGGACCTTGTCCTGAGAAGTTCCAATAAAAATTGATACCGTAATCAGCACCTTGAACATTATCATAATTAAAAACAACTTCAGTTTTGTTAGCATCTTCATTAAACATATCAAAATATTGAGATGTATTAGCTAAAGGATAATCAGCTATTAATGAAGTACAAAACCCTACAGCTCCAATATTATCACCAGATTCTAAAGCTATTCTAGCTCTTAAGAAAGTCACAAAATCAGGAGTCGCAAAATTGATATCTGATGTTCCCGCTGGAAACAAAGCTAAGGCTTGATCTAAATCATTTTGAATTCCCGCTAATACTTCACCAACAGTATTTCTTCCTGGTGTTGCATCTGCAGAAACATAATCAACGTAAGGCACTCCTAGCGCAGCATCATTAGTAAAATCTAAACCATAATACAACAACAAGTCATAATGAGCTAAAGCTCTAAACGCATAGTTTTGTGCAAGAATATTGTTGTAAGTATCTTCTTCACCACTTGCTGGTGTAATAGTACTTGCAGCTGCAAATAATCTATTCATTTGGTTTATTAAACTATAACGGCTTTCCCATAAACGTCCAGCAAATGTAAAACCACCTGTATCAGCGTTTAAAATCTGCTCATGAAGACCTCTATCCTGTCCACCATTATCTTGTCCTAAATGAGTATTATCTGTAAAAATTGAACTCATTCCTATAATATAACCAGAATCATAATTACCAATTACACCATTAAGGCCAAATTGTAAATCTTCAACTGTATTATATGCGGTAGCTTCAACTAGTTGATCTACCGGAAACCTATCAAGTTGATCACTACAACCTACAAAGAGTGTCGTGACTGATAAGGTTAATATTACTAAATATTTTTTCATTTCTATTTTTTTTTAAAAAGTTAAATCAAATCCTAAACTTATAGTTCTAGCTACTGGATATTCAAAGAATGTTGAAGCTACAGTACCTTCTGGATCAAATCCTCTAAATTTAGTCCAAGTCATTAAGTTTGTACCTTGAACAAATACACGGATTCCAGTGAACACATTAGTTTGCTCAAGAACTTTTTTATCTACATTATAAGATAAAGAAATATTTCTTAATCTTAAGAAAGAAGCATCTTCTAAATATCTATCACCTGCTGCTGCACGTAATCCTCCATAAGATAAAGAAGGAACATCTGTAATTTGTCCTGGAGTAGTCCAAGCATTTAACATAGATGTAGATAAGTTTAAGATAGAACCTAAAGAAGAATCTTCAATAAGTGCTAAAGAACTGTTATTTTTCCAACGATCTGCTTGGAATGAGAATAATGCATTTAATGCAAATCCTTTATAACTAATATCTGCTCCAAATCCACCAGTGTATGTTGGATCAAAGTTTTTATCTAAATACACTCTATTGTTTGGATCGTATAAGTTAGTAAGATTACCATCTGCATCTAAATACAAAGGTTCTCCATTTGCAGGATTAACTCCAGCCCATCTTACTCTGTACCATGTGTTAGCAGAATAACCTTCAGCAATTCTTAACGTAGTTCCAGTAAATTCACCAGGTAAAGATTCAACAAGGTTTTTGTTATAGTTACCGTTTGCATTTAATGTTATAGACCAGTCATTAGTATCAGACTTTCTTAATAAATCATAAGAGATTTGTAAATCAATACCTTTATTACTCATATCCGCTACGTTAGTTGTAACAGCTGAAGAACCAGTACCTGCAGTAGACAATAATTTACCAGCAAATAAATCTGTAGTTAAATAATCATAAAAATCTAACTCACCAGATAATCTATTTTGCCAGAAACCGAAACTTAAACCAACGTTAAATTGGTTAGATGTTTCCCACTGAATAGCTGGATCAATTAAAGTACCTAATTGGTATGAATTTCCTAATTGGTATCCAGAACCAGCAGCTACTGTTTGAGAACCTTGGTAACGTGTACCAACACCTTGATTACCTACAACACCGTAACTAGCACGAAGTTTTAAAGTAGACAACCAATCCACATTTTCCATAAATGCTTCGTTATCTAAATTCCAACGTCCAGAAACAGACCAGAATATACCATCTCTATTTTCAACAAAACGAGATGTTGCATCATTTCTTATAGAAGCAGATAAACCAAAACGATTATCATAATCTAAATCCATAGTTGCAAAAATAGATGCTAATGCTAATTCACTTTCACTAGAACCAACAGCTGGCACATAGTTATATTCATCACCATTTGCACCTTCTGTAGTATTACCATCAGTAAATCCAGCTCCAGAACCTGGTAATGCAGGATTTAAACCGTAAGCTTGTAAACTAGCAATTTGTGTGTTAGCATAATTATACTCTGCAAATACTGCAGCGTTTAAATTCAATTTCTCAGTTATGTTATTATCATAACGTACAAATACGTTTGTAATAAAGTTAGCATCTCTGTAGAAACTTTCAAACTGAGTTCCTTTAAATTCAGAAGCATCTGTTGGAGTTCTAAAACTTCTAATAGAACCTGGAGGGTTTATAAATAAACGCTCTCTGTTAGTGTAATCAATACCAAATGATGTTCCTACTGTTAAATTCTTTGCAAAGTTATAATCTGCAGCAATTCTACCAACAATCTTTACTTCTGATTCTTGATCTGTACCAAGAGCAGCAGTATTTAATGCAATAAATGGTGTGTTAAGAAAACCATCAACGTCATCATAATTAATTTGACCGTTTGCAAGGTAAGCTCCTGAACCACCAGTATTTGTAGGACCTGTTCCCCAAATATTTATTGAACCGTCTGGGTTATATGGAGACAAGAAAGGCATTCCAATATAAGGAACAATAAAAGGGTTATCTAATTGACCACCTGTATTATTACCTCTAATCGCATCAACAACGAAATCACTCACAGAGTAGTTAGCTGTTAATGTTGTAGAGAAATTCAATTTATTATCTGCAGAATTTGCATTAAAGTTATTTCTAAAAGAGAAACGCTTTAAATCACTACCTAGAGTTGTACCTTCTTGCTTGAAATAATTTATAGAAGAAAATGATGAACTATTTTCACCACCAGTAGTTACAGAAAATTCATGAGATGTGGTTTTACCTTGACGTAAAAGAATATCAGCCCATTTAGTATTTGACTGTGCAGCAATCGCTGCTATTGTTTCGTCAGATAAACTATCACCTAATTGAGTACCAGGTAACATATCTCTTTGAAATGTTAAAAACTGAGAAGCATTCATCACATCAAATCTAGGGCTTGGCACTTCAGACACACCATATAATGATCTATACTGAACTTTAATACCAGATCCTTTTTTACCAGTTTTTGTAGTAATAAGAATTACACCACCAGCACCTCTGTTACCATAAATTGCAGTTGCTGCAGCATCTTTCAATACAGACATTGAAGCAATATCATTTTGGTTTAAACTACGGAAGTTATCCTGATCAACTGGCACACCATCAATAATGAATAAAGGCTCAGTATCACCGTTAAGTGAATTTCTACCACGTATAATAATTGTAGCACTTTGTCCTGGTTGACCAGAACCTGTACTTACATTTACACCTGCAGCTTGACCTTGTAACATCTGATCGACAGAACTAATTGGCACTTGCTCAATTGATTCTGCATCAACGGTTGCTAAAGCAGATGTTATCTTAGAACTGTTAGTAGCTCCAGCATAACCTGTTATAACAACTGTTTCAAGCTCGGCCAAATCTTCAGCCATTGCAAGATTCAATGTTGAACTCTGTCCAACCTTCTTTTCTGATGTTTTCATTCCAACAAAACTAAATACCAATGTTTCACCAGTACTTGCTTTGATAGAGTAATTACCATCAAAATCTGTTTGAACTCCTCGAGAAGTCCCTTTTACTATTACACTTACACCTGGCAACGGAAGTCCGTCTGTAGCCGATGTAACTGTCCCTGTGACCGTTTTCTCTTGTGCGAAAGAGAGTTGCATCACAAACGCCATAAATAGCGTCATTAACCATGTTAACTTTAATTTCATAAAACAATTATTTGAGTTAGTCTAGCGCAAACATCTTAATAATATATTAAATAAACAAGTATTTATACTAAAAAAATGTTAACAAGCATTTAATTGTCACAAAGCAATTTTTCTTAGTTAAACCTTGGGATTACTAGTAATTAGATACATAAATTGTAAATAGGTTGCGTTAAAATTTTAACTTTGTTCAAACTTTAACATTTTGAGACTTAAATCATCCTTTTCTAAACTTTATTTAGAATGTGGCACAGATGAAGCTGGACGTGGCTGTCTGGCTGGCCCTGTAACAGCCGCTGCAGTTATTTTACCTAAAGGTTTTAAAAACGTTACCCTTAATGACTCCAAGCAACTTTCAGAAAAAAAAAGAAATATTTTAAAACCTATAATTGAAAATGATGCAGTAACTTTCTCATACGCTCACATTTTCCCTTCCAAAATTGACACCATTAATATATTAAACGCCTCTATTTTAGCCATGCACAAATCAATTGAGCAACTCAATATTTCTCCAGAGTTTATAATTGTTGACGGCAATAAGTTTAAACCATTTAATGACATTCCTTATGAAACTATAATTAAAGGTGACAGTAAATACACTTCTATTGCGGCAGCATCAGTACTAGCAAAAACTTATAGAGATGCATATATGGAAGAAATTGACAGAGAATTCCCAATGTACAATTGGAAACAAAACAAAGGGTATCCTACTAAAGAACATAGAGAAGCTATAAGAAAATATGGAATTACTAGATACCATAGAAAATCTTTTAGATTATTACCAGAACAATATCATTTGGACTTGTAACTTTTTATATTTGTAAAAATCTTTTAAATGAAAAAAATCTGGTTTATCTGTATTAGCTTTTTGCTGCTTTTTAATTGCGAGAATTCTAAATCTAAATCAATTAGCACACTATCATTAGTTCCAAATAAAACTGAAATTTTAATTAAAATAAATTCTTCGGAAGGTTTAGAATATGGGTTAAAAAACAATCCATTAGCAAATGCATTAGAAAACTACTCTAAAATTAAAGATTTCAAGTCTTTACTAGTGCCTTTGTATGACTTAAATAAAAACCATAGCTTAATTGCACTCTCTAAAGACAGCATGGACAGTTTAAACATTAGCTACATTATTCCTTTTTCAAAAGAAGGCACTACTCTAGACTCTATTAAGGGTGTTAAAATAGATTCTGCATATAATAATAAGGACGGAATCAAAAAATTACTGTTTAACAAAAAAATATTTTACTGCGCTATAAGAGACAGCATCTTATTTGCTTCTAATAATTTAGAGATTACTGAAAATTCACAAAAACAAAACATAATTAATTCTGAGATAGAAACTATTTTTAACACGTCAAGTGACGATAAAATGGTCTCGATATTAATAAACCACAATTCTTCATTTTTTTCTCCTAAGATATTTAAAGACTCAACACTTAATACCCTAAAATTTTCAAACTACACCTTGCTAGATGGTGATATTTCTAATAATTCGATTGTATTTAACGGGATTACAAAAGCTAATGATTCAACAAAGAGTTTAATTAATATCTTTAAAAATACAATTGCTCATGAAAATAAAGTAGCATCTGTTTTACCTGTCAATATTACAAGTTTCACAAGTTTAACTTTTGATAGTATTGAAACAATAAGAACTAATCTTCAAAGACATCAACTTCTTGATACTCTACAAAATGAAAATTTAGATTTTCAAAACATAGTAGAAGTTAGCCAAGCAAAGACTAATTCTCAAAATACAATCATAATTAGATCTATTGACCCAGCAACTACACTCGATAATTTTGCTGCAAAGTCGAGTTTTGACACCTATAGAGATGTTACTATTTTTTCTTCGGAAAAAGTGCCAGACATTTTAACAGATTTTAAATTCATTTTCAATTCAGATGAATCAAAGTATTTTATAGTAATCGATGACTTTTTTATGTTCTCTGATGATATAGACTTTTTAAAATCTATTATCTCTAATTATCAAAGCGATTCAGTTTTATCAAATACAGAATCATACAAGAATTTAAAACAAAGCCTTAGTGATGAGTCCTCGCTATTGATTTATGGTGATGATTCAGAATTAAACGTTATATTAAATACTAATTTTACTGACGATAAAAACCTAGACATTTCAAAATACAAATCTAATGCTATTCAATACACATATGATACTAATTTCGCTCATATCACAGCAGTCTTTTTAACTCATAAAAACAAAGGAAATCGACATACAATTTCAGAAGAATTTAATATGTCTATTGATGCCGAGTTACTAACTAATCCACAATTTGTTACTAACCACACCAATAACCAAAAAGATATCGTTGTACAAGACATAAACAACAATTTATATCTCATTTCAAATCAAGGGAAAGTCTATTGGAAAAAACAGCTAGAAGGAAAAATTTTAGGTAAAATTGAACAAATTGACACTTATAAAAATGGAAGATTACAATTAGTTTTCAATACCTCAAAACGCCTCTATGTTTTAGATAGAAATGGTAAAAACGTGAATAACTTCCCGCTTAAGTTTAATGACGATATAACCCAAGCTGTATCGGTATTTGATTACGATAATAAGAAAAATTACAGATTAATGATTACGCAAGGAAATTCTGTATTGATGTATGATAAAAATGGAGATATAGTAAAAGGTTTTAAGTACAAAAATGCAGCAAACACTATTACGTCTCAACCTAAGCATTTTAGAATAGGGAGAAAAGATTTTATTGTATTTACACATGGTAATAAAATGGAAGTTTTAGATCGTGTAGGCAACCCAAGATTTAAAATAAAAGAAGATATTGATTTCTCTAAAAACGACATCTATTTACACAATAACAACTTCACTATTTCAAATTCAAACGGTGAACTTATACAGGTAAATTCTAGAGGAAAAGTGAGTCATAAAAACCTTAATTTAAATAGCAATCATAAAATAGCAACCACAAGCAAAACTTTTGTGTCATTAAGTGACAATAAACTGATGATAAAATCTAATATTATTGAGTTAGATTTTGGAGATTATACACCTCCAAAAATCTTCTATATAAATGATAAAATATATGTAACTGTTACAGATTTACAATCTAAAAAAGGATTTCTATTTGATAGCCAAGCTAAACCAATAGCAAACTTCCCAGTTTACGCTAATTCACAATTAGAACTCGGCAATATAGACAAAGACAATTCGTTAGAAGTGGTTACTAAAGGTGATACTAATGCGATTATTGTTTACGAAATTAGGTAGAAAATAAAGCTAAAACTTTATGATACACACTTTATAAGAAATAATTTACAAATCATTCTTTGATTACTGATTTTGATTATTTACCTTTAAACCAGCTATTAATCAATATCTTACAATCTTCATGTTTTACAAACTATCATATTCTAAATTTGTATTAACACTTTTAGTTATTGTATTTTTTATTCCGCAATCTTACTCGCAAACCAAAAAGTTGAAACGTCCAAAAAGCAGAGTTGGAATCTCGAGTGTAGACACATTTGTACGAGAATCATTTGATCTCTATGAAAAAGTTTACAAATATGATGGTTATGCACAATCAGGCACACCTTTAGATGATGAAGATATCGATGTTTTAGAAGATGCACTTACCGAAATGACTGCATTAAGTGACAGTGCAGTAGATATTGCTTCAGATTTAGATGGTGTCGGCATACTCAAACAAGGCAAGGCAACTCTACAAATTAACAAGGCTAAAAAAGCTTTAACTTATAGTATTAAAACTGCTAAAGAATTGCTTATGGGAGAACGGAACAAAAAAGATAATGATTCTGAAGATCTAGATAACGATAACGATAGTGATGTTGTTGATAGTAATAATGATGATTCATCTCATGAGAGCGAAGAAGAACCTATTGACGAAAACGCTTCAAATGAAAATGAAGAAATTGACAAAGTCGTTATAAATAATAAATTTGATTTTGTTCCAGGAAATAAAGTGTTATTCTTTGATGATTTTAATAACGATTTTGTTGGAGATTTCCCAGCAAGATGGAATACTAATGGAACTGGAGAAGTTGTAACTTTTAACGATGACCCAGAAAAATGGTTTGAATTAAAACCTGGAGGTAGCAGTAAATATATACCAGACATCAAGAACTTACCCGAAGATTATACCATAGAATTTGATTTACGTTTAGAAAATGTAACAAACAAATCAACATCTACATTAAGTTTAGAACTTATTATAAGTGATGATGAATCCTTTGGATTTGGTAAAAAACATCATATCGTATTTAATATGCCAGTACATCAAAAGCATGGAGACAACATACATATTAGAAATTACTTTAACAATGGTGGAGGCGGCATTAGTAATAGTATACCTATAGACATTAGAGAAGCTTTAAAAAAATATCCTCATGTTGCTATAAGTGTAAATAAACAACGTTTTAGAGTTTGGGTAAACGACAAAAAATTAACAGATATACCTAGACTTATTACAGAACTAAATGTTTTAAACTATCTAAAATTTAGAACTATCGGATTTAAAGCAGATAAAGAACGTATTTTTATTAAAAACTTAAGAGTTGCTGAAGGTGGTGAAGATTTAAGAAGAAAACTATTGACAGATGGTAAGATTTCAACTAACGGTATTCTCTTCGATTCTGGTTCATCAACCATAAAATTGCAGTCTTATGGCATCATTCGTCAAATTTATCAGGTTTTAAAACAAGACAATTCTTTACAACTAAAAATCGTTGGTCATACAGATTCAGATGGGAATGATGATACAAATTTGAAACTATCAAAATCGCGTGCAGAAGCTGTTAAACAAGCCCTTATTGATGTATATAAAATTGATGGAAGCAGGCTCATTTCCGAAGGCAAAGGTGAAAACGAACCTCTAGCTGATAATACATCTTCTGAAGGGAAAGCACAAAATAGGCGTGTAGAATTCATAAAACTATAGCCATTTACAGTAACCAAATCGATGCCTCATTTTCAATGAACGCGCCAAAGAATTTTCTTTGGCGTTTTTCATTTCAAACCTAAGTTCTATCTAAGATTTAATTTTCAGAACCCTAAGAAAAGAGTGATTTATTTTTTCTAATTAACTGGTTAGTTTTTCAAAATTATAACTGCAAATTGAATAAAAATTTGTTCAAACTGAAAACAAATATTATGACGAACTCAGGTTTTTATACTTTAAATTTTAGTAGTATTGTGACTCTAAATATTAATGATGATTAAACGCAATAAAGCCTCGATTTCTAAATGCATACTTCATAAAGTAGGAAACAAATTTAATAGTACTAAAAATGCTTTTTCTGAACAACCTATTGATTTTGAAGAGATCAGCTACGACTTAATGTTGCCTTATTTATTAAGACCTTTTACAAGTCTTGCAGAATCTTATAGATTTAATCATCACTCAAATGTAGATTTAAATGAAATTAATAGTTATGCATCTCAATTATTGCAAGATGATACTGATTTTGTTGATATTTCAAAACATATTGTGACACATTTATTTGAGCAATCAAATTCGTCACAAATAAAAACGGGAGATGTTATTGTTTGTATGTTTCATGATATACAATATGAGGATTACCAAACAGATGCCATTGGAATTTTTAAAATCGAAAACAAGTCTCATTTTTTTCAAACCTATTTAGAAAATGGGAGTTATGATATCATTACACAAAAAGGAATCGCTACTAAAAAAGTAGATAAAGGCGTTTTAATTCTTAATGCAGCAGATACTGAAGGTAAAATTGTACTAAGCGTAGACAACAATAATTATGATGCACAATATTGGATCAAAAGCTTCTTAAATATTAAATATCCTGACGATTCTAATCAGCATACTAAGAATTATATCGAAATGTGCCGAGAATTCTCAAAAGAGATTATGCAACCTCAATTTGGCGGACAACAACAAAGCAACTTCTTAGCCAAAACTGTCGATTTTTTTAAAGAAAATGAAATCGTAAACGTAGAAACATTTAAGGAAGAAGTTTTTGATGAGGAAGATACAATTCAGCTTTTTGAGGATTACAAAAAAACATATGAAAGTGATCATAATATAGTTCTCAGAAACCAATTTGATGTTTCTGAAGTGGTTTTAAAAAAACAAAAACAAAAGATTAAAACCGAAATTAAACTCGATACTAACATCCAAATTAAGCTTGATGTTGATGCACCTGATGCGTCTGCAGAATATCTAGAACGCGGTTATGATGACGAGAAGAAAATGCACTTTTATAAAGTGTTTTTTAACGAAGAAGCGTAAAAACTGAATTATAATAATAAATTATAAAAAACTAATACAACCATGCTAAAAGCCCTTAAAACAATAATCTCATCTATTACATTAATTCTCTTTTTCTCATTATTTGCAACTGCTCAAATACAATATGAAAAAGGGTATTTCATAAGTAATAACGGATCAAGAACAGAATGTTTGATTAAAAATATTGATTGGAAAAATACTCCAACAGAATTCTCATATAAAATCAACGAAAATAGCTCAACAGAGGCAGCATCAATAGAACAAGTTAGCAAATTTGAAATATATAATCAGTGTATCTATATTAGAGCTAATGTAGAAATAGAAGTAAATACTACTACTGTTAATAAATTAGATTATAATGATAAGTTAGAATTAAAAACACAACAAGTTTTTTTAAAAATATTAGTTGAAGGTAAATCTAACTTATACATGTATAAAGACGCAAACTCCAAAAGCTATTATTATAAATTAGAAGATAACGATATTAAGATTTTAAAATACAAAGAATACATTAATAAAAACAATCAAATCGCTAAAAACCAAGAATATAAAAGTGAGTTATGGAATAATTTAAAATGCAACTCAATAGATATGAATTTAATAAAAAATCTTCATTACACTGAGTCTGATATTAAAGATTTTATTGTCAATTACAATACTTGTATGAACGATTTAACGTATACATTTATTAACAAAAAGCGTGAAAATGTTTTTAATATAGCTATACGACCAGGAATAAGCTTTTCTGAGGCAAGTATCGACACTCCAGGTGGAAATTCTAGTATTATTAATGATTTAAGTTTTGATAAAGAAACATCAATCAGATTTGGAGTAGAACTTGAATATATTTTCCCATTTAATAATGGTAAATGGTCCTTAATTTTAGAACCTACTTATGAGTATTATAAGACTGAGAAAACATATAATAGCACTCCAAATTCAATTATCGTACGTCCAGAAACAGCTAATGTAGATTATTCTTATATTAATTTTCCATTAGGAATTAGGCATTACAGCTACCTTAATACTAATTCTCGCATATTTATTAATGGTTCAGCAGTTTTTAATATTCCATTTAATTCTAAAATTGATTTCAGTAATAATGTTTATGACATAGATAATGTTCTTAATCTAGCATTTGGATTAGGTTACAGCTATAAAAATAAATTTAGCTTTGAAGCTAGACTATCTGTAGAAAGGGAGCTATTAGACAAGTACGTTACAACAAGTGGAAAATATAAGAGTGTATCTCTAATTTTTGGCTATACTATATTTTAAAAATTGATTAAATAGAGACATTTTCTATTTCGTTTTAAACCATAACTAATTTGTTGGTGAAAGGTAATCTCATTTTGCAAGGTATATTTAATGAGAAAACCAAGAATCTCAAACTATGTATATTTAGCATTTGGTTTTTATATCTATATTTATGGTAATCCATTTTTAAAAAAATCTTATGTTAAAAAAATACACATTCGTTATATCTTTTTTATGCATTCTACGAACTGTAAACGCACAAGTAACTGAAGTCATTTCTGGACTTACAAATCCTTCAGGAATGGTTGTAGACGGAAACTTCATGTATATTTCTGATAGAAATGATGACACCATAATTAAAATAGATCTTACACAAGAAAACCCTACTCCAACTACTATTGTTA
Source organism: Psychroserpens sp. AS72 (assembly GCF_038900375.1). Lineage (NCBI taxonomy): Bacteria > Pseudomonadati > Bacteroidota > Flavobacteriia > Flavobacteriales > Flavobacteriaceae > Psychroserpens > Psychroserpens sp. AS72. The sequence goes on along the minus strand of NZ_JBBMRC010000006.1, from coordinate 193,256 downwards.
GTGGTTTATCAGATCCAACAGCTATGGCAATTTATGGTACCGATTTATACATTGCTGAAACTAATAGTAACAAAATCACTAAAATTGATATTTCTTTACCTAATCCAACATTAACAACATTTACTACAGATGTTACAAGACCCACAGATATTGAGATTAAAGACAATATGCTATACATCTCAGAGGTTGACGGAAATAGAATTTCTAAAATAGATATGACTCAAAGTACACCTGCAGTAACTACAGTTATAGCAGTTACTGCACCTTTTAGAATTGGCTTTCTTAATAACGAACTTTATGCGGTGTCAGATATAGAACTTATAAAAATCAATGAGGAAGAGTCTACATATGAAACGCTTACAAATGCAGACCAAATTAGCTTTACACAAACGGCATTAGCTTCAAATGGAGACGATCTTTATGTTACACTTTCCATTGGAGCATCTATTTATGATAATATTATAAAATTAGACCTTAGTACAAATCCAATTAGTTCTCGAGACATTGTATCTGGCCCTGAAACCTTTGCAAATGACCTTGTCGTATTTGGTGATGAGCTTTACAATTGTAATAGTCTTTTAGGTGCTATTTACAAAACTGATTTAACAAATTTAAGGCCTACACCAACAGATGTTCAATTATTTAATTATCCGCAAGGAATAGTTTCATATGACGATCATTTTTATCTATCAGAATTTGGTCAATCTCGTATCTCAAAACTTACAATTACAGATGGAGTCACATCTACCATTGATCTTATACAAGACGAAAATGTACGTCAGATGGTTATTAAAGATGATCAACTTTATTTTGCTTCTGAATTTCACGGTATTTTAAAAGCAGATTTAACAGAAACTTCTTTACCAATCACACCAGTTTTATTAACAAACTTAAGCCAACCATATGGCGTTGCAATCCATAACAACGATCTCTATTTTAGTGATTTTAGTAATGGCAGAATTCGTAAAATTGACTTACTTACAAATACGACCTCGTTAGTTATAACTGGCTTGAGTGGACCATCGCAACTAGCTATAAAAGATGACGAATTATTTATTGCTGAATTTATTGGTGACAAAATCTCAAAAATAAATCTTACTGAAGCAACACCTGTAGCAATTGATGTTGCAATTGGAATCAACTCACCATTTGCAGTAACTATAAAAGACAATGATCTTTATTTTGCTGATACTGTAGAGTCAAAAATTTTTAAATTAGACCTTGATTCAACTTCGCCAACAATTGAAACTGTAATCTATGAAGCATCTGAAGTGCAAGGCATGAATTTTAAAGACAATGTTTTATACCTCTTAGAAACTACAAAACTAAGTATGTTTGATTTTCAATCTTCACTTTCGGTTGAACATTATAATTCAAATGATAATCTAATCCTATTTCCAAATCCTTCCGAAGAAAGTATTACCATTAGAAATCTAATTAACAATAGTGCATATGTTATCTATAATAACCTAGGGCAAGAAGTAAAAAAAGGGATGATAACTATCAATAGCAAAACGATTGACATAAATACTTTAAGCAATGGCATTTATATACTGAAATTAGCCAACTACGAAGGTGTCAAATTTATAAAAGAGTAATAAAATACGCTAAACAAACTCAGCTTCAAAAAGCACCTTAAAATGCTTTAGGAGTTTTTCTTTTACTTCAGCTTCATCTACTTTTTTAACACCAAGCTCAACATTTAGAGAAGTCACTGCTTTGCCACGAATTCCACAAGGGATAATATTATCAAAATAACCTAAGTCTGCATTGACATTAAGCGCAAAACCATGCATTGTTACCCATCGACTTGCTCGTACTCCCAAAGCACAAATTTTTCTAGCAAAAGGCGTCCCAACATCTAACCAAACACCTGTTTCACCTGGACTGCGTTCTGCTTTTAACCCGTATTCTTCCAAAGTGAGAATAATCATTTCTTCAAGAAACCTGAGGTATTTATGAATATCTGTAAAGAAGTTATCTAAATCCAATATGGGATAACCTACAATTTGTCCTGGTCCATGATACGTAATATCTCCTCCTCTATTAATTTTATAGAACGTTGCTCCTTTTTGAGTTAATTGCTCTTCAGAAAGCAATAAATTAGACATATCACCACTTTTACCCAAGGTATAAACGTGAGGATGCTCTACAAACAAAAAATAGTTATCTGTTTCTAATCCAGCATCTTCACGTCTATTCTTAATTTTTGTATCTAAAATACCCTTAAAGATATCCTCTTGGTAATCCCAAGTGTCTTTAAAATCTTTAGTGCCTAAATCTTGGAGTTTTATAACTTTATTCATTGAATTATCTTGACTTTTTGTTTTAAACCGAAAAGCTTAGTATTTGTGCTATAATGAAGGTGTTTTTCCTAAACATAGCATAGCTACGTTAATAAAAAAGAGCGAAATTAAAGTGCAAAATCGAAATTTTGCAGGTAAAAGAAAAAGTGAAGATGAATTCACACAACTAATTTCATTATTTATCCTCTAAAACAACTTCAAAATCTAGTAAATCTGGATCTTTAAGCATGTCTATAAACCCAACTTCAAAAGTAACTGTTTTTCTATCTTCGCTATATATTGCACCTTCTTTAGAGAAAGATTTAACAGCTCTAGGGAAATGATAATTAATCTTGTATTTAGAAGACCCAAGCATCATAGCAGATTGCCCTAAACTGTCTATTGATTGCTGATGCAATTCTTTATTTATAATTTTAGACGATCGTTTAAACACAGTACCATCAAAAGAATATTGAACATCTGTAGATCCACCTTCTCCAATACCAGAAAAAGGACTTGAAGGTGTGTTTTGTTCAGCACCACCTTTACCTTGCAAATTGCTAAAACTATTCATAGCCTTAAACATATCTTGAAGCTCATTAGCATCTTTGAACTCTGTAGATAAATCAAAGACCATTTTTTTGTCCTCAGGATTCATTACCATATGCATTTTAAAATCCTCTAAAGCCATTATTTTTTGTTGCTCTTCTGGCGATAATGTAGCAATACTATCTCTGTTTTCTTTAATAAAATCTTTAAAAACCACAGTAGAATCCATCGCTTTATCCATTCCTTTTGAAGGCTCTCCATCTCCCATTTGAGCAACCATTTCCATCATTTCTGAGGCATCCATAGAAAATTCCATAGTACCACTTCCATCTTCATTAATGTAGATGTTTTCAGAAAATTGGCAACTCGTTAGAGTCAATATTAAAGCGCAAGCAATGAGTGTAAAAAACTTATTCATTTTAAAAAATTTAATGGTTTAATACTACAAAGATACGGTTTTATCTTTCAGGATTATTAAGAATTACTAGTGCTGCAATAACACCAGGAACCCATCCAAAAATCCAAAGAATAAAGACAATTAGGATAGAACCACACCCTTTTCCTATAACAGATAAAGGTGGGAAAACAATAGCGAGAATGACTCTCCAAAAACTCATATGATTAATTTTAATGATGTCGAAACACGCTCGACTAGATTTGATTGATGTAATTATAGGACGTCATTTTAGTTTATTTGTTACATTTCAATAAAATATAGTAGTTTAGTGCTGTGAGATATTTAGTATACATAATTCTTTTTTTCTTCGGAAATGTAGCAGTTGCACAACACCATTTTCAAGGTCACATCGATAAAGAACGTTGGCAAAGCGAGATTTATCTTTCGGTTATTGAAGACTACCGAACCTTAGATGGTATCAACGATGAACAGATTATTACTAAAGTAGAAAGTGACGATAGTGGTTTCTTTAAATTTGACCAAAACCAACTGGATGTTCAGCAAAAAATTTACAAATTGCATGTTGATAATTGCTCTTCTTTTAATCAAGGTGGAAATCATTTTGATGGACATTGTACAGATTACAAGGATATTTTATTCATTGCCAAACGTACAGACTCCATAACATTCCCATTGTCTTTTGATGCTCAAATGTTTTGTGATATAGAATCTAACAATCCAAAAACAAGTGCTTTTATTCAGATTGATTCTCTTAAAGAGGAAATGAAATTTGCCTATTCTGAATTTAGAAGCAAAGCAAACCGAGAATTAAACAATAAAAAATGGTTTAAAACTTTACAGGATTATGGTAAAGACATGAATGAACCGCTTGCAGAATTATATATCTACGCATTCTTGTCTGATCGTGGTAATCAATTTCATAGTTATTACTTAGAAGATTTAAAAACAAATACCTATTATGATGAGTTGTTAGAACGTTTAAAAAGCTCATATCCAAATTCGAGCTACTCAAAACAATATGAGGCAGAATTAACTTCAGATAAATTTATCGTGTTTCCTTCGGAAAAAGAATCAGGTTTTAAATGGAACTATTTATGGCTTGGATTACTTATCATTTCATCGCTATTAAACTTGTGGTTTCTCATTTCGGCTAAAAGAAAGAAATCAAAAAAACAAGATGAAGCAAAAGAGCAACTCACCAAACAAGAACAAAATGTTTTAGACTTATTATTAGGTGATAATACCAATAAAGACATCGCAGAAGCACTTTTTGTAAGCGTGAGTACAGTAAAAACTCATGTAAATAACGTTTATAAAAAACTAAACGTAAATTCTAGAGACGAATTAAAGTCCCTGTTTTCCAAGTAATTAAAAAATTCAACCTAGGTACTAGTCCTCATTTCCACCCTTATTTTTACAAATTTCACTTCAATAATCTTGATGTTTGCTTTCATATTAATCATTTAAAAATTTATTTTATGAAACGTACATTAAACATTGCAATCTTATTAGTGTTAACACTTAGTTTTTTTAGTGCAGCACCTGCTAAATTTGAAAATTTCGACATAAAAGTCGCTACAATCAAATTTAAAACTGAAGTCGTTGATTACGGTACAATCACACAAAACTCTGATGGAACTAGAGTATTTACGTTCACCAATACTGGCGATGCACCATTATTGATTACAAATGTAAAAGCAAGTTGTGGCTGCACAGTACCAACGTATTCTAAAGCTCCAATACTTCCAGGAGAATCTGGTGAATTAAACATTAAATACGATACTAAAAGACTTGGTAATTTCACTAAAACTGTAACGGTAACTTCAAATGCTGAAGGTGGTAACAAAATCCTAAAAATTAAAGGAAACATTATTGCTGCTAAATAATCTAAATCTACCAAAGCCTAGCATAAACTATTAATTTGTGCTAGGCTTTATAATTTTAAAATCATCATGAAAACGAACATTACAACCATCATATTTGCTCTAATATTTACCTTTCAATCAAAGGCACAAAACCTAAATCAAGAAATCATAAAAGATGGAGACACACCATATTTACTGGGAGAAATCAACAAAAACGGTTTAGAAAGCGAGAATTATACAACTTGGTTTTCAAAAAATTATGAAGATTATGAACCTGATGATGATACGATATCAACATTAACATCAAAATTACAAGAGTACCAGATTTTACTATTTATGGGAACTTGGTGTGGTGATAGTAAACAAGAAGTCCCTAAGTTTTATAAAATTTTGGAGGCTTGTGAATTTCCTGAAGATCAATTAACGGTTATTGCGTTAAGCGGAAAGTCTAATATGTACAAACAAAGTCCTGATCATAGAGAAGCAGGATTAAATATTCATCGTGTGCCTACTTTCATTTTTATTAAAAATGGCAAAGAAATTAACCGTATTGTTGAGCATCCTGTAGAAAGTTTTGAAAAAGACATGCTCAATATCGTCACAACAAATGATTACAAATCAAATTATCAAATTGTAGCTAAAGTCAACGAGATCTTAAAAAATGATGGTTTAAATGGATTAAAAAGACAAAGCGACAATCTTATAAAAACATACAAAGACATCGCTACTAGCATGTTTGAATTAAACACTTATGGTCGTATTCTATATTCAACTAATCGTAAAGATGAAGCAATTACCGTATTTGATTTAAACACCAAATTATTTCCAGATCAACCAAGAACTTTTATGAGTCTAGCAAATACTTTGGGAATTGGTGGAGAACGAGATAAAGCCATTGCTATTCTAGAAAAAGCAATCAAATTATTTCCAGAAAACAAAGATCTTGTACAAAATCTTGAGGTTGTAAAAACGAATTAAATCAATAGAATATGTTGAGACTATTAGGTATATAAAACCTAATATGTATAAAATTACACATAAAATATGAGCTAATTTTAGTCATTTTTTAGGAAATAGAAAAAGTCAAGATGAGTTCTACGTTAATTCTTGTAAATAATGTAATTTTGCACCTGCTTATCGTGAAGATAAGTTATCAAAAATATATTTAGCATGCAGCTTTCAGAACAAGAATTAGTAAGACGCGAGAAACTCGCCAAATTAAGAGCCTTAGGCATCAACCCTTATCCTGCAGATTTATTTCCTGTAGATCATACTTCAAAACAGATTAAAAACAACTTTGAAGATGGTAAAAAGGTTATTATTGCTGGACGATTAATGTCTCGTCGTATTCAAGGAAATGCGAGTTTTGCAGAGCTACAAGATAGTGCTGGAAGAATACAAGTGTATTTTAATAGAGACGAAATTTGTACTGGAGATGATAAAAGCAAATACAACGATGTTTATAAAAAGCTATTAGATATTGGAGATTTTATTGGGATTGAAGGTGAATTGTTCACAACCAAAGTTGGTGAAAAGACAGTCATGGTTAAAGACTTTACGCTTTTAAGTAAAGCGCTTAAACCATTACCTCAACCACGTGTTGATGCGGAAGGAAAAGTACATGATGCTTTCACAGATGCTGAGCAACGTTATAGACAACGCTATGCAGATTTAGTAGTTAATCCGCATGTGAAAGAAGTATTTGTAAAGCGTACAAAACTATTTAATTCTATGCGTTCATTTTTTAATGATGCTGGATATTTTGAGGTAGAAACACCAATCCTTCAACCAATTCCTGGAGGTGCAGCTGCAAGACCATTTACAACACATCACAACAGTTTAGATATTCCGTTGTATATGAGAATTGCCAATGAGTTGTATTTAAAACGATTAATTGTTGGTGGTTTTGATGGTGTTTATGAGTTTTCTAAAAACTTCAGAAATGAAGGTATGGATAGAACTCACAATCCTGAGTTTACAGCTATGGAAATCTATGTATCTTACAAAGATTACAATTGGATGATGGATTTTTGCGAACGCCTTTTAGAACACTGTGCAATTGCTGTAAATGGTACTACCGAAGCTACTTTTGGAAAACACAAAATTAACTTCAAAGCACCTTACGCTCGTGTTACGATGGCAGATTCTATAAAACACTTTACTGGTTTTGATATTACTGGTAAATCTGAAGCTGAAATACGTCAAGCTGCAAAAGACATGCATATTGAGGTTGACGAAACGATGGGTAAAGGAAAATTGATAGACGAGATTTTTGGTGAAAAGTGTGAAGGTAATTACATTCAACCAACCTTTATTACAGATTACCCAAAGGAAATGAGCCCTTTATGTAAAGAACATCGCGATAATCCAGAATTGACAGAGCGTTTTGAATTGATGGTCTGCGGAAAAGAGATCGCCAATGCATATAGTGAGTTAAATGACCCAATAGATCAACGAGAACGATTTGAGCACCAACTGAAACTTGCTGCAAAAGGTGATGATGAGGCTACAGAATTTATAGATTATGATTTCTTACGTGCACTAGAGTATGGAATGCCTCCAACATCTGGAATGGGAATTGGAATGGATCGATTAATCATGTTTTTAACCAATAATCAATCTATACAAGAAGTTTTATTCTTTCCTCAAATGCGTCCAGAAAAGAAGACAATTGAAATGAATGAAGAAGAAAAATCAATTTTTGTTATTCTTAAATCAAATTCGCCAATAGACCTTAATAATCTTAAAGCACAATCTGGTTTAAGCAATAAAAAATGGGACAAATCTATAAAAGGATTAACAGCAAAAGGTGTTGCTAAAGTTGTTAAAAATGATGATGGATTATTTGTGGAAATGGTTTAAAATAAACTTTTCATCGGAAATTTTAATAATAGCATATTCTTTAATCAAAAAATAGTACAAAGCATATCTTTAAAAGGATATGCTTTTTTTGTGATCAACTTTCCGAAGAATAAAAAATGAACCAATTTCAAAGTAATGCACTAATTTTATGGTTAAAATCCTACCTAATAACGATTTAATAGGTCAATTAAAAAACTTTTTTATTACTTTCGCTCAGCTATTAATCAGAAAAAAATAACCCAAATGTTAAAAAAAATTAGCTTACTCCTTTTTGTTGCAGGTTTATTAATTGCCTGTAATAATGATGATGACACGATTGCTGCTTGTAATGAAGTTGCTAATGTGTCTTCAAATACTGTAACAGACAATTCGGCGAATATATCATGGAACGACGCTAGTAACGTTGGATCTTATATTGTAGAATATGGCATTACTGGTTTCCCTCTAGGTGGAGGAACTTCAATTTCAGTTACAGATACATCAGTTTCTATTTCAGGATTATTAGGCAATACAACGTATGATGTGTACGTTCAAACTATTTGTTCTGAAAACAATGTAAGTATGCTAACAGATGTTTACAGTTTTACAACATCTGTGACACCATGTGTAGCTGTTACTAATGTTAATTTAAGTATGATTACAGATACTTCTGCTCTTATTACTTGGGAAGACAACACTAACACAGGTAACAATTATAAATTAGAATATGGCGCATCTGGATTTGGGATAGGTTCTGGAGCAACAATCACTTCAAACAATACATCTTTAGAATTAACAGGTCTATTACCAAACACAGATTACGACTTGTATGTTAAAGCTGTTTGTTCTGAAAGTAACATGAGTTCAAACTCTCAAGTGATAACATTTACAACATTAGCAATTCCTGTAATACCAGAATTTAGACCAACACTTTCAGAGTTAAACTTATATGTTGGTGATTTAGAAAACATTGAGATTACGCCTTATGGTTTTGAATATGATTTACATTCAACATTGTATACCGATTACGCTTCAAAACAACGATTTTTTGTTTTACCTACAGGTGAAAAACTAACGTATGATGGAGAAGGTTTACCTATTTTTCCTAACAATTCAATCATAGCTAAAACATTTTACTATAACAATAACGAAACCGATTTATCTCAAGGAAAACACATCATAGAAACAAGAGTTCTTATTAAGATTGATGGATCTTGGGAGTCTGGAAATTACAAATGGAATGACACTCAAACGGAAGCTTCTTTAGACTCAAATGGTAGTATTGTTCCTGTAAGTTGGATTGATGCTAATAGCGAATCTAATAGTATTAATTATGAAATTCCATCAAGTACAGATTGCTTTACGTGTCACCAAAATGGTGGAGAAACAGTACCAATAGGTCCTAAAATGCGAACTATTAATTTTGACTTTAATGGTTCAAATCAAATACAACAATTAATTGATAATGATATGCTTGATGGCCTTACAGATCCTACAAGTGTAAGTCTTTTACCTAGATGGGATGATACTACGGTATCTTTAGATAGACGAGCAAGAGCTTACATGGATATCAATTGTGCACATTGTCATACTCAAGGTGGTTTTTGTGAGGAGCAATCAAATTTGAGATTAAGTTATGAAACAGCATTTATTGAATCTTCAATATCTGAAAGTAGTAGCAGTATACTAGCGAGAATACAAAATACAATACCTCAATATGGTATGCCATTAATTGGTACAACAATTATTCATGAAGAAGGTGTAGACTTACTTATTGAATATATAGACTCATTAGATTAGACAACATCATTTTATATAGTTAAAAAAGCCACGAAATCGTGGCTTTTTTAATGCTCTAACTTTTCTAAATATTAAGTTAAAAACTGCCTATCCTTTTCTTACCAAAAAGGGTTTTCATATTTTAGAAGACTAATTTAAAAAAATCAACCACTTTGAAACACTTTTCTATCAAACTACTCCTTGTAGTTTCCGTATGTTTTGTTGCTTTGTCATGTTCTACAGCAAAAAAAGCAAGTAAAAAAGATGCAGCTACTGCTGCTGCTAAACCTCCAGCAAAGAAGCCTGGTAAAGATGACCCAAAACCTTATAACAAAGTCATCACAAAAGATGCAAAAAGTGATGCTGGACTATTTACAGTTCACTCATTAGACGATAAATATTACTACGAAATTCCAGATTCTCTTTTTAATAGAGAAATGTTAATGGTGACTCGTATTTCTAAAACTGCTAGCGGATTAGGTTTTGGTGGTGGAAAACAAAACGAACAAGTATTACGTTGGGAACGTAAAGGTAAAAAAGTAATTGTACGCGTTGTTTCATATAACGTTGTTGCTGCAGACTCTCTACCTGTTAATGAAGCGGTTGTGAATTCTAATTTTGAACCTGTTTTATATACATTTCCTATTAAAGCATTTAGCAAAGATTCTACAAGTACTGTAATTGATGCGACACCTTTATTTGAAAAAGATGTGAAGTCTTTGGGTTTACCTTCTTTCCGAAGAACACCTTACAGAGTAACACGTTTAGAGAGTGACAAATCTTTTATTGAAAACATAAAAAGTTACCCTAGAAATATTGAAGCAAGACACGTAAAAACGTATGCTGCTGGACGCCCACCTTCTAACTCAAGTACTGGAAGTATTTCTATTGAAATTAACAACTCAATGATCTTATTACCAGACAACCCTATGAAGCGTCGTTATTTTGATGAACGTGTTGGTTGGTTTACAAGTAGTCAAACAGATTACGGACAAGAAGATCAAAAAAGTAAGCAATTAGAGTTTTTAGATCGTTGGAGATTAGAAGTTAGAGATGAAGACAGAGCTGCATTTAATCGTGGTGAGTTAGTAGTTCCTAAGAAACAAATTGTGTATTATATTGATAGAGCAACTCCTGTAAAGTGGAGAAAATATATCAAACAAGGTATTGAAGATTGGCAAGTAGCTTTTGAAGCTGCAGGATTTAAGGAAGCCATTATTGCTAAAGATCCACCAACAGTTGAAGAAGATCCAGAATGGAGTCCAGAAGATGCACGTTACTCAGTTGTGCGTTACTTAGCGTCTCCAATCCCAAATGCAAATGGACCTCACGTAAGTGATCCTAGAACTGGAGAAATTTTAGAGAGTGATATCAATTGGTACCACAACGTCATGTCTTTATTACGTGGTTGGTTCTTTGTGCAAACTGCTGCAATCAATCCAGATGCTCAGAGTCCGCAATTTAAAGATGAAGTTATGGGACGTTTAATTCGTTTTGTATCATCTCATGAAGTTGGACACACTTTAGGATTACCTCATAATATGGGATCTAGTGTTGCTTATCCTGTAGAAAAATTACGTGATGCAGCATTTACTCAAAAATATGGTACTGCACCTTCAATTATGGATTACGCACGTTTTAACTACGTTGCTCAACCAGGAGATGAAGGTGTGGCTCTAATGCCAGATATTGGTACGTATGATAAGTATGCGATTTCTTGGGGTTACAGACCTATCTTCGGAAAAACTGCTGAAGAAGAAAAACCAATCCTTAACAGTTGGATAATGGAACATGCTGGAGATCCAATGTACAGATTTGGACACCAACAAGCTGGTGATGTTGTAGACCCAAGTTCTCAAACTGAAGATTTAGGTGACGATGCAATGTTAGCAAGTAGCTACGGAATTAAAAACCTAAAGCGTATTGTACCAAACTTAATTGAATGGACTACAGAAACTGGAGAAGATTATGACGATTTACAAGAAATGTATGGTCATGTGGTATCTCAATTTAATCGTTATATGGGACACGTTTCTAATAATATTGGAGGAGTTTACGAGCATTACAAAACTGCAGGTCAAGAAGGAGCAGTGTATACAGCTGTACCAAAAGAGATTCAAAAAGAAGCGATGCAATTTATCCAAGATAATTTATTTACAACACCAGATTGGTTAATTAATAAAGACATCTTTGATCGTATTGAATTTTCGGGTTCTATAGAAAGAGTTCGTGGATTGCAAGAGCGTACATTAAAAAATATTATTAGCTTAGGTAAAATGCAACGTTTAACAGAAGCAAACACCTACGATAGCAAAGCTTATTCATTACCAGATATGATGAGTGATCTTCGTAGTGGTATTTGGAGTGAATTACGTACAGGTAAAAAAATTGACACCTATAGACGTAATTTACAACGTGCTCATATTGATAGATTAGCTGAAATGATGACTGCGGAAAATCAAAGTGGTAGATCACGTAGTCCTTATGTTAAAATGACTGCTGTTACTACTAGCCAATCTGATATTAGAGCTGTTGTTAGAGCAGAACTAAAATCGTTACGTAGCCAATTAAGATCAGCACGTGGCGCAGATACGTTAAGCAGAATGCATATTGCAGATGCTCTTGAACGTATTGATGCGATATTAAATCCAAATGGATAATAGACTAACGTTTTAGACATCTTAGATGTTTAAACGAGATTAGATATTAGAAAAGCTTCAGAGAAATCTGGAGCTTTTTCTTTTTTTAGTTTATATCTTTAAAGAATAGTTTAATAAGCCTATAAAAAATGTCAAAAATATTAATTACTGGAAATGGATTTGATTTAAATTACGGACTACCAACCTCTTATAGTGATTTTATTAATATTCTAAATAAAATTGAATCAAACCAAAAACAAGATTATAATTTGATTTTTTCTCAATTTGCTGAGAACAAATTATTAGCTAAAAATTTTAAGCCATTTGAGCTTGATGCTCAAAAGATTAAACTTTTAGAAAGTAATATGAAAGATAGTCAATGGTATGATTTCTTTAAAAGTGAATTTCATATTGAAAGCTGGATAGATTTTGAAAATAAGATTGAATATGTTTTAAAAATACTTTTTAGTTCAGCAGAATATCTAAAAACTAATATTTTCGCTAATGGATCAATAGAAAGTATAATAGAGTATTATCCAGATTTATTCAATAATAATGCAGAAATCATATATGTTCTCAATAAATTTGATATCATTTCATTAAAGGAAAATGGTAATATTTTTCTAAATGAAAAATATCTAATTAAGAAATATGGTTTCTTTATAAACATTGACATTGACAAAATCACAAAGTTCTTACTAAATGAACTTGTTATTTTTAAAAAAATTTTTAATTATTATTTTGAAATTTTTGTTTATCCCATGTATGACAATTTAAAAGTTGAATTAGACAAAAATCAATTCTTTTCAATTGATAAACACTACACATTTAATTACACTCCAAGTTTTGAGAGGTTTTTTAACAGTAACTTGACAACAAGTTTTCTTCATGGAAATATTAATTCAGAATTAAACAAAATTGTTTTAGGAATTAATGAAATCCCGAACACTACCTTAGAGAAGAGATATTTTTTACCTTTCACTAAATACTTTCAAAAACTTAACAATAAATCTGATTATTTATTTTTAAAAGAAATTGAAGACAGACAAAAATATAATCACATGTTTTTCTTTGTAGGTCACTCATTAAATAAATCTGATGAGGATTACATAAATGAAGTATTTGATTTCGTTAATCAATCTCATGCTAAGTCGAAAAACATTGTTATAGCATATCATACAGAAAAGTCTAGATCGCAACTCCTAATTAATCTACTTATAATAAGAGGTAAAAAAGATATTGAAAGACTTATGAAAGATGAAATTTTGTTATTTGAATTAATAGATTCCCCTGAATTTAAAAAACTTTTAAATAAAAATATTAAAGATACTCCAATGAGTATTGGAGTATTTTAAACATAAAATGAAAATAGATAATTACTAGTTCTATGGACACATACATTACATTCTTATTTAAATCATGAAAATAACAAACCAAAAATACCCAAACCACAACCTAGCCAATGAAACGGAACGTGGTGAAAATCTAGGGATTGATTTTATTCTATCATCTGTTTTAGGACTCTTAGTTCTAGTCCTCATCTACTTTATACATCCATCAATTGTGTTAGGTTTCACAACGTATCTCAATGGTTTCGGGATTTATTTCGGAATCAGATTTCTATATTATTTTAGCTTTGAAGCTATTTATAGTAGAACACCTGGAAAGTTTCAAACGCAAAGTAAAGTCGTTGATAAAAATGGAAATAAGCCAAGCATATTTCAATTACTTATAAGAAATCTCAGTCGGTTTTTAAGCGTTTTATCTGGAATTAGTGATGATGAAAGAGCTGTTCATGATCAAATTTCAAACACGTTTGTAATACAAGATAGTAACCTTAAAAGAGTAGAATCTAGACAATACATGATCGTGCTGTTTAATATATTAATTGCCATAGGCTGGATGTATTATTTCATCGAAACAACTTTTAAATCATCTGCAAAATTTGCGCTGCTTACTGCTTTAATCTTAGCAACTGTTTATGCTTTAACAGTGATGTTTAAAAGAATAGGCAAAAAGTAGATCTCTAAAACACAGATTAAAAAGTGCTAGTGTACATATTTTAAAAACACATCTGCAAATGGATCTTGGTTAACAACTGTATAATAAAACAAAGCTCCGAGCCAACCATGACATAAGCCTAAGACGTACAAGTTTTTAGATTTCAGATAAATATACCCATAAAATAAAGCCAATATAAATGTGCCAATCAGTAGCCATAAAGATGGATAATGCACTAATGAAAATAAAGTTGCAGTAATTAAAATGACTATTCCTTTTTTTAGTTTTATAGATTTTAGCGTACTCAAATTCCCAGCGACCAAACCAATGGTTAAAAACTGTTGAACCGTTCCCCAAATTGGATATGTGATGAGTAATGGTATGATATGCCACGTTGGATTTAGTGTTCCCTGGATAAAACCAATCACAAAAAAGGACACTAACGAAACGATAGCAAATGGTAGCACCAACTTTAAAACGGGTTTGAAATTATCTTTTCTAAATCCCCAATCTCTCAAGACTTGTTGATCTTTTTTATAACGATATCGCACATATAATAACCAAGATACAATTGCGACAATTACAAATGGTAATCGACAATTAAGATAATCCATAAAGACAAACTTCCCTACTCCTGTAATAACAACAGCTAGAATTTCTAGAATTCTCACTGTATCACTTGCTGGTCTTGTTAAATTGAAGTTTGAGAAATCTGTGAGGTATTTGGTGAGTTTTTGTTTCATGATAGTCATTTTTAAAATGGAAAAGCCATAATATTTAGAGCAACCATAAAAAATAACAGAAGGCTAAACACAATTCCTTTAACATCTTAATCTTTTACTTTTTTAGAAATAAACCGATAAAAAAGTGCGAGTATAATTCCTAAAACAATAAAAAAAGGTACCGTAATAAAAAGCAACATTGCTGCTCCACCTCCAGAATCTGGAAAAAAAGAAGTCATAATCAATGTCAAAAAACCGGAAAACACTAAAGTCCAAACTTTATAAGAATCATTCATAGCACTAATTTTAATTTTAAAACCTCTCAGGCTTTTGCACCCGAAAGGTTTTGGGTTACTAACTAACCAATCATCAAAACAAAAAGATCATATAGACGATAATACCTTCGGCAATTCCTGTGATGATGCTCATACCTAAAATATCTTTGATTTTACTTCTTAAAAAGAAAACTGCACTTAAGATGGCCATAATTGCTGCTAATAGAATTTCTAATGCTTTAATTTCTGAAAGTAAATACGTGATTCCTGTAAAAGCGGCAGTAATTCCAACAGTAATCAAACAGAATTTAATAATCTCATCTTTAGAATAATTGCCTTCTTTAAAGCCTTTTCTCAAATCTCTAAGAATAGATAAAATAAATAGCAATGGCACAACAGATAAAAATGGGGCAAAAATGACTTTGATACCTTTTACAATAGTTAAATCATAATAAAAGAAAAACGCAATAGCTGTAAAAGCTAATAAACCGGTTACAATTATAGATTGAAACATAAATAACAATTCCCTTTTGTTTGAATTACTTCTCGGTTTTGGAGGTTGAATAATTGGATTCATAATTTTAAATTTTTGATACTGAAACTAGTTCAGTACATGTTGATTTATTAATTTTTTATTTTAGATTCTTCGCTATGCTCTGAATGACATTTTTCATAAAAATTTGTAGCAATTAAGCGGTTAGAAAAAACACATGAATAGCTAATGAGAGCAGGACACCACTTAAAATTCCGTTGACTCTCAAATTGTTGTACAAAATATAATTGAGGACATAGCTACTTATTGTTGTGGAGTTAATTAGGTGTGCAAAAACGAGATGATCTTCTAATTTTTGACCAGTCATCCACTCTATGGCTTGCATACTCACTACGCCTATCACCACACTCACAATGAGTAAAATGGTTGCAGGTTTTTGATGTTTCAGCTTGTATTCGTCTGTATTTTGTGGCAAAAAATGTTCTATTAAAAGAAAACGCACAAAAAACAACATTGGCAATGGGAACAAAATTGATGCTATAATTTTTACAACATCTTTCAAGGTTTTGATTTCGTCATATCCCAAAAACACCAAATAGACAAACACAATTACTGAAACTCCTGTCGTGACAATAAATGCAGTATTTAATTTTTTGAGTTGCATCTTAAAAACCAATTGGGTTTGAACTCGATAGCGTCAAACTTGCTAGTTTCTCAACGCTATTCGTGTAACGTTCTACTATTTCATCTTGAATTTGTTTTGAAAAAATAACGAGTGTACATATCGCAATTATAAAGCTGGTAATTTTAATATACTGTCGCATACTGTTTTGTTTAGTTGATTACAGGACAAATATGCGATGGTTTACAATGTTAAGAAATACAATTTTTACAATAAACTGACGATTACATATTTACAAATACATCATTTAATATTATATTTACTTGATATATCATATTTTAACTGACGATTAATTAACTAAACATAATCCCGTTTTCATGGGCATATGTAAAAAGATTTCCGTTTTCACGGAAAGTGAACATGACAGACTTAAACGCCATAGTTTCAACGTTTTCTTCGGAAGATGAGCAACGCTTTATCAATTACCTCGAGAAAAAGAACAAACGAAACGACACCAAAAACATAGAACTTTTTAGGCTTTTAGCGGAAAACGAACTGACCTCAAAGGAGATTTGTAAAACCATTTACAAAGCAGATAACAAAGTTGCCTACCATGCACTGAGAAAAAGATTGTATCAATCACTCATTGATTTTATTGCAAACTTAAATCTAGAGGAAGAGAATTCTGTAGACATGCAAATCATTAAATACATATTGGCTTCACGAACATTTCTCATTCATAAAAAGCCAAAAATAGCTTATAAAATTTTAGACAAAGCTGAAGGCTTAGCGCAAGAACATCAGTTGTTCCCTATTTTAAATGAGATCTATCATACAAAAATCCAGTATGCCTATATGAATCCTTCCGTAGAGATAGACGTGTTGATCTCCAATTTCCGAAGCAACCAAAAACATCATTTTATTGAAGAAGAATTAAATATAGTGTATGCAAAAATTAGGCAAACCCTGAGTGATATAACCTATAAAGGAAAAGTGTTAGATTTTGAAACCATTTTAAATAATACGTTAAAAGAACACAATATTGAAATTAGTGAAACGCTGTCTTTTAAATCGCTTTATCAATTAATGACCATTGTAAGTCTGTCGGCTTTTGTAACCAATGACCATTTAAAAGTTGAACCTTTTTTAATCGCTACATACGAGAAAATCAAAAATCATAAGGCAAAAGATAAGCAGTTGGTATATCATATTCAAGTGGTTTATATGATTGCGAATACGCTATTCAGAAATAAGAAATTTCACGACTCTTTAACGTATTTAGAACTTATGAAATCGTTAATGCAGGCACAAAGAAAAAAATATGATGCTACTTTTAAGCTGAAATATCATTTACTAACAGCACTCAATCTTAATTACAACAACCAACAAGACAAAGCTATTTCGCTTTTAGAATCTGTAAAACAAACCAAGCATAGCGATTTAGAATCTGTGCTCGACATTCATTTAGGTTTAGTCATGTTTTATATGCAAAAAGCAGATTTTAAAGAAGCCAAAACCATTTTTTCAAAGTTCTACCACACAGATAATTATTACATTGAAAAAGCAGGAAAAGAATGGGTTATTAAAAAGAATTTAGCCGAAATCATCCTCTTCATAGAACTTGGAGAATTAGATTTAACCGAGTCTCGTCTTAAGAGTTTTAAACGTTCCTATTTTGATTACTTAAAACAAATTAAGCAAGAACGTGTCGTGACATTCATAAAAATTGTAGAGTCTTTTTACAAAAACCCGGAACAAGTCACTACACAAAAATTTAAAGACAAAGTAGAGCATGCTTTCACATGGATCAATGAAAAGCAAGAAGACATTTTTGTAATGAGTTTCTATGCTTGGCTAAAAAGTAAAATGGAAAACATGCCTCTTTATGAAACAACATTAGCGCTAGTAAAAAAAGCGCAAGATGTTAATTAGAGGTTAAAATAACATATAAAATTAAACCTATTTGAATTTTTTGAGTCCAAAGAGCAATCGATTAAAAAACAAATTCATACTGAACCGGTTTCAGTAATAATAATTAAATTAATACATATTATGAAAAATTTGAAAAATTTTCACGAATACTTAATCAATAAGAATGGCGTGAGTAAAAAAATAATTTTAATTGCAATTGCGTTCGTAACACTACAAGCGGTTGCACAAGACAAAAGAAAAGGTGGAGAAAGAGGCGAAAGAAAAATGATGAAAAATCTTTCTGCTGAAGAAATTGCAACCTTAGGTTCTAAAAAAATGACTTTAGAATTAGATCTATCTACTGCTCAACAAGCTCAAGTAAAAACAGTGCTTTTAGCTCAAGCAACAGAACGAAAAGAAAACATGGCTGAGCGTGAAAAAGCAAAAAAGGATGATGATGCTAAAAAACCTACAAAAGAAGAGGTTTTAAAAATGAGGAATGCAAAATTAGACAGTCAAATTGCAATGAAGCAAAAAATGAAATCTATTTTAACTGCTGAGCAATATGAGAAATGGACTAAGATGCAAGGAAAGCGTATGCATAAATCTAAAAATAAAAAAGAACGTAAAGCAAACAGATAAAAACAATAGATTTTGATTGGTTTAGATTAGTTTTAGTTAATAAGCATCGATTTTTTTAATTGATGCTTATTTTTATGTCAAAAAATCACTAATTTTATATCTTGTAGAACAATTTACATTCCAAGACAATGAAAAAAATAATTACACTTTGCGTATTTGCTGTTACATTATTGTTCAGCACTCAAAATATGACTGCACAAAATACTTTAGAAATTAATGCAGAAGCAAATACTAAAACTAAAGAGCTTAGAAAAGTCATCAAATTTGACCAGACAAAAATGGATGATGTTTATAGAGCATATCAATCTTATGGTATTGCGTATAAAAAGATAAGTAACAATTTAGAAGCTAATACAGAACGTTTAAAAAAGATAGAAGCAGTTTTAGATGAAGATTTAAAAAAGGTGCTTTCAGAATACGAATATCACAACTACCTAGAATTAATTAGAGGACTCTAATTATTCTAGTAGACATCATAAAAAAAGCGACAATCATAAAGATTGTCGCTTTTCTTTTTGGTATAAATTAATCTTCTTTATTTATAAAGTCTGAGCTACTTTCTCAACAGCTCTTATGGTTTCATCCAAATCTTCATAAGTTAAAGCATCTGTTATGAACCAAGTTTCAAAAGCACTTGGCGCAATATAAATTCCTTCATTTAACATCCCATGGAAAAACGTTTTAAACGTTTCATTATTTCCTTTTACTGCACTTTCAAAATCAATAACTTCATCTTCGGAAAAGTGAATAGAAATCATTGACCCTCTCCTATTAATGGTATGCGTTACATTGAATTTATGTAAAGCTGCTGCACATCCTTTGTGAAGATATTCTGTTTTGTCTGCTAATCTTTTAAATAAGTCCTTATCATTTTCAATTGCTGTAAGCATTGCTAAACCTGCTGCCATTGCCAACGGATTACCACTTAGCGTTCCAGCTTGATAGACATTACCTAAAGGTGCCAAATGATTCATAATTTCATTACGAGCAGCAAATGCTCCAACAGGCAATCCTCCACCTATGACTTTTCCGAAGCACATAATATCTGCATCAATACCGTAAAGTTCTTGAACACCACCTTTAGTCAGTCTAAAACCAGTCATAACCTCATCAAAAATAAGAAGTACATTATGCTCATCACACAATGTTCTAAGTTTTTGTAAAAAATTATCCTTTGGCGGAATACAACCCATATTACCTGCAACTGGCTCAATAATTACACAAGCAATCTCATTTGTATTGGCTTCCATTAATGCCTTCACATTATCAATATCGTTGAATCTCGCCAACAATGTATCCTTTGCAGTTCCTTTGGTAACACCAGGACTATTAGGACTACCAAATGTAACTGCACCACTTCCTGCTTGGATTAAAAAAGCATCACTATGACCATGATAACAGCCTGCAAATTTTATAATTTTCTCTTTTCCTGTAAACCCTCTTGCTAGTCGTACTGCACTCATACAAGCTTCTGTACCAGAATTTACAAATCGTATTTTATCCACATTTGGAACCATTGAAACTGCTAATTCTGCAATTTTAGTTTCAATTTCTGTAGGCATTCCAAAGGATGTTCCGTTTTTTGCTTTTTCAATTACTGCATTTACTACAGGCTCAAAAGCATGACCTAACAACATTGGTCCCCAAGAATTTATGTAATCTATGTAGCGATTATCATCTTCATCATAGACATAAGCACCTTTAGCAGATTTTGCAAAAATTGGTGTTCCTCCAACAGCTTTAAAAGCACGCACTGGAGAATTTACACCTCCTGGAATAACGTTTTCTGCGTTTTTAAATAACGCACTACTACGTTTATATAACATGTTACTTTGATTTTATTATGAGTCGTTGACCTAATGAGATTTCATTAGAATTTAGTCGATTAAGACGTTTAAGCTCATCAACAGTTGTGTTGTATTTTTTTGATAATGAGTATAACGTATCACCTTTTATAACAATATGATTGACTTCAACAGCAGCAATTGCAGCAGTATTTCCTAATATAATATCATCATATTTATCAAGATTATAACGCTCGATGAGACTGATTAATTTATCAGGATATTTTCTATCTGTTGCATAACCAGCAGCTCTTAAACCTCTTGCCCAACCTTTGTAGTCATCAGGTTTCAGTTTAAATAATTTTGCATATCTACTTCTACCAGTTAAAAACTTAGAGTGGTCTTCAAAGGAGGATTCTGCATGATCGTATTTTCTAAAACATTCTTGAGAGGCATCATCATCATGATAGATTTTTTTACCTGTCCAGCCATGACATTTAATACCGAAGTGATTATTTGCCTCAACCGATAATCGACCTTTACCAGAACCAGATTCTAGAATTCCTTGAGCTAGTGTGATACTTGCAGGAATTTTATAGGAACGCATTTCATCCATAGCGATGGCATTATATTTTAAGATATAAATCTCAACAGCACTAAGATTTGAATTTTCTGGGATATCAGGCGTTTTTGTAGATGTTTCAGTTGTTTTTGGGTTCACTACAACCTGCTCAGTTTTTGTAGTTCTTTTATCTTTTTTAGTAATCACTTTTTTCTTTGAGGCACAACTAAAAGCCAAAAAACCTATTACTATAAACACAATTATTTTCTTCATAAACTTCAAACGATTAAAGGCTTATTTTGTTGTTTCAATCTTTGATTCATTCCTTCTATGCCTTGCAATCCACCTGTATGGATTGCTAATATTTTTGATCCCTTCGGAAAATAGCCTTTTTCAATTAAATCGTAAATTCCAAACATCATTTTTCCTGTATAAATAGGATCTAACTGAATAGTGTTGGTTGCCTTAAAATTATTGATAAACTCAATTAAAGTATTGTTCACTTTTCCGTAGCCACCAAAATGATACGTGGTTATTAACTCCCAATTTGTACTGGTCACAAATTTAGTAATTTCTTCAGTTAAAAAATCACCTTTTAAAGCAGGAAATCCGATTATTTTTTGATGTGGCAAAGCCGAATTAATCAAACCAGAAATAGTACCTCCTGTCCCAACCGAACAACAAATATAATCGAAGTCTTTATCTGCTTCAGTCAAAATTTCTTCACACCCTTTTATAGCTAAAGCATTAGTTCCACCTTCTGGAAGCAAGTAAAATTCACCAAACTCCTCATGTAATCCAGATATGAAATCACTATTTGCTTTATCTCTATAGTGTTCTCTTGAAATGAACTTAAGAGACATTCCACACGACTGAGCATAGCTTAATGTAGCGTTAGATTCTATTTTTGACGCCAATTCTTCACCTCTAATGATACCAATAGTTTTAAAACCTAGTAATTGTCCTGCAGAAGCGACAGCCGATATGTGATTTGAAAAGGCACCACCAAAAGTTAAAAGGGTGTTTAAACCATCATTCTTGGCCTCAATAAGGTTATACTTTAACTTTCTTAATTTATTACCAGACACGGTGTTATGGTTCATAAAATCTGGTTTTATAAACACCTGATTATCAATTTCAAAGTTCCTATAGTCGATAATTTCTAACATGTTAACTAAATCTTTAATAATTATCTAAAAAAATGTTAAAATTGTTATTATTTTTAATACTTTAACGTTTTAGTTCCCAAATCTATACTTAATAGCGCCTACTATTACAAAAACACTAACAACACAATAATTAATGTGTTTAAAGATATAGATTATGATTAAAAAATTACTTCTGCTTTTAATATTTACTTTTTTTATAAATATTAATGGGTTTGGGCAAACCCCTTCCAACAACTGTAATACGGGTGCTGGTTCGGAAATCACTGTTGATTCTTCTTGCAACCCAATTGCTTGGGATAGCAATAACAACTCTGATTATTGGGATTCTAATTTTACGTGCAATGCATCTGATACAGATGATGCTTGGGGTTGGTTTGTAGCAACCAGTACATCAACAACAATAACTTATTCTCCATCTGCTAATAATAGAGATCCCGTCCTTACTCTTTTTGATGCTGGATGCGATCCTGACATGGTAAGTATTGACTGTTCAGATGGAGGAGGTGATGGTGTAGATGAGACAATTGTTTACCTTACAACTATTGGCACAACTTACAAAATAAGAATCCAAGATTGGAATAGTAATAATAACATGAATGGTACAATTTGTGTCTATAATACAAACGTAGTTTCAAGTTGCCCAGGCACAATGACCAGTTTTTACGATACAGGTGGTGCAGGTGGTAATTATTCTAACAATGAAAATGAAACATGGACGTTTTATCCGGATGGTGGTCCTGTTACCGCTACATTTACTGCTTTTAATACAGAAGCTGGCTATGATTTTTTTTACGTTTATGATGGACCAGATGCTGGATCGCCTCAAGTCGCAGGTTCACCATTTTCAGGCAACTTAGGTACAATAGGACCTTTCACATCTACACATGCCACACAAGCTCTAACATTTGTTTTCACTAGTGATGTAAGCGCTATTCGTTCTGGTTGGGAAGCAACTATTTGCGGCATACCTCCACCATGTACTGCACCAACAACACCTACAGCACTAACATTTGGAACTGTTAATCTGAATTCTATTGCAGGTACTTTTACTGGTTCAGGAGCAGACAATTACATGGTTCTAATGAATACAACTGGGATTGCTCCAACAGCTCCAGTTGACGGAACTACTTATAATATTGGCAATACAGCCTTAGGTGCTACTGTTATTGATAATGATGGAAACACTAACTTTAATGCTACGGGTTTAAATGATACTACAACCTATTATTTTTATGTGTTTGCTTACAATAACTCTGGATGCTCTGGTGGTCCTATTTATAGTA
The DNA here is from genome assembly GCF_038900375.1 of Psychroserpens sp. AS72. Lineage (NCBI taxonomy): Bacteria > Pseudomonadati > Bacteroidota > Flavobacteriia > Flavobacteriales > Flavobacteriaceae > Psychroserpens > Psychroserpens sp. AS72. The sequence continues at coordinate 169,416 of NZ_JBBMRC010000006.1, read as the reverse complement.
ATTCTTTAAATGGTAATGAAACTACATTAACACCAATTACTAACAATGAGTGTTCTGGAGCAGTAGCTCTAACTGTAAATCCCGATCTCAATTGTGGCGTAACTACATCAGGATCCACTATTGGCGCATCCCAAAGTATAGCTGCTATAACCTGCGGTTTTTTTACTGGTAATGCCGATGACGATGTTTGGTTTAGTTTTGTAGCTACTTCTACTTCTCATGTTATTGAAGTAACTCAAGGCTCAATTGGCGATTTAGTTATTGATTTAAGGTCTGGCGCTTGTAATGGTGTAAATATTGATTGTTCAGATGGAGGAGGTGATGAGACTATTTTTGCAAATGGCCTTACAATTGGAAGCACATATTTCTTAAGAGTATATTCTTATGGAGGAAATGGTAATCAAGGTACTTTTGACGTTTGTGTTGGTACACCTGCTCCTCCTCCTAATGATGATTGCGCTGGAGCCATAGTATTAACTTCTAACACAACGTGTATTAGCACTACAGGCACTACAGAATATGCAACACAATCACAAGCTGGTTGTACAGGTACTGCAGATGATGACGTATGGTACTCCTTTACAGCAACAGCAACTGACCATACAGTAACAGTAGAATCAGGAACTATTTATGATTTGGTCTTACAAGTATTTTCTGGTACGTGTGGTACCTTAACAAGTTTAGACTGTGAAGACATTAATGCTCCAGGCGCTTGGGATCCAGATGAAGAAATAATTAATTTAACAGGCTTAACTATAGGTAATGTCTATTTTATAAGAGTTTATAGTTGGGATAGTGTTAGTTCCGATTCAGGATCTTTTAGTATATGTATAACAGAACCTTGTTCAACACCAGCTATAGAAATTATACCTAATACTTGTGAAATGGTTATTGATGAAGCTGGTACAGATCCTTTTGCCGTAACTCCATACAACCCTAATCCTAGTTTTGCATTAGATTGTAATACAGCTTCCGTAAATCTAGCTACCAATGCACAATTATATGAAACGACGTCTTATGATGTTATTAAGATACCATATTCAATCATAACAAATATAGGAGCAACTGTTAGCAATTCTTCTATTTCTGACGATGATCAATGGGCAGATACACCTACAGCACTTGGGTTCCCATTTTGCTTCTATGACAATGAATATGAATATACATTAGCAGGAGCAAATAGCATGCTTACTTTTGATGTTAATGCACCTGGAGCTCCTTATTTTATGACAGGTACTATAACTCCCGGAACAAGTTGTGGTTATGAATTTGATAACAGCTTACCAAGTACAGTTGGTGATTTATTTGAAAAGACAATATATGGTGTATATCATGATATAGATCCTAGAGGGCTTCCAGCAAATGCTATTACCACAAGAACTCAAGGCTCTGTAGGTTGTAGGAAATTTATTGCAGAATGGAATGACGTACCAATGTATAGTGATAACTCCATACTATATTCTGGTCTAATGGTATTATATGAAACAACAAACGTTATTGAAGTTTATATTGAAGAGAAACGAATAGATGATAATAATATATTTCCATGGAATGATGGTAATGCTATTGTAGGTCTTCAAGGAGACATAACGCCATTAGGACCTAACAATCAATATATTACTGCTCCATGTAGAAATGGTCTTGATACCAATTGGGAAGTAACCAATGAAGCTTGGCGTTTTGTCCCAAATGGTGCATCTAGACTTACTGGTGTAGAATGGTACGTAGGAACTGATACTTCAGGTGCTCCTGATGCAACAACCAATACATACACTGCAACTGCTGCAGGAACTTATACTGCTGTTGCAACGTATTCTACATGTGGTGGTCCAGATATTACCCTAACTGATGAAGTAGTGGTAACTAATGGTAGTAAAACATGGAATGGATCTGTGAATGACGATTGGTACATCGCTAGTAACTGGACTCCTACAGGAGTACCTACAAGTGCCGATTGTGTTGTGATACCAGCTACTGCTGTTTCTAATGGTAATGCTCCAATAGCTGACATTGTTAACTTAATCCCACTACCTCCTCAACCCGCTTTAGCTAGAAATTTAACTCTACTACCTAATTCATATCTTGTGATTGGAACTGACACCGAAATAATAGTACAAGAATGGGTTGATGTACAAAATACTGGGATTTTCAATTTAAAAAGTAGCTCAAGTCTTGTTCAATTTGAAGATTCTGCAGTTAACACTGGTAACATTCATATGCAACGTTCACCTAATTTTGATGAAAGTGCTGTCTTAGGTACAGAATATGTCTATTGGTCGTCTCCAGTAGCTAATTTTCAAGTAACTAATATCTCACCTTCTTCTAGTCAAATATATGGCTGGACTCCAACTGTTGGAGGAAATGGCGCAGGTAATTATGGTGAGTGGTTTGGTGCTTCTGGCGCTATGACAAATGGTACAGGTTATATTGTTAGAGGTCTTGGCGGAACTCCAGCAACAATTCCTGCAACAGCTTATGCAATATCAAATAATACTGCGCTATTTAGTGGAGTACCAAATAATGGAATTATAACAAAAGCTATCTTTCATGGTGGCTGGAACGGTGGGAATTATGCAGGTGTTGGAAATACTGCTACAAATGAAGATGATAACTGGAATTTAATTGGAAACCCATACCCTTCTGCAATTTCAGCAAATGCGTTTACGAACTTAAATACCAATATTAATGGTACAGTTTATGTATGGCCTCATAGTTCAACATACTCTGCAGCAACTTTAGACCCATTCTATGAAGATTACGTATATAACTATGATGGTAATGATTATATAGAACATAATAACACAGGTTCTAATCCTCCTGGTACAAATGATTTATTCATTGGTTCAGGACAAGCATTTTTTGTAATGATGAATCATGGAGCAACCTCTGGAACAAATGTTACATTTAATAATAGTATGAGAGAGGTACTCCCTAATTATGACAATAGTAATTTCTATAGAACAAATACTGAAGAAAGTGAAGAAAACACTGCGAAACACAGAATATGGTTAGACCTATTATCGCCAAATAATATTACCAATACTATACTGGTTGGTTACGTACAAAACGCAACAAATGGTTTTGATCGTTTATTTGATGGGTATGATTTTAGTAGTGGTGATAACAGTGGTTTTTATTCTATTTTAGACAATGAAACCTTATCAATACAAGGTAGATCGTTGCCCTTTCTACCAGAAGACTCTGTTCCTTTAGGTATTATTGCTAACGAAACTGGAAGTCATACCATAGCAATTAATACTATAGATGGTCTTTTCATTACCGAAAATCAAAATATCTATATTGAAGACACAGCGTTAAATATTATTCATGACATACGTCTCGCTCCTTATAGTTTCACTATTGAGGCAGGCATACATAATGATCGTTTTATTTTAAGATATACAGATGAAACTTTAGATGTCAACCAATTTGATGGTAATGAAGGTATCTCAATAATTGCTCCTAAAAGCGAATACATAAAGGTAACTTCGGAAATAGGAATAATCAATTCTGTAACTATTTATGATATTGTAGGTCGAATAATTTTTACAACTGAAGATATCAACCAAACAGAATTTATTTTAAATGAAACAAGATTATCAGATGGTGCTTATTTTGTAAAAGCAGCATTGTTTAATGGTCAACAAAAAATTCAAAAAGTTGTCATAAGGCAATAATTATAAATAACTAACAAATGACCAAAAAGGCCTTGATTTTAAATAATTAAGGTCTTTTTCTTTATAATACGCTTCGCGTTCAAAAGAAATATTTTGATAAGCTAAATACCATTTTTTATACTGAATTAATCGTATTACAAATTCAATAGTATAAAAAATATAAAAAGGAATCACTAATAATTCTAATTGTTGTCTCATATGAATTTTCTCATGATTCATTAAAACAGGACTAGATTTCAAGTTGTAATATTTCAGAAAAATAAACGGAAAAATAGTGATACCAATATACCCTCTAGGAACTAAATATTTTGAAATTATAACCATATTTAATACTACTCAAAAATCTTTCCAATTTACATTATCTTTGTAAGATATGAAGAAAATTATTCCATTAGAGGATGGTGATTATTACCTAACACCTGAAGGTTATCGCTGTTTTACAGAGCAATATCTTTTAAAAAGAGGCTATTGCTGTGAAAGTGGCTGTAGACATTGCCCATATGGATTTGATAAAAAAACTTTAAAAAAAAAGTAATGTCAGCAACTATAACATCATTTCAAGATCAGATACAAGAAGGAATCCCAAGTCAACTTCCAGATTCAAAACCTTATGATCCAACTATAAATCATGCGCCAAAGCGGAAAGCTATTTTGTCTAAGGAAGAACAAAAATTAGCATTAAAAAATGCATTACGTTATTTTGACAAGTCACATCACGAAGTACTACTCCCTGAGTTCAAAAATGAATTAGACACCTACGGAAGGATATACATGTACCGTTTACGTCCAGATTACAAAATGTATGCTAGACCAATTGATGATTATCCTGCAAAATCGAAACAAGCAGCTGCAATTATGTTAATGATTCAAAACAATTTGGATTATGCTGTAGCACAACATCCACATGAGTTGATCACTTATGGTGGCAATGGAGGTGTGTTTTCTAATTGGGCTCAATATAGATTGACAATGAAATACCTTTCTGAAATGAATGATGAGCAAACACTCGCAATGTATTCTGGTCATCCTATGGGTTTATTCCCAAGTCATAAAGGAGCACCAAGAGTGGTTGTGACTAACGGAATGATGATTCCCAACTACTCAAAACCTGACGATTGGGAAAAATTTAATGCGCTTGGAGTCACACAATATGGTCAAATGACAGCTGGAAGCTTTATGTATATTGGACCTCAAGGTATTGTTCATGGAACAACAATTACAGTTTTAAATGGTTTCAGAAAAATAAAAAAAGAACCAAAAGGTAATTTATTTGTTACTTCTGGACTTGGAGGAATGTCTGGAGCACAGCCTAAAGCTGGTAACATCGCAGGATGCATTACAGTTTGTGCAGAAGTAAATCCTAAAATAACTCAAGTACGATTGGATCAAGGTTGGATAGATGAAAAAATCACTGATTTAAACCAATTAGTAGAACGAGTAAATAAAGCGAAAGCAGACAAACAAACCATATCAATAGCCTATTTAGGAAATATTGTAGATGTGTGGGAAAAATTTGATGAAGCTAATATTCATATTGATTTAGGAAGTGACCAAACCTCACTTCATAATCCATGGGCTGGAGGTTACTACCCAGTAGATATGTCTTTTGACGATGCAAATGACATGATGGCTAATCAACCTGAGGTATTTAAAACTAAAGTTCAAGAAACGTTACGTCGTCATGCAAAAGCTATAAATAAGCATACTGCTAAAGGAACCTATTTCTTTGACTACGGAAACGCCTTCCTACTTGAGGCCTCTCGTGCTGGAGCAGATGTAATGTCTGATAACCCAACTATAGGTCGCGAATTCAAATACCCAAGCTATGTTCAAGATATTATGGGACCTATGTGTTTTGATTATGGTTTTGGTCCATTTAGATGGGTTTGTGCTTCTGGAAAACCTGAAGACTTAGCTAAGACAGATGCGATTGCTTGTACTGTTCTTGAAGCCATTAAAAAGAATTCTCCTGAAGAAATTCAACAACAAATGGCAGATAATATCCAATGGATTAAAGGAGCTCGCGACAACAAATTAGTTGTTGGTTCTCAAGCAAGAATTCTATATGCAGATGCAGAAGGACGCATGAAAATTGCCCAAGCTTTTAACAACGCAATTAAAAATGGAGACGTAGAAACTGTAATTCTAGGAAGAGATCATCACGATGTTTCTGGGACAGATTCTCCATATAGAGAAACTAGTAATATCTATGATGGTTCTCGATTTACAGCTGATATGGCCATTCAAAATGTCATTGGAGATAGCTTTAGAGGAGCCACTTGGGTAAGTATCCACAATGGCGGAGGCGTTGGTTGGGGAGAAGTTATAAATGGTGGTTTTGGTATGGTTCTTGATGGTAGTATAGAAGCAGAAAAACGTTTAAAATCTATGCTCTTTTGGGATGTCAATAACGGAATTTCAAGACGTAGTTGGGCTAGAAATGAAGAAGCGGTTTTTGCTATTAAACGTGCTATGGAAAGTGAACCTAATTTAAAAGTGACGCTTCCTAACATTGTTGATGATACTTTATTGAACTCGATACATTAACTTAAATTAGAAAAGAATGAAAAAATTAATACAATTATTACCAATAGTGGTTATGACGCTCTTAATCACTTCATGCAGTTCTGTAAAAGTTGCCGCAGATTATGATAAAGAAGCAAATTTTGATAATTTCAAAACTTTTGCCTTTTTCAAAACAGGAATTGACAAAGCAGAAATTAGTGATCTTGATAAACGTAGGATTCTACGTGCTGTTGAAACTGAGCTTTTAGCACAAGGGTTTACAAAATCTGAAAACCCAGATTTACTAGTTAGTATTTTCACAAAATCTAGAGAACGTGTTAATATTTATAACAATGGCTATGGCGCTTACGGTTATGGTTGGGGCTGGAATCCTTGGTATTGGAACAACTATAACAACACATCAGTAACTACAAGAACAGAAGGAACCCTATATATCGATCTTATAGATGCTAATAAAAAAGAATTAGTTTGGCAAGGTATGGGAACTGGACTCTTAAGTAGCAGAAGCGTTGAGAAAAAAGAAGCTAAAATAAATGAATTTGTTTCTAAAATTATGGAAAAATATCCTCCAATTTTAGAAGAAAAATAAATTCCTAAGACAACAATTAAAAGCATCAACATATTAACGTTGGTGCTTTTTTTATGTTTATCTCTTACCATTTGCGCTTCATTTCTAAAAGACTATCTTTGCCGACTTTTAAGAGATGTAAATTATGATACTAGGTCAAGTTACCAGAAAAAATTTCACACAAAATCCTAAAAACGATATTCTTTCAGGATTAACCGTAGCATTAGCACTAGTTCCAGAGGCTGTTGCATTTGCATTTGTTGCAGGTATTCCACCATTAGTTGGTTTATATGGTGCCTTTATGATGGGAATTGTTACAGCTCTTTTTGGAGGTCGTCCAGGAATGATTTCTGGTGCCACAGGAGCAATGGCTGTTGTAATGGTTCATTTAATTCAAAAAGGAAACGAAGTTGGCGTAAATTTAGAAACTCCAATAGAACTACTTGGTCTACAATGGCTATTTATCACTTTACTTTTTGTTGGTGGAATTCAAATATTAGCTGGTATTTTTAAATTAGGAAAATTTGTACGTCTTATTCCACATCCAGTGATGATGGGATTTGTTAATGGATTAGCTATTGTTATTTTTCTTTCACAACTGACAATGTTTCCTAATGCAGTTCCACAAGACATTTCATTTTTAGACAATACATCTGAATGGTTTTCAGCTCTATTCTCAAATGGAACCTTTTGGAAAATGATGGCTTTTATAGGATTAACAATGGCAATCATGTTTGGTTTACCTAAACTTACAAAGAAAGTCCCTTCGGCTTTAGTTGCTATCTTAGTTGTTGCTTGTATCACTATTTTTGGAGGTATAGACGTAAGTACAGTGGGTTCTTTTGTTGTTGAAAAAGGTGGTGAAGGTATAAAAGGAGGCTTACCTACATTTCAAGATCAAATTTTTGGTCTCTTCGGAACAATAGCTGGACATTGGGATTTAATATTCTCAACTGCTTTTATTCTTGCAGCTGTAGGTTTAATTGAATCTTTAATGACATTAAACCTTATCGACGAAATGACAGAAACCAGAGGAAACGGAAACAGAGAATGTATAGCACAAGGTAGTGCCAATATGCTCAATGGATTCTTTGGAGGAATGGGTGGATGTGCTATGATTGGTCAATCCATTATTAATGTAGATTCTGGAGGTCGTGGTCGTTTATCTGGAGCTGTAGCTGCAGTTGCACTACTTTGCTTTGTATTGTTTGGTGCTCCTTTAATTGAGCAAATCCCAATTGCTGCATTGATTGGTGTTATGTTTATGGTTGTTATTGGTACGTTTGCTTGGAGTAGTTTTAGGGTTATTAGAAAAATCCCTTTATCTGATGCTATTGTACTTATTGCCGTATCTGCAATTACCGTTTGGCAAGATTTAGCAATTGCTGTTATTGCAGGTGTTATTATTTCTGCTTTAGTATTTGCATGGAAAAATGCAAAGATGATTAGAGCTCGTACTCGCATGCAACCAGATGGTACAAAAACTTATGAAATTTGGGGACCTTTGTTCTTTGGTTCTATTCAAAATTTCAATAGTAAGTTTGATGTTAAAAACGATCCGCAAAATGTAGAAATTGATTTTGTAGAATCTCGTGTAAGTGACCATTCTGCTTTAGAAGCCATCTTTAATTTAGTAAATAAATATGAAGCAGAAGGTAAATCTATAAAACTGAAACATCTTAGTGAAGATTGCAAATTATTGATGACTAAGGCTAGTCCAAAGTTTCAGGAAGTTATTATCGAAGCTATTGATGATCCTAGATATCACTTAGCAGCTGATCCTGAAAAATTTACAAAACCACTTTCAGAATATAATATATAAAAAAACAACCAGCCGATTATATTAAGTCATCGACTGGTTGTTTTTTAATTGAATTTAAAAATAGTAATTTACTATTTAGGCATATTTTTTAGATACACCTGATATTGTGAATCTGTTAAAACATTTTTCAATTTTTCATTAATATATTTTTGCAACTTAGCTTTCTTAGCACTCTTCATGCTAGAATCTGTAATAGACTCAACTCCTGCCATCTTTTTTTCTACGGAAGAAAAGATTTCATATATTTTCTTTTGTTGCGCTTCATCTAATTTGTCAGTTCTTAGCAACATATTTACAACTTCATTTGTCTTCTCTTTTGCAGATTCTTTAATTGTAGTACTAGTCGTTAAAGCTGGAGAATCTGCTTTTGATTGAGCAAAAGATAATTGACTACCAGCAAACAAGAAACAAGCGACGCTTAATATTAACAGTTTTTTCATGGTTATAGTTTAATAAATTAAAGGTTCAATATACGAAATTCAAAGAATTAAATTAAAATTTATTATTTTTTAATATTTCAATAACTGCTCAATCTTATCCTTAACTTTTTCCGTAGAAGGAATCATGGTTTCTTCTAAAATAGAATTTAAAGGTATAGCAGGCATATTCTCACTACCAATTGTCATCACTGGAGCATCTAAATATTTAAAACATTCTTCTTGTATTTTACTAGCCAATGCTCTTGCAAAACTATTGTTTGAAGGCTCTTCGGTTACTACCAAACATTTTCCGGTTTTCTTAACAGATGTCATTATGGTTGCTTCATCTAAAGGAAACAAAGTTCTTAAATCAATAATTTCTATTTGATCTCGCATTCCTAATTCTCCCGAAGCATTATAAGCCCAATGCACTCCCATTCCGTAAGTAACAATAGTCATGGTTTCAACGTCCTCTTGTTTCCAAATTTCTTGTAATACCCATGCTTTTCCAAAAGGCAACACATAATCTTCACTTGGCTCAATAGATGTTGCTCCTTTTGTACCTGGAACTTTAGACCAATACAAACCTTTATGTTCTAAAATAACAACCGGATTTGGATCATAATAGGCTGCTTTCATCAACCCTTTTAAATCGGCTCCATTACTTGGATACGCAATTTTAATTCCACGAATATTAGTGATGACACTTTCTACGGAAGACGAATGATATGGTCCACCACTTCCATAAGCACCAATTGGTACACGAAGAATCATACTTACTGGCCATTTTCCGTTAGATAAATAACAACTTCGACTTACTTCTGTAAACAACTGATTTAATCCAGGCCATATATAATCTGCAAACTGAACCTCAACAATTGGTTTTAATCCAACAGCACTCATACCAACGGTAGAACCTACAATGAAGGCTTCTTGTATTGGTGTATTAAACACGCGATCATCTCCAAATTTTTGAGCTAATGTTGCAGCTTCTCTAAAAACACCTCCAAGTCGTCCACCAACATCTTGTCCGTAAAGCAAACATTCTTTGTGTTTTTTCATCAATTCTTCAACGGCAAACAGTGCACAATCTACCATCACTACTTTTTCTGCGCCTTCTGGTGCTCTTGTTCCTTTTTCTTCGGAAATAGGCGTAGGTACAAAATCGTTAGTAAATAAATCTTCAGGCTTTGGGTCTTCTGCTTGTAATGCTTTCTCAAAGTCAGATTGCACTTTTGCTTTCGCAGAATTTTCAATGTTATCAATATCTTCCGAAGAAAATCCGTTATCCAATAATTGTTGTTTAATAACTGGATAAGGGTCACGAGAGCGTGCTTCTTCTAAGTCATCTCGATACCATTCCATTCGCACACCAGATGTATGGTGATTTAATAACGGTACTTTTGCATGCACCAAAAATGGACGACGTTCTGTTCTAATTGTATTAATAACCTTCTCAACCGCTTCATAACTTTCTATAAAGTTTGCTCCATCAATAGAAATAGCATCTAAACCATGAAACCCTTGTGCATACTCAAATGCATTTTGTGCTCTTGTTTCTGCAGCATTTGCACTAATATCCCAACCATTATCTTGAACTAAATACAAAATTGGCATTTGTTTTAGACCAGCCATTTGGAAAGCTTCAGCAATTTCACCTTCGGTTACTGATGCATCTCCTAAACTACAAACTACAAAAGGTAAATCTTTTAATGTTTTATCATCTAAACCTTGTAGTTCTTTATACTGCATTCCCATAGCAACTCCTGTTGCAGGAATAGCTTGCATACCTGTTGCAGAGGATTGATGCGGAATTTTAGGCTTATCATCATCCTTTAAACTAGGATGTGAATAATAGGTTCTTCCTGCAGAAAACGGATCGTCTTTTTTAGCTAATAATTGCAACATTAGATCATATGGTTCTAAACCAAATGACAATAACATCGCATCATCTCTATAATACGGAAACGCATAATCTTGAGGCAATAACTGCATTCCTAAAGCAATTTGAATCGCTTCATGACCTCTAGAGGTTGCATGCACGTATTTTGAAACTTGTTTAAAATTAGCTTCATATAATTCTGTCATAGCTTTTGCTGTACAGAGTTTTGAAAATCCTTTTTTTAATATGTCTTTGTTCATGTTAAATGCCTGCGAAAGCAGGTATCTTTTTATTTATACTGTTTGTCATTCAGAGCAAAGCGAAGAATCTCATATGAGATTGCTATGTCGTTTCTCTCCTCGTAATGACATTTTTATATGTCTCTATTTACATCAAATTGCTCAAAGTAATCTGCAACACGACGTACAAAGCTTCCGCCTAAAAAACCATCAACAACACGATGGTCAAATGATAAGGATAAGTACATCATACTTCTAATGGCTATTTCATCGCCTTTTTCAGTCGAGATAACTTCTGGTCGTTTTTTGATGATTCCTAAAGCAAGAATGGCAACTTCTGGCTGATTGATTATTGGAGTTCCCATAACGCTTCCGAAGGTTCCAACATTTGAAATTGTAAATGTACTACCTTGAATATCGTCTGCTTTTAAATTATTTTCTCTTGCTTTATTAGCGAGTTCATTAACATTTGCTGCCAAAGTTTTCAAGTCTTTTGCATTTGCATTTCTAACAACTGGAACAATTAAGTTACCACTTGGTAAAGCTGTGGCCATACCAATATTAATATCTTCTTTTACAATGATGTTATTTCCATCTACAGACGCATTTATATTTGGAAAATCTTTAACAGCTTTAGCTACTGCTTCTACAAATAATGGTGTGAACGTTAAGCGCTCTCCATGTTTTTCTTGGAAAGCGACTTTGTTTGCATTTCTCCAGTTGACCATGTTGGTCAAATCGGCTTCAACATAAGCAGTAACGTGTGGTGAAGTATGTTTAGAATACACCATGTGATCTGCAATCATTTGACGCATGCGATCCATTTCAATCACTTTACCTTTGCCTTTATCAAAGTTTAATTGCGGAATGCGATACGCTGTTGGATCTTGTTGTGCAACAGGTTGTGCAAACTTATACGGACGACCTTCCTCTATATATTGAAACACATCACTTTTGCGTAATCTTCCTTCATGTCCTGTTGCAGGAATTCTAGCTAATTCTTCAAAGCTGATATGATGTTCTTTGGCAATTTTTATGATTAATGGTGAAAAGAAAGTATTGCTATTTGAAACTGAAAACGACTTTGATTGAGATTCATCAACTGCGCTCGGAATGACAGTCCGCATTTTTTTAGATTTTTCGACTTTCTTTTCTTCAGGTTTAGCTTCTATTTTTTTAGTTGCCTTTTTAGATGCTGAAACTTCGCCATCGGTTTTGATGATAGCAATTGTTTCACCAATTTTGATAACATCATTAGCTTTATATAAAATCTCTTCTATAACTCCTGAAACAGTTGAAGGCACCTCTGAATCTACTTTATCTGTAGCGACTTCTAAAAGCATTTCATCCTCCTCTATAGAATCACCAACATTTTTGAACCATGTAATTATGGCTGCATCTGTAATACTTTCACCCAATTTGGGCATTTTAAATTCGAATTTCGACATATTATTATTTTCTATCATTGTAAGGACAAAGCGCGTGGCAATCTCTAGTGAGATTCATCGCTTCACTCTGAATGACATTTTTATTTCTTCATAAAATCTCTTAAAGTGTCATAGACTCCTTCTTGAATTTTCATGTTTTCTGGAATAGTCCTTAAAGGTTCTACTTGTTTTAAACTTTGGTGACAATCTGCTGGTAACTGTTGGTACAATTGTGTGCCTTTTGTTTTCCATGCTATCATTTCATCACTTACTTCTTTAATCACTTTGGCTGGATTACCAACGACTAAACTTCGTTTTGGTATTTTGGTTTCAGCTTTCACAAATGCCATTGCTCCAACAATTGATTCGTCTCCAATTTCGGCATCATCCATGATTACAGTATTCATACCAATAAGACAATTTCTGCCTAAATTTGCACCATGAATAATGGCTCCATGACCAATATGAGCGCTTTCTTTAAGCGTGATTGATTTTCCTGGAAACATATGAACCGTACAGTTTTCTTGCACGTTTACACCATCTTCTAAGACAATTTGTCCCCAATCTCCACGAATAGCAGCTCCTGGTCCAATGTAACAGTTTTTACCAATGATGACATTTCCTGTTACAGCAGCCAATGGATGCACGAAACTAGATTCGTGAACGACTGGTGTATAGCCTTTAAAACTATAAATCATATTATAATTCTTCTATTATTGAATTGCCTTTACTTTTGTCTCCTGAGGTCCATTGCCATTCTTCATGTAATCTGATTTTTCCATTAGAAACTATTTCCGGAGTAGATTTGCATACGCCTGACATTAAATCTCCATTCACATTCACCTGATGATATCTCATATTTATTTCTCCATGTTTGGAAACTAATCCTATGAGATGACCTTCTATAATTTGACCTCCAGAATATGTGGCAGTTACTATATTTTTTGTTTGCTTATAATGAAAAATAGTCTCCTCTGAAGTCTCACCATTAGCAGTGTTCTTTACAGCCTTAAATTTTTTATCATTATAATTAAACATCTATTTAAATCCTTTTAATTTTTCTTTTGTAAAATCGCTTAACACAAGTTTACCACTTGTTGCAGCACGTTCTGCTAATAAGTTATCCCAATCGTTTGTTCCTGTCCAGAATACTTTTTTCATTTCTAACATCGCCTCAACATTGTATGTACATAAATGTTCTGCTGTTGTTTTTACAGCTTCATCTAAGTCTTCTGTACTTTCGAATACTTGCGTGAATAAGCCTTTTTGTTTTGCCCATTCTGCTGGATAAAATGTATTAGCATCAATCGCTATTTGTGACATAGCACTTAATCCCATTTTGCGTTCAATTGCTGGCCCAACGACGAATGGCCCAATACCAATATTTAATTCACTCAATTTGATTGCTGCAAATTTCGAAGCCATACAATAATCTGTTGAAGCTGCAAGTCCGACTCCTCCTCCAACGGTTTTTCCTTGAATGCGTCCGATGATAAACTTCGGACATTTACGCATCGCGTTGATTACATTAGCAAATCCTGAAAAGAATACTTTTCCTGTCTCTGCATCATTGATATTGATTAATTCTTTAAAGCTTGCTCCTGCACAAAACGTTCGATCTCCTCCACTTTTTAATACGATAACTTTGATATCGTCATTTTCTCCTGCTTCTTTTATTGTATTGGCTAATTTTGCTAATACATCTCCTGGTAAGGAGTTATGTGCAGGATGGAAGAATTCTATGTAAGCTACTTCGTTTTCTATGGTTTGTTTTACGTATGGTTCTGTCATCACATTTATGTGTTCCCACGAAAGTGGGAATCTCTTTATTGTTAGTCTTAATTTTATAAATTTTCATACAGATCCTTCCAATCAGGATTTGTATTTTCTATTAATTCTATTTTCCAATCTCTATTCCATTTTTTCAAGCGTTTTTCTCTTAATTTAGCTTCATCTTTTGTTTGATATTCTTCATAATAAACGATTTTATCTAAACTATATCTTGCAGAAAAAGTTGTTGGATGTACTTTGTTTTTATGTTGATATATTCTTTTCTTTAATTTTTTTGCTTCTCCAATATATAAAACGCCATCTTTTTTATTTGTTATTATATAGATGTAATGTTTCATACTATGAATTTATTTTATCAGATTCCCACTTCCGTGGGAACTTTGAACAATTCAATCTTTTATAAAAGATTGAATTGTTCAAAGTGATGATTCAAATGTTTTCTCTCTAATAAATACGATTCGTATTTATTTAATTCACCGAATACTAGATTCTTTAATTTAGCCTCAGGATTTTCTTTAAAAAACGCTACATATTTTTCTCTTTGTGCTTTAAACTTTTCAATAGCTGTAGCTAAATCTGGATGCTTCAATGGATCTAAAGTGTCTTTTTCCAATTGTGGAAATTGAGAGTTTTTAGGAAACTTATCATAGTTCCATAAACTATTATGCACCTTCTCTAAAATCTTTTCTGGTGTTGCAATTTCAAAATCCTGAATGTCTCCTGAAGCGATTTTATAGGTGTATTCTAAATGCTCAATCATATGCTGAGGCGTCATAATTCCCCATTTAGGTTTTGCATCTTCTTTTAATGCTGAAAGACATTCGTTGATTTTATCTTCAGTCATCTCAGTAAAAACTTCTTGCTTTTTCTGAACCATAGTTAAGACCGTTGCAAAAGCGACTTTCTCATCGTTGTTAGCATCAAAAATTTCTGCATACCATTTTACAATTCCGCTAGGATGTTCTGCGGAAGCAACATCGCGATCTACTTTTTGCTTACAGGTTAATCTTACATAAATCGTATCGTTATGATATAATGGACGTAAAAATCTGCATTCTTCTAATCCGTAATTCGCAGACACTGGTCCTTTATTTGGGTATACAAATAGTCCTGCTGCTGCAGAAATAATGAAATACCCATGCGCAGTTCTTTTCTCGAAAATACTTCCATCTAAAGAGGTAATATCTGTATGTGCATAGAAATGGTCCCAAGTAATGTTTGAAAAATTAATGATGTCTGTATCTGTAAATGTACGATTGTGGGTTTTCATAGACATTCCTGGCTGAATGTCTTCCCAATGGTATTTAAATGGATGCATTTCTGCTTCCTTATATTTTGCGTTTTGTTGATAAATACCAGTAATTTCAGTTAATGTTGTTGGTGAACCTTGTATGGCTGTGCGCTGCAAATAATGTTTGATACCACGCATTCCTCCCATTTCTTCACCTCCTCCAGCACGTCCTGGACCACCATGAACTAAGTATGGCAATGGCGAACCATGACCTGTACTTTCTTTAGCCATATCTCGATTAATCACCATGATTCTTCCATGATGACTTGCAGCATTTACCACATACTCTTTGGCAATCTTATCGTCATTTGTTGCAATGGAAGACACTAATGAACCTTTACCCATTTGCGCTAAAGTAATGGCTTCGTCTAAATTTTTATAAGGCATTATTGTACTTACTGGACCAAAAGCTTCACGTTCGTGAACGATAGTATTTTCAAAAGGATGATCTGCTCGTAATAAAATCGGACTAATAAAAGCGCCTTTTTTAGCATCTGCGCCTATAGTGTTTATTTCATCTAAACTTCCATAGACAATTTGTGCTTCTTTAGCTAAATCATTTACTGAATCTCTGACTGCTTGCACTTGTTGATGACTTACCAAAGATCCCATTCTCACTTCTTTAAGTCGTGGATCTCCAATAGTTACTTTGTCTAGCGCTTTTCCGAGGGAAATTTGAACCTCTTCAACCAAATTCTCAGGCACTATAATTCTACGAATTGCAGTACATTTTTGTCCAGCTTTCACTGTCATTTCTTTTCTAACTTCTTTGATGAATAAATCAAACTCAGGAGTTCCAGGAACCGCATCTTCTCCTAAGATAGATGCATTTAAAGAATCTGCTTCCATAGTAAATGGTACTGATTCTTGAATTAATCTTGGGTGTGCTTTTAATAAACGTCCTACTCGTGCTGAACCTGTAAACGTGACGACGTCTTGAGATTCTACTGTATCTAAAATTGTTTTTACGGTTCCGTTTATGATTTGCAGAGCACCTTCTGGTAAAATACCTGAAGCTATAATTTCTTTGGCAACAGCTTCTGCTAAATAAGAAGACGAAGGTGCTGGTAAAACTACAGCAGGAACTCCAGCCATCCAGTTTACCGCACATTTTTCTAACATTCCCCAAACCGGAAAATTGAATGCATTAATATGAACAGCAACTCCTTTTTTAGGCACCATAATATGATGTGCCATAAAACGTCCACCACGAGATAAATCTATAGCGTCACCTTCTACGTGATACGGTTGATTAGGAAATAATTTACGTAATGACGCATTTGCGAATAAGTTTCCGAATCCACCCTCAATATCAATCCAACTATCTACTTTGGTTGCTCCTGTTCTATAACTTAGTTCATAAAACGCATTTTTCTTTTTGGTAAGATAAAGCGCTAAACTTTTAAGCATGTTTCCACGTTCTTGAAATGTCATTTTCCGAAGCACTTCTCCACCTTTGGTTCTTCCGTAGTTAAGAATTTCAGGAACGTCTAAACCTTCAATAGCAACACTTGTAAAAGCTTCGCCTGTAACTGCATCTAGAATTGGTGTACCTTCTTCTTTTCCTGTTGTCCATTGTCCTTGAACGTAATGTTGTATTTTATTCATCATTTTTACTTTATAGTGGATTCCTGCCTGCGCAGGAATGACAAAACTTTAATTAATCACTAACCTTAGTTAATAAGTGCGTTAGCGATTGAACGGTTTGTTTGAGCTCCTTTTTGTTTTTCTCAAAAAGAGCGAGTAGTGAAAGCGCGACCCTTGTGGTAACGCCCAAACTATATTATAAATTCACATTTTCAATAATCGCTGCATAACCTTGACCAACACCAATACACATCGTAATCAAGGCATATTTCTTGTTCTGCTCCTGCAACTCTAAAGCTGCCGAATACGCAACTCTAGCACCTGTAACACCTAGTGGATGACCAATGGCAATAGCTCCTCCATTTGGATTTAATCTTGGATCGTTATCTGCTAATCCCCAAGCTCTCGTACATGCTAAAGCTTGTGCAGCAAAAGCTTCGTTGAGTTCAATCACGTCCATATCGTCCATGGTTAATCCTGCTTTTTCTAATGCTTTATTAGAAGCTTGTACTGGACCAATTCCCATAATTCTTGGTTCTACGCCTACAACTGAAGAACTTACTATTCTTGCTAATGGCTTGAGGTTATATTTTTTCACTGCATCTTCTGATGCTATAATTGTTGCAGCTGCTCCATCATTTAATCCTGAAGAATTTCCAGCTGTTACGCTTCCGCCATCTTTTTTAAATGCTGCTCTTAGTTTCCCTAAAACTTCTAAAGAGGTTGTTGGTTTTACAAATTCATCTTTTGAAAAAAGAATAGGGTCTTTTTTACGTTGTGGAATTTCTACTGTAACGATCTCTTTCGCTAAGCGACCGTTTTCTTGTGCTTTAGTTGCCTTTTGCTGGCTCCAAAGTGCGAACTTATCTTGGTCTTCTCTTGAGATACCATATTTCTCAACTAGATTTTCAGCAGTCATTCCCATACCGTCAGTGCCATATAGTTTTTCCATTTTCGGATTGATAAAACGCCAACCAAAAGTTGAATCATACATTTTTGAGTCGCCTCCAAATCCGGTTGAAGGTTTTGCAATCACGTATGGTCCACGTGTCATGTTCTCCACACCTCCAGAGATAAATAGGTCTCCATCACCTGCTTTTATAGCGCGATTTGCGTGTATAATTGCTGACAATCCTGAGCTACATAAACGATTTACCGTTTCTCCAGGAACCGTAAATGGTAATCCTGCTAACAGAGATGACATTCTCGCAACATTACGATTGTCTTCTCCTGCTTGGTTAGCGCAACCCATAATGACATCATCATAGGCTTCTTTTGGAATGTTTGGGTTTCTTTTTACGACTTCGGAAATTACTAATGCTCCTAAATCGTCTGTTCGAACAGCAGATAGTGTGCCTTTGTAGTTTCCTATTGGTGTTCTAATTCCGTCTATTATGTATGCTTCTTTCATTTTATAAGCTCTAGTTCTTTAATAATTAAATCTGCTAATTCTTTTGCTTCAGTATAGTAAAATGTATCTGTTCTAACTTTATATTTTCTTTTCATCAACACTGTATTAGTAGCAGTATCAAATAATTTGACATAAAATAAAAATTCACACTCTTTATCTTTACAGAATTTTTTTTCTTCTTCACTAGTTGTAGTTATATCAAAAAAGCATACTATATCGTAACCTTTATTTTCAATAACTATCGTTTCTGAATTATAAAACATATCCGAATTATTCGAAACCAAAAGGTTTTCAAAAGTATAATCGGTTTTGATTTTTTCTTTCTTAGTTTTACGCTTAATCCTTTTAAAAATTAAATCATATTGATAACTCATTTCAACATGATTAGCAGCATAGAATAATATAGAATCTGGAACTAGGTAGTTTTCCATTGTATATGATTCTAGCAATTCAAAATTCCTTGAATCCTTTTCTTGTTTTTGACCAAAAACAGAATTCGTTATTATAAATAAGATAATTATCAACCTATTCATTCTTCCCAATCTTTTTGAGTTCTATAAACTACTCCTTTAAATAAGGCTACCATTTCGCCTTCTCTTTTTACTTCAATAATATTGAAACCTAATTTATTCTTTACAGTTTCTATAACAGATTCTGCAACGATATAATCGCCTTCGCATAATGCTTCAATATGGTTAATACTTGTTTCGATAGACACTGCATATTTACCATGTGTGTTTGCTGCAAATCCGAAAGCTGTATCTGCTAATGAATAACTAATTCCACCATGTGCTTTATTCATGCTGTTTAGCATTTCTTTTCTAATGGTCATTCCGACTTTACATCGTCCGATTTCACATTCTAGAATTTCTATCCCCAACCATTGACTATAAGCGTCTTGAGAAAGCATTTTGTATGGAATTTGTTCTCCTTTCATATTTTATTTTGTCATTGCGAGCCTGCCTGTCGGCAGACAGGGACGAAGGACGTGGCAATCTAATTTTGAGATTCTTCGCTATCGCTCTGAATGACACTCTAATTAAAAAATGTTTTGTTTTCTCTATTCATTTTACGTAACAACGGACTACAACGATATCTATCTTCATGATATTCGTTATATAATTCATCCATTTTATTCACGCACCAATCGATTCCTTTTTCGTCTGCCCAAGCCAATAATCCTTTTGGGTAATTAACACCTTTGGTCATGGCATTATCTATATCTTCAGCAGATGCGATGTTTAAAAACAGTGCATCTGCTGCTTCGTTGATTAGCATTATTAATACTCTATTAAATATTTCCTCATTTAACTCACTGTTATGAGATTCTGTAACAAGTTCAGAATGACGAGAAGCCATCTTTCCATTTGCATCATAATTGTAATATCCTTTTCCAGATTTACGTCCTAAGTAACCTGCTTCCGCAAAGCGTTTTTGTGTAAATGCTGGTTTATATCTTGGATCGAAATAGAATGCTGTAAAAACAGTTTCGGTTACTGTGTAATTGACATCGTTTCCTATAAAATCCATCAATTCAAAAGGTCCCATTCTGAAACCTCCTAGGGTTTTCATTGCATTATCTATTATTGCAAAACCTGCCTGTCCGGCAGGCAGGTCTGCTAATCCTTCTTCATAAATTCTTAATGATTCTCCATAAAATGGTCTTGCTACTCTGTTTACTATAAATCCAGGTGTGTCTTTAGCTACTGCTACTACTTTTTTCCAATCGGAAATAGTTTGTATGGATTTCTCTAACACTGCTTTAGACGTTTGAATGGCAGGAATAACCTCAACCAACTTCATCAAAGGTGCTGGATTGAAAAAATGAATACCAACACATCGTTCGGGTTTTTTTAATGATGCTGCAATGGATGCTATTGATAAACTTGATGTGTTTGATGCGATAATACAATCATCTGCGACATAGCTTTCTAGTTCTGAAAATACTTTTTTCTTAATATCAAGATTTTCAATTATAGCTTCAATAGTCAAATTTGAATCTGCTAAATCTTTTAAGTTCTTTACGTAAGAGATATTTGCTTGAATTCTATCTTTTTCAGACGTATCAATTCTTCCTTTTTCAATTAAACGCAATAATATTTTTTCAAGGCTTGCTTTAGCTTTATCTAAAGCAGCTTGATTGGTATCGTATAATTTTACTTTACAACCAGAAGTTGCAGCAACTTGTGCGATACCACTTCCCATTGTTCCTGAACCTATTATTCCTATATTCATATTGTCACTTGTTGTGATGAGATCCTGAAACAAGTTCAGGATGACATTTCTATATTATCTTGTTCTCGATACAAAATTGCTAAAATGCAATGTCACTAGAACTAACATTAACTTATATTAAATAAGATTCTTCGACTCCGAATATATTCGGAATGCTCTGAATGATATTTAGTTTCCTTTAAAGTTTGGTTTTCTTTTTTCTATAAATGCTGCAACACCTTCGGCATAATCTTCACTTTGTGCTGCTTCTATTTGTAATTTAGATTCTAATGCTAATTGAGCATCTAAATCGTTTGTCATTGATTTATTGAATAGTTCTTTAATAAACCCTAGAGCTTTGGTTGGCATATTTGCTAGCTTAAATGCGAGATTGTTAATGGTTTCTTCAAATTCTTCGGTAGAAACACATTTGTAAATCATACCCATTTTCTCTGCTTCGCCTGCGGAAATTTTATCACCTAACATCGCTAATGCTAATGCTTTTTGAAATCCGATAAGTCTTGGTAAAAAGAAAGTTCCTGCACTATCAGGAACTAAACCTATTAAACTAAATGCTTGGATGAAACTTACTTTTTCGTGCGCTACAACAATATCACAAGCCAAGGTAATATTTGCTCCTGCTCCTGCTGCAACTCCATTTACTGCTGCTATCACTGGTTTTTTAATATTTCTAATTCGTGTGATAATTGGATTGTAATGCTCTTCAAGAATCTTTTTGAATCCAGGATTTAAATCTGGATCTGTGACTTCCTTTAAATCTTGACCAGCACAAAATGCTTTTCCGTTTCCTGTGAGAACAATAGCTCTTACATCAGTATTGGTTTCGCAGTCATCCAAAATAGACTGGAGACTTAATGCCATTTCACGATTGAAACTATTAAAGACTTCTGGTCTGTTAAGCGTTATGTACGCGACCTTATTTTCAATTTTTAATTGTATTGAATTACTCATACCTTATATTTTTCTCTCTTTTCTTTTTTCCATTGATGAAAAAAGAAATAATAATTTCAGACCATTTTCGCGTTAGCGATTGAACGGTTTGTTTGAGCTCCTTGAAAAGAGCGAGTAGTGAAAGCGCGACCCTTGGGTAACGCTATACTAATTTTTATTATCCTTGATGAGATCCTGAAACAAGTTCAGGATGACAACACCTTGTTATTTTAAACATTTAAAATAGTCAAATGGTTCTTGGCAATCATCACACTGAAATTGTGCTTTGCATGCTGTTGAGCCAAATTGACTTACCAATCGTGTGTTTGTTGATCCACATTGTGGACATTTAACGATTCGTTTTCCGTTTAGCAATACATCTTTATCTGCTTCTGCATCTAGAGGTGCTGCTATACCATAATCTTCTAATGCTTTTCTTCCTCTTGGTGTAATCCAATCGGTTGTCCAAGCTGGAGCTAAGATTAGTTCTATTTCAGAATTATATCCTGCTGTTTTTAATGCTGCTTTAATATCATCTCCAATTACATCCATTGCTGGACAACCACTATAGGTAGGAGTTATTTGCACTTTTACTATATTGTTTTCGAAAACAGCTGAACGCACAACTCCCATATCCATGATAGATAATACTGGTATTTCGGGATCTGAAACTTGTTCCAGAATTGGAATTAAAATGTCGTCTATGTTTTGTTCTGTTGTTTTCATAATTTATAAATGAGATTCTTCGTTTGCACTTCGACTACGCTCAGTGTGACACTCTGAATGACATTATACTACCATTCCATATTAGGATAGGTGCGTTGCATATATTGCAAATCGCTTAATAAATATCCTAAATGTTCGGTATGAATACCTTCTTTACCTCCTTTTTGAAACCATTTAGATTCTGGAACCTGAAGATTAGCTTCTTCTAAAAGATCATTTACTTGCTTGTAATAATGTTCTTTTAGTTTGGTAACATCAATACCTATGCCTTCAGCAACCATTGCTTTATCAGCTTCCGTTTGATGAAATAATTCATCAGTGTAGGTCCACAAATCATTGATAGCCTCTTGCATTTTAGCATTACTTTCATCAGTACCATCACCTAAACGTTTAATCCAATCTGAAGAAAAACGTTCGTGATAACTCACTTCTTTGATGCATTTATTTGCAATTGCAGAAAGTGTCAAATCTGTACTTTTTTGTAATTCAGTAAGAAAAGCTAGATGATAGACATCAAACAAAAATTGACGTGCCATAGTGTAAGCAAAGTTTGTATTGGGTTGCTCAACTAATAACACATTTTTATATTCACGCTCTTTTCGAAGCATAGCGATATCATCTTCTGTTCTATTATCACCTGCAATTTTTGCTGCATATTGAAAATAGCTTCTTACTTGTCCGAATAAATCTAGAGAGATATTTGTACAAGCGATGTCTGTTTCTAAAGTTGGTCCATGACCACAGAGTTCACCTAGGCGTTGACCTAAGATTAAGGAGTTATCTGCTATGCCTAGTATGTAATTGTATAGATTTTGTTTCATAATTTCCTATAAAACCTCTCGTATTGCTTCGCAACGTGCTTTCAATGAAATTTATATTTCATCTCTATCAATGCTCGAGGTGACATTTCGTTAATATTTATGAGATTCTGAAACAAGTTCAGAATGACGTTAGCATTACATGTGTTTCACTTCGTCTGGTAAATCATAAAATGTTGGATGACGATACACTTTATCTTGAGCAGGCTCAAACATTTCACCATTATGTTCTGGATTGGAAGCTGTGATATTTTTTGATTCTACAACCCAAATACTTACACCTTCGTTTCGTCTTGTATAGACATCACGAGCGTTTTCTAGAGCCATTTCTGCATCTGCAGCATGAAGACTACCAAAGTGCCTATGTTCTAATCCGTTTTTACTTCTTACGAAGATTTCCCAAAGAGGCCAGTTTTTTTTTGACATGATATTTATTATTTTCTATGTTTGAAGACCTTTCTAATTGCTACACAATGTGCTTTCAATAAAAATATATTTTTATCTCAACCAATGCTCAAGGTGACAAACAATTTAAACTGCTTGTTTTTGTTTTCTTTCTTGTTTCTTTTCGGCATGAGCCATTGCTGCATCTCGAACCCATTCTCCTTCTTCCCATGCACCAACTCTAGCTTTCATTCGTTCCTTATTACAAGGTCCATGACCTTTAACAACTTGCCAGAATTCGTCCCAATTGATTTCACCAAAATCGTAACTCCCTTTTTCTTCGTTCCATTTTAAATCTGGATCTGGAATAGTCAATCCGATTAAATCGGCTTGAGGAACGGTTTGATCTATAAATTGCTGACGTAAATCATCGTTAGACTTTCGTTTTAATTTCCATTTCATAGATTGCTCAGTATGCACAGACTCAGCATCAGTTGGTCCTAACATCATTAAACTTGGCCACCACCAACGATTAAGTGCATCTTGCGCTAATTCTTTTTGTTCAGGCGTACCATTAGCCAATTTTATCATGATTTCATACCCTTGACGTTGGTGAAAACTCTCTTCTTTACACACACGAATCATTGCTCTTGCATAAGGACCATAAGAGGTATTACACAATGGCACTTGATTTATAATTGCTGCACCATCAACTAGCCAACCAATTGCTCCCATATCTGCCCAAGTTATTGTTGGGTAATTAAAAATGGAAGAATACTTAGCTTTTCCTGAATGCAATTGTTCGTATAATTCGTCTCTAGAAATTCCTAATGTTTCGCATGCGGAATATAAATACAAACCATGACCAGCTTCATCTTGAACTTTAGCAAGCAATGCTACTTTACGACGTAATGAAGGCGCTCTTGTAATCCAATTACCTTCTGGAAGCATACCAACAATTTCGGAATGTGCGTGTTGTGACATTTGACGAATATGCGTTTTACGATACTTCTCTGGCATCCAATCTTTAGGTTCGATTTTCTCGTCTCTTGCAATACGTTCATCGAATTGTTTCTCAAGATTTTTAATTTGTTCTTCACTCATCGTTCTTAGCTTTTTTGCTGTTGGCTTTTAACCTTTAGCAAGTTGAACTTCAATTTTTCTTTTTCAATATATTTTGGTTTCTACATCAATCGTAGAACTTCTTTTCTTTCTGATAATGTGATTCTGAAATCAAAGATTCATGAATACCTTTATTTAAATTAGATATTTATGAATAAACAAGTTCAGAATGACGTTGTAACACCCATTAATCTAGACATCAAAATCGACAATAACTTTTTCCGATGTTGGCACAGCTTGACAACTTAAAACTAATTGTTGCGAAACTTCTTTTTCGTCTAAAGCATAATTAATTTTCATTTCTACCGATCCTTCAACTACTCTACATTTGCAAGTACTACAAACGCCTCCTTTACATGCAAAAGGCAAATCGGCTCCTGCTCCTAATGCAGCATCCAAAATATTATCATAATCTTTAGTCATGGTGAATTCAAATTCTTTTCCACCATCAACAATTGTGACTTCTATTCCTTCAACATTTTGTTGTGCTAAACGCTCAGCTCTTTTAATATCTTCTTCGGAAAGTCCTGTAACGAACAATTCAAAATGCACTAATTCTTTTGGTAATCCAGCATGTATTAGATACTCACTTACATAGTTAACCATTTTTTCTGGACCACAAAGAAACACTTCGCTTGTGTCTGGAATATCAATAAATGTTTTGGTGAGGACTTGCATTTTTTCATCATCAAAACGTCCATTAAATAATTCGATATCTCGACGCTCTTTGGTTAAGAAATAGTAAATTTCAAATCTCCCAAAGTAGGTGTTTCTTAGCTGCTCCAACTCTTCTTTAAAGATAATGGATTTTGCTGTTTTATTCACATAAAACAACTTACAAGTTGAATTTGGTTCAGCTTTAAGATGTGTTTTAATCATTGACAAGACTGGTGTAATTCCGCTTCCTGCTGCAAAAAATAAATAGTTTTTTGCTTTATCTGCATTGACTTCTACACCAAAATTCCCACTAGGAGACATTACTTCAAGTTGGTCTCCTGTTTTTAATACATCATTGATATATGTTGAAAATTTTCCACCTGGAATTAACTTTACTGCTACCTTCCATTGATTTTCTATTGGACTTGAACATAAAGAATAGGATCGACGCACATCTTCTCCATCAATATCTGTTTTCAATGTAAGATGTTGTCCTTGCCTGAATTTAAATGCATCTTGCAATTCTAATGGAATTTCAAATGTCACAACTGATGTATCTTCAGTTTCCTTATAAATATCTGCAACTTTTAAGTTGTAAAAATCTGCCATAAATTCACAAATAATTTTCAACTAACACTTGTTAGTTTGGTAAGCAAAGATACAAAATATAATTCTTAATTAGATGTTAATTCCGTCTATGAGGACTTCACTTAGACTCTTAGCTAAATCGTTTGCGTTGAGATCTTCTTTTTTGGGAATCCATAGATAGAGCGAACGTAGCGTAGTGAGCATTGAAAACATGATGATTTCTGGGTTGCTTTGGCGAATTTCCGAAGAAGAAATACCTTTTTTAATAACGTTTAGAAAATTAGTTTCGTATTCATCACGAAGCTGGAGATAATACTCTAATTGATCTTCGAGATGCATCCAATCGTTATTTAAGGATGCCATTCCGTTGGTATTTCGAGAGGTTATATTAACGTGTAAAGCAACGATTTTTTTAAGTTTATCAATGTTGGAAACTTCGGAATTGATAATTGTAGTCATTCCGTTAGTAAACTCTTCAGCAATTGAAATAATAATCGCTTTTAAGATATCTTGTTTAGAATTGATATGATTATAAAGACTTGCGGCTTTCATTCCCATTGCTGTTGCCAAATCACGCATGGTGACAGCACTATATCCTTTTTCTTTAAAAAGCTTAGCAGCTGTATTTATGATTTCTTCTTTTCTTGTTTCAGTTTTCATATCGCTATGGAATATAAAAATATAAGTTGTAACTATTGTTACTTATCTTTTGAAATAATTGCATGTAATTTGTAAAAAAAAATAAATTATGGGATTATTAGATACATTATTTGGTAACAAAGGTGATAAAATTAAAGATTTTCAATCAAGAAATGCAGTAATTATAGACGTAAGAACTAAAGGAGAATATAGTCAAGGTGCAATTCCAGGATCAAAAAACATTCCTTTACAAGTTATAAACTCAAAAATAAGTGACATAAAAAAACTTAACAAACCAGTAATTACATGTTGCGCAAGTGGCATGCGCTCTGGTAGTGCTGCTAGTATTTTAAAATCGCAAGGAGTTGAAGCAATTAATGGTGGTGGCTGGATGAGTTTGAGTAAAAAACTATAGTTTATATCCTTAATCTTATTTCGAAAAGAGGTATTGTTATTGTTGTGAAATTTTTAAGTTCAATTGGTTATTTGTAAATTGAAGCAAAAAGAAACTATGGGATTATTAAGTTTTATTTTTGGCACCAAAAAACGACAAGTTGAACAATATATAAATAATGGAGCGGTAATTTTAGATGTGAGAACTCAACGCGAATGGGATAATGGTCATATTGAAAATTCGGTTCATATTCCATTAAATGATTTGAACAATCGTGTACGTGAAGTGAAAGCAATAGACAAACCAATTATAGTTTGTTGTGAAAGTGGTGTTCGCTCTGCAAAAGCTGCAAAATTTTTAAACCTCAATAATATTGACGCTATTAATGGTGGTGGTTGGGTTAGTGTAAATAGAAAAAAACAGTAACTGCAAAAATAAAATTTAGCCTTATTGTTTTGCTTCGACTGCGCTCAGCATGACATTTATAAAACTTACAAAGTTTTATTTACTATAATTTAAGTCCTTGTAATGCTTGTGTTGATTCTATAGGATTGTCATTATATTCTAGAGTCCAACCCATAGTACTCGTTAGAATATAAAATTTAGCGAGTTCGCTAATGAGTCTATTTTGTGCATTAGATTTTAAATCTGAAGCTTCAATTTTTTTCATCAATGATGTATTCACTGTTTTTTTTATGTCATTATAATCTTTAGCTTCAAACTGGTTTAGAAAATCTGCTTGAATGTCATAATATTCAAAATCTGGACTGATTTTTATTTCTTCCTTCGGGATGCTTATAATACGGAGTGTTTTATTAAGTTCATCAACTTCATACTCAATTAGGCTTAAATCATAACTAACAGTAACATCTGCATTTACGATAACAATGGCCTGCTTTTTGGCTTCTAGAAAATCTGCAAAAACAGCTTTTGAATTTTTATAAGTGAAGACTTCGCTAAAATGACCTTCAGTAACAACAAGTTTACCAACGTTTTTTATTTGCTCTTGAATGAGGGCAGTATTTTCTTGAAGCGTAATTTTATCCTCATTTTTGTCTCCACAATATTTAAATGTGAAAAGAACTACCAGTGTAATTAAGACGCCAAAAAGTATTTTTCTCATTTGACCAAGTTACTAAGTTTTGTAAAGAAAACCTACAACCCTGAATACGACCTAATATTTGTTTTTAGTTTGAATCAATTTCTTATTCAATTTGTAGTTACAATCTTAAAATAAAAATTAGATAATTTATAAAATAAAAAAACATTAGTTTCTTCGACATATGAAGCCTAACTAACGTTTTAATTGAATTGACAGCACTCCAAAAATATTAGGATTCACAAAAAAATTGGTTATCTCAGTATTAACTAATCATTAAATCTCTATTTCTTTTTTAACTCTAATTTTTCAGCAAAATAATCACAAAAATCTTTCATGGTAGCAGTCATTTTTTCATCTTGTGTTGCTCTATGAAACGTGTTACTCATTTCAACAAGTGTTTGATGAAAAAATTGTTTCATTTCATCTACTGGCATATCTTTAGTCCATAAATCAATACGAAGTGTTTCTTTAGCTTTTGCATCCCAAACAGCGAGCATCATTGCTTTTGCTTCTTCGTTTGAAATCCCACCATCTTCGGCTGTCCAATGTAATTTTTCTGGAACTCTATTCTCATCTAGTTCTATATTAAGTTCTATTTTTGATGTATGCTTTGCCATTATTTTGATGGTTTGTAATTTGATTTATTAAAAATTTCTATTGCTTCTGTTTGCAACATTTCTTGAAGAGATACTTCATTATTTCTCATGTATGCTTTCACAATTTGCCAACCTATAAATTGTCCTAATCGTCCTGGAGTTTGATTATCTAATTCTAATTGAAATTTAGAAAAAGGTGCATCTGCTATAAAACGAGATACTAGAGAACCATCGGTACTGTAGAGCATTTCGTTTTCTACAAATTCAGTCCATACCATAGCTTCATTATTATTAGCGAACCCTAATTGCTCTGGAGTGTACCCAATTTTTTCGGCATCAGTTTTAAATGGAATGACTTTATCTTTAAAATACAGCTCTTTTCCGAAGAAAATCATCTCGTCCAAAAACGTCTTTTTTTGAGTCTGAAAGATGTGCTTATAAGCATACTCTTTGGCCAAATCGACAACTAATTGTGATGGCTTTAGGTTTTGAGCAATATATTTAGGGAAATTACCGTAAAACTCATGATCTTCTCCTAAATAATTATCAACAGCTAAAAGCACAACAGAATCTGTAACCACTTGTTTTTCTCTGTAATGAACATAATTAGTAAATACGATAACACGTGGTTCTTTGAATGTTTTATTGTAATATTTTAAATGCTGAAATAGGCTTTCAATTTCGCTGGTTTCAGTTTTGAAATCACCAAACTTTTCTTTGGTAGCTTTATTAAGTTCAATTTGGAAGGAATCTTTCATTTGCTCAACAAAAACTGAATCTGGAATTCTAGAAGAAAAGAAAAACGGAAATGTTTTTTTAAGATTCTCTAAATCCGCAGGTTTAGCCTCAGCAAAAGCACGATCAAAACGCTCGACAGTAAAATTTGTGTCAATTTTTGCGATTTCTTCTTCTAAAGCATCTTCATTTTTACAACTTAAAAAAGCAAATAGAACGAGAACAAATAGTATTAATTTTTTCATGTATTTGGTTTTCAAAAACTTTATATAAGTAAATATGTTTTACTAACGTGATTTTTGAAGTTATCTTATTAAAGTAATTTACACTTTTTCCATTTGCTAAAAAATTGAGCTTTTTCGTCTATTTTTTGTCTTTTTTTTTTAATACCGTAGCGATGCTATGCAATTTAAAAAAGTCTTCAAATAATCAAAAAAGTCACTAATTTTCACTTAAATGTTAAAAGTTTAAATGACTTCATTATTTTTGTTAGACAAAGGTACTATTCTTTAAATAAAAACTCCATACAATGCAAACAGAAAAAGTTGTTGAACATATCGTAAATTGGTTAAAAGATTATGCTACAAAAGCAGGTGTGAATGGTTTTGTTATTGGCATATCTGGAGGCATAGATTCTGCAGTAACCTCAACATTATGTGCAAAAACTGGTTTAGACTTATTATGTATTGAAATGCCAATACACCAAGCAGAGAGCCATGTAAATAGAGCTCAAGAGCACATAACACAACTTAAAGAACGCTTTGCTAATGTAAAAGACACGAGAGTTGATCTTACTCCTGTATTTGAAGAATTTAAAACTGAAGTGTCTTTAGAAGGCAAACAAACTACAGTTGATATGGCATTAGCTAACACTAGAGCTAGATTGAGAATGACTACGTTATATTATCATGCTGGACTTCTTGGACTTTTAGTAGCTGGTACTGGTAATAAAGTTGAAGATTTTGGAGTAGGTTTTTATACAAAATATGGAGATGGTGGTGTTGATTTGAGTCCTATTGCAGACCTTATGAAATCTGAAGTTTATAAGATAGGCAAATACCTAAACGTGCCAGAATCAATCATGAACGCTGCACCAAGCGACGGTTTATTTGGAGACGCTAGAAGTGATGAGGATCAAATAGGAGCATCATACCCAGAATTAGAATGGGCTATGACTATGAAAGATGAAGGCAAAACAGTTGATGATTTTGAAGGTCGCCAAAAGGAAGTTTATCATATATTTATGAGATATAATCGTTCTAACACTCATAAGATGATCCCAATACCGATTTGTGAAATTCCTAAAAATTTAAAATAAATACTGAGAAAATCATAAATTAATTTAAGTATGTTGAAATTTTTCGTAGTTTTGCAAAGCAAATCTCCACACTCTTGAATTTATTTAAAATAAGTTCTGGCACTCTATACTAATTAACCAATTAAATATGTATTATGATTAAGGTTTTAGTCGTTGACAACCATCCTATCGTAACTACTGGCTTTCAATTATTATTCGAAAATCACGATGAAATTCGAGTTATTGGAACAGTAGGCAGTGGTGTTGAGATATTTGAATTTGTTAGAAATAATGATGTTGATGTTATTGTTTCTGAAATTGAACTACCTGAACTCAATGGAATTACTGCACTAAGAGCTATTAAAAAAGAACATAGTAAGATTAACATTATTATGTTTAGTTATCATCCTGAAGAAATTTATGCTATAAGTACCATAAAGGCTGGAGCCTCTGGTTATGTATCAAAATTTGAATCGACAGATGTTATCACAAAAGCTATTAAAACGGCTCATAAAGGTGATATTCATTTGAGTGAAAAAATGTCTAAGCATTTAAATTACAATGACACTAAACAATCTAAAAGTAGAATTTACAAGCGATTGTCAACTCGCGAAGTAGAAGTTCTAAAATTATTGTCTTCTGGTAAAAAAAATAAAGAAATTGCTAAAGAGCTTGATATCAATGAGAAAACAGTAAGCACTTATAAAGCCAGACTTTTTAAAAAGCTTAATGTTACTAACCTTATAGATTTAGTGAATCAAGGTAAGCATATGGATTTAACTTAAAATCTGAATTTTAAACTTTACCACCAACTACTTTACCTAGTTTTCTAGAGAGTAGCATTTTTAGACCTAGATAATCTTTAACATCCTCCAAAATGCTTCTAGTATTAGCGTTTTCACGTAAAGTGTCGTTTTGATATTCAGACACTTTTTTATCGATTAAATAACATCGTAATGTTAATATGGTTTGTGTTACCAACTGCCCAATTGAATGTAGTTTTTCCTTCGGAATAATATGATTACGTTCCCAATCATGCAATGTGTAACGTTCATCATTCATGAGAATAGTAGTGACATCACTTGCTAATTCTTGATCGAGTTTATTTACAAAATTACTTGTTGAGAATTCCGGTTCCTGATGCAGTGTATCTATAATTGAGTAATATAACGTCTTAAAATTAGCATTTGTAAATTGCATCTCATCTTCTTGTAAATCCAAATATATTTTTTCAAACACTTTTGCATTATGGATTACGGGTTCTAATTTTAATTCTCCATCATCAGATTCTTTTAAAACCAAATCTTCAAAGTCTTCTACCTCTGTTCCGTAGAGCAATAGAATTTCAATAATTTTACGTTCTAATTCATATTGTAAATCGACTTTTTTAGCTTTAGGCTCTGACTTTACAACTTGAAACGCATTTTGTTTTTGTTCATTTTGATAGCTTTTATTAGCCTCTTGAACATCTTTTTTATTTATTTGAGCTAGTGTTGTAAACAAAACATCCTCACTTATATCCATAATACGTGAACACTCCTGGATATAAATCTCCTTTTTAATCTGGTCTGGAATTTTAGAAATACTGTTTACTATTTCTCTAATTGTTTCTGCTTTTTTTATAGGATCATTATTAGCTTCTTTAACTAATAAAGAGGCTTTAAATTGAATGAAATCTTTAGAGTTTTCGTTTAGATAAGCTGTTAATTCTTCTAGCGTATTTTGTTTTGCAAAACTATCTGGATCTTCACCTTCTGGGAAACCACATACTTTTACATTCATACCTTGTTCAAGAATTAAATCTATACCACGAATGGATGCTCTAATTCCTGCAGCATCACCATCAAAAAGCACTGTGATGTTATTTGTTAATCTATTTACAAGTCTTATTTGCTCAGGAGTTAAGGCTGTACCAGAAGAAGCTACTGTGTTTTTAATTCCGGTTTGATGAAATTGAATGACATCTGTATACCCTTCAACTAAGTAACAATTATCTTCTTTGGCTATAGATTGTTTTGCATGGTAAATTCCGTAGAGAATTTTACTTTTATGATACACTTCACTCTCTGGAGAGTTCATGTATTTAGCCGCTTTTTTATCTATTTTAAGAATACGTCCACCAAATCCTAAAATACGACCACTCATACTGTGAATAGGAAACATGACACGTCCTTTAAAGCGATCAAATTTCTTATCTGGTTTAACGATTGTCAAACCTGTTTTTTCAAGAAACTCAATTTGATAGCCTTGTTTTAAAGCTTCATCTGTAAAGCCTTGCCACTCATCAAGTGAATATCCTAAATTAAATTGTTTTATAGTGTCATTTGTAAAACCACGTTCTTTAAAATAACTTAAACCAATAGCTTGACCTTGATCTGTTTTAAATAGGATACGTTCAAAATAATCTTTAGCAAACTCATTAACCAAGTACAAACTCTCACGTTCATTAGCGTCTTGCTTTTGCTCATCAGTTTGTTCAGTCTCTTCTATTTCAATATTATACTTTTTAGCGAGATATTTTATGGCTTCAGGATACGTAAAATGCTCATGTTCCATCAAAAAAGTAACTGCATTACCTCCTTTTCCACTAGAAAAATCTTTCCAAATTTGTTTAACAGGAGACACCATAAAGCTTGGCGAACGTTCATCACTAAACGGACTCAAACCTTTAAAGTTACTTCCTGATTTTTTTAATTGAACAAAATCGCCAATAACCTCTTCAACGCGAGCGGTTTCAAATACTTGTTCTATGGAGGATTTTGATATCAATTTTTGAAATAATTATGGAGTTCAAATTTAGACTATTATATGGTAACAAAAAAGCTTCATTACTAAAGTAAATGAAGCTTTTAATTGGATATTAAAATAGACTAATCCAAATCAAATCTAAATCCGAGTGATAAATTATGTTGATCAAACGTTTGATCTTTAAACATTGGGCTTAAGTCGTATTTTGCGTAAATCCCTAATCCTCCATAACCTACATATGCACTCAAACCGTATACAAATGGTGACGCATTGTAATTACGTCTTATTTTTTGCTTCACACGATCTCCATTTTCTTCAAATCTCAATTTTTGTTGTGTGCCGATATTAAAACCAGCATATCCACCAATACCTACTTTGAAATGTTTTGCTGTACTATATCTAAAATAATTTTTGCGTTCTATCTTTTTTGATGGTCCAAACTCAAAGTGTAATGGGAATACTAGATTTGTTATTCTAAATTCTGACTCTTTTAATTCACTAGGAAAATCTTCTAAAGTTGTTACATTTCCGTCTTGAACAAAATAACGATCATTTTTTGGTGTCAATTTATTCCATTGAAATGAGAAACCATACTTTAATCTAACTGCATTTGACTCTTTGAAAAGTCTTGTTTTCCAGGCAACACCTAATTCTATAAATCCAGATCCCATGAAAGAATAATCATCTCCAATATCTTGACCTTCTCCAATTGCATTGTTAAAACCGGCTGCTAAAACTAAATCACTGCTAGTTCGCTTATCATAAACCCTTGTTTTATTTTTTGAATTTATATTGAACCCTGTGAATCTACCTATACTAATCCCAAACTGATTTGTATCATCAGAATATCCAGCATCATTTCGTTCTAACAAAGCAATTTTATTATCAATAATTGCAATACGATTTTCAATGTTTAGAGCTCGTTTTTTTGCCGCTTCTTTTTTTAGTTTTTGAGCTTCAGATTCGGTTATAATTCCAGATTCTAGTCTTTTATTTATGTTTTCTACTTCTTCTTTTAAAAATTCGCGTTCTTCGTTTTCAATAGACTTTTTTAGTTCAATTAACTTTTCGATTTCAAAACTATTTTCTTTCCATGAAATACTAGTTTTTGTTGAATCTTGTTGCGTTTCTTGTGCATTCACATTACTTACAATTAAGCATAGGAATAGTAGCACTACTGTTTTTGTGATAGTGTTCATAATGTTTGTTTTAAATTGATGATTATTTAATTGTTGCGCTCAGCCACTGCAGTTTTGACTGATTCGAAACCTGATTTTAAGCCTTCAAATACTCTAGTTCTAAACGATTGTTCCAGATCATCTTCAACGTCTTGAAGTAAAGCATCTGCATCTACCGTTCTCGTAGTTTCATTGTATATACGTTCTCTTAAAATATCTCTTTCTGCTTGTTTTAACAGGTGTTCAATTTCGGTATCTGAAACGGTACCATTTTCAATTTTCAGCTTTTTAATTTGATTAATAACCTCATCTACTTTTACTTCTTCAAAGGTTAATGTACTTACTGTTGATTGTTCTTTTTTAGTATTAGCAAAATTTAATGTTGCGACTGCTTGTTTTGTTTCGTTTACAATTTCTAATTGTTCTTTAATTAATTTCTTATTCGTATTTTCAACATTCTTAGTGATTGGTTGATTAGAAATTGTTGCTAATTTTGGTTCGTTTTTGATTGATGATTTAACTTGTTTTATTTCTTTTTGATTATTTGTTTCTTCGGAAATTTTAGCAACAACCTCCTTTTCAACTGTTTCATGTATGTCTTTTGATTCTACTTTATTTGGGATTTCTTTAGTATCAGTATCAACTATCGTTGGTTCTCCAAGTTGATTTTCCGAAGCATTAAACATCATATTAGCGACCAATAAAATACCTATAACACTAGCTGCTATACCTATATAAAATATGAGACCCTTTTTATTTTTTTTGTCCTTATTAAGATCTGCAGATAATGCATCCCAAGCATCAGTTGATGGCTGTATGGTTCTCTTCTCTAACTTATCTTTTATGTTTTCTTCAAACTTAATTGGTGCCATAACTTGTTGTATTTATGTCCTTAATTTTTTTCTGAAGCATTTGTCGTGCTTTAAATAATTGCGATTTTGAAGTCCCTAAAGAAATATTTAAAATATCTGCTATTTCTTGATGTTTGTAGCCTTCTATTGCATACATGACAAATACCATCTTATAACCTTCTGGAAGTTCATCAATGATTTGTTGAATTTGAGCCACTTCAATTTGTGAATCTACATTATTGTAATGCTCTTGATGAATGATTTCATCTTCAACCGAAAATTCTACATGCTTTTCTTGTCTTAAAAAAGAAATAGATTCTCTAACCATGATACGTCTTAACCAACCTTCAAAACTTCCTTCGTTTTTAAAATTTTTAAGGTTTGTGAACGCTTTGAAAAATCCTTTTAACATCACAGACTCTGCATTTTGCAAGTCTTTTATATAATAGCGACAAACACTTAGCATTTTTGGTGCGTGAACTTCAAACAATGTGTGTTGTGCATCGCGTTTACCTTTTGCTGCTCTTTTTATGAGCGTCGTATTATTTTTATGATGTAATTGAATTACTTTCAAAATAACTTTAGTTTGGTCTTCTATTTATAAAGACGCAATAGTTTTACAAATGGTTGCCTGAAATTTAAAATAATTTATAAAACACTAATTATCAGTACTATAAAATTTATTTTTTTCTATCTATCACATAATTCACCATTAATTCTAATGCTGTTTTGTATTGAGAATCGGGATATGTGTTTAAAATCTCTAAAGCTTCTGCTTGAAATTCTTTCATTTTAATGATGGCATAATCGAGTCCGTTGTGATCTTTTACAAAAGCAATAACTTCTTTTACTCTTTTTTTATCCTTGTTATGATTTTTAATAGAATTAATTAACCAAGACTTTTCTTTTTTTGTGCAGTTATTTAGAACATGAATTAATGGTAAGGTCATTTTTTGTTCTTTGATATCAATACCTGTTGGTTTACCTATTGCTTCGTTTCCGTAGTCAAATAAATCATCCTTAATTTGAAACGCCATACCTATAAGTTCTCCAAATTTACGCATGGACTCTACGTGTTCAGAATTTGGCTTAACAGAAGCAGCTCCCAAACTACAACATGCTGCGATTAGCGTCGCTGTTTTTTGTCTGATGATTTCGTAGTAAATGTCTTCAGTAATATCTAATTGTCTTGCTTTTTCTATTTGCAATAATTCTCCTTCGCTCATTTCACGAACAGCTACAGAGATAATCTTTAATAAATCAAAATCATTATTATCTATAGAAAGTAACAAACCTTTAGATAATAAAAAATCACCAATGAGAACCGCAATTTTATTTTTCCAAAGTGCATTAACAGAGAAGAAACCTCGACGTCTGTTACTATCATCAACCACATCATCATGCACTAGAGTTGCTGTATGAATTAACTCAATAACTGAAGCTCCTCTATACGTACGTTCACTAACCTGACCATTATCTACCATTTTAGCAACTAAAAACACGAACATTGGTCGCATCTGTTTGCCTTTTCGGTTTACGATGTAATGCGTAATACGATTTAATAAAGCAACCTTACTAGACATTGACAAAAGAAACTTCTGTTCGAAGAGTTCCATCTCGTAGGCTATGGGTTGTTTTATTTGTTCAGTAATTTTCAAGTATTGATACTTTTTTGGATTGATATTACAAAATTACTAATTATGAACTTACCGTTTTGTAATAGTTATAATAAATAGTTAAAACTTATAAGTAGGATATTTCTTTGTCCATTTTTTTCTATCTTTAATTGTTAATTAATTTAAAATCCGAATTTTATGAAAAAAATTACTCTCTTATTTTTAATGTTTCTGGCATTCACTTTTGGTAATGCTCAAGAAACAATCTCATTTGAAGCTCCAGCATATACGCTTGGAGATGTTTATGCTCAAAATGGCTGGACAACAACTGGCGATGGTGCAGGAGGTTTTATAACCAATCAAGTTATTAGTGACGAATTAGCAACTGATGGAACAGCATCTCTTAAAATAGTTCAAGAAACCGCTTTTGGAGGACAAACAAGTGCAATTGTCGGTGCCTTTTATAATTATGGAACTCCAGTAGCACAAGATGGCTCAATATTTTCTGCAGATATTAATATTAGTCAGCAAGACGCAAATAGCTCAAATTTCATTTTTGGAATGGTAAATTTAACCGCTGGATCTTTTATTACTTGGTTAGAATTTGATTTTGGTGGAAACATCTTTGTTTTAGTTGACGATGGTTTAGGCACAGTTGTTAGAAATGATACTGGTATAGCATGGTCTGCGAATACTTGGTATAATGTACGAATAGAATTCGCTGCATCTATTGTTACTTTTTTTGTTGATGATACTCAAATTAGTACTGGAACAGTAATTATTCCTGATGCTGTTGAGCAAGTGAGATTTTCTCATGATAATTTTGAAGGATTTGCATACATAGACAATTTTAGAACTAATGATGAAGAACTTTCTGTTAATGAATTTGATTTTAATTCATTTACTCATTTTTATAATGACAACATCAAACAATTAAAACTAAGCTCTCCTCAAAATAATTTGAATACTATAGAAATTTATGATGTTATAGGAAAGCGAGTTAAGAATCAAGTTTTGAATGGAAATGAAGATGTTGTTGAATTAGCAACACTTAAAAATGGCGTTTATCTTGCAAGAATAAGCACAGAAAACGGTACAAAAACCATCAAATTTATAAAAAGTTAAATAGTTATTTTTTTACAAAAAAGCGACCAGATTTCGACTACTCTCAGTAATTGAATGGTCGCTTTTTTTATGTCTTATTAGCCAATTGCCCACAAGCAGCATCTATATCTTTACCACGAGATCGTCTTACGGTTACTGTAATGTTTTCTGCTTCTAACAGATTTACATACATATCTATTGCTTCTGATTTTGCTTGCTGAAATTCGCCATCATCAATAGGGTTATACTCAATTAAATTAACTTTACTTGGTGCAAATTTGCAGAACTTAATCAAGGCCTCAACATCATTTTTAGTATCATTAATACCATCCCAAACCACATATTCATAGGTTATTCTATTTTTGGTTTTCTCATACCAATAGACTAATGCTTCTCTTAAATCTGCTAAAGGAAATGTTGCATTAAATGGCATTATAGATGTTCTAATCTCATCTATTGCAGAATGTAATGACACAGCTAATTTAAACTTGACCTCATCATCTGCCATTTTTTTGATCATCTTAGGCACTCCAGAAGTTGACACCACAATTCGTTTTGGCGACATCGCTAAACCCTCTGGTGATGTGATTTTGTCAATAGCTTTTAGTACATTATTATAATTCATGAGTGGCTCTCCCATTCCCATAAACACAATATTACTTAATGGTCTATTGTGGTATAATCTACTTTCTTTATCTATAGCAACTACTTGATCATATATTTCATCTGGATTAAGATTACGCATTCGTTTTAATCGAGACGTTGCACAAAACCTACAATCTAAACTACATCCAACTTGACTAGACACACATGCAGTAGTACGGTTTTTAACAGGAATCAAAACAGATTCTACAATTAAACCATCATGTAGTCGTACAGCATTTTTAATGGTACCATCACTACTCTTTTGCATTTGATCTACTTTGATGTGGTTTATCACAAAGTTGTTCTCTAGCATCTCTCTAGTTGCTATGGAGAGATTTGTCATATCTTCAAAAGTATGCGCACCTTTGCTCCATAACCATTCGTACACTTGATTTCCACGGAATGCTTTATCGCCTTCTTCAACAAAAAAGTCTCTTAATTGCACTTTTGTTAATGCTCGTATGTCTTTCTTTTTAATATCCATAGATGTCTTAATTATTTAAGCTCAAAATTCACTTTAATAATAATGCAAAGGTAATCAAACCATTTTTCTGTTAATGATATGGCTTAAAAGTTTAAAATTTCCGAAGCATAAAAAAAGCCTTACTGTGACATAAGGCTTCTAATTATAAGTATTGATACTGTTAGATAATTAACATGGCATCACCATATGTGTAAAAACGGTACTTTTCTTTAACCGCTTCTTCATATGCCTCTTTCATAAAATCATGACCTGCAAAAGCAGACACCATCATTAACAAAGTAGATTTTGGTGTATGAAAATTAGTAATCATACTGTTAGCGATACTAAACTCGTATGGAGGAAAAATAAATTTATTTGTCCATCCTGTAAACTCATTTAATGTTCCGCTAGATGATACACAACTTTCTACAGCACGCATTGCAGTTGTACCTACAGCGCAAATACGTCTTTTTTCGCCAATAGCTTTATTGATTATATCTGTTGCTGGTTTTGTAACATAGATCTCTTCGCTATCCATTTTATGCTTAGATAAATCTTCTACCTCAACTGGATTAAAAGTTCCTAAACCTACATGAAGCGTTACTTCTGGCAACTGAACACCTTTAATTTCTAAACGCTTTAATAAATGCTTAGAAAAGTGCAAACCTGCTGTTGGAGCTGCTACTGCACCTTCATTTTTAGCAAATATAGTTTGATAACGTTCTGCATCTTCTGGTTCAACTTCTCTTTGAATATATTTTGGGAGTGGTGTTTGACCGAGTTCTGTTAATTTTTTTCTAAATTCATGGTAAGACCCGTCATATAAAAAACGTAAAGTTCTACCTCTAGAAGTTGTATTATCAATAACCTCTGCTACTAAAGTTTCATCGTCACCAAAGTATAATTTGTTACCAATTCTAATTTTACGTGCTGGATCTACTAAAACATCCCAAAGGCGTTGTTCTTCATTTAATTCTCTTAATAAGAACACTTCAATTCTTGCACCAGTTTTTTCTTTGTTACCAAATAAACGTGCAGGAAACACTTTCGTGTTATTTAAAATCATCACATCATCTTCTTCAAAATAATCGATAACATCTTTGAATAGTTTGTGCTCGATAGTTTTGTTTTTTCTATCCAAGACCATTAGTCTAGACTCATCTCTATGCTCTGAGGGATGTTCGGCTAATAATTCATCTGGAAGATCAAAATGGAAGTGTGATAATTTCATAAGTAATTTTTTATTTATTTTTATGCTGAATGCAATTTGATGTATAATTACAAATTACGCTCATTTTAACAAGTCGCAAATATACAATCTCAACATAGGCCTTGTCAAGTAAAACGCAGTATTTATTTAGAAAATTTAAAACCGAGTGCTTCTAAGTCATCCCAAAACGTAGGATATGATTTTGAAACCACCATATAATCTTCAATATACAAATCGGTTTTTAGAGCCAATGGCGCAAATGCCATAGCCATTCTATGGTCATTATATGTAGCTATAGCGACGCCTTTGGTAATTGTTGCTGTTTTGTGTAGCGTTAACGAATCTTCAGTAATATCAATTTTAGCTCCTAATTTTTGTAATTCATTTTGAAGTGCAACTAAACGATCTGTTTCTTTAATTTTTAGGGTATGTAAACCTGTGAGATGACACTTTACACCCAAACCTAAGCAAGTTGCTGCAATTGTTTGTGCAATATCTGGCGAATTATTAAGCTGAAATTCTACAAAATCACTTACTACAGCTTTAGTCTTTTTTATCAAAATAGAATTATTCTGATATACTGTTTCTACTCCAAATGATTTATAAATGTCTGCCAAAACAGAATCTCCTTGCAACGATTTTTCTTTATAGGATGATAATAGTACTTCTGTCCCAACTGGACTTAAAGCAACAATACTATAAAAATAAGATGCTGATGACCAATCTGACTCTACAGTAAGACTATTCGTTTTAAGCGCATCTTTTTTTGGTTGTACAGTGATTACTTGATCTACAAATGTGGTTTGTATCCCAACTTGGTTTAATAAATCAAGCGTCATATTTATATATGGAATGGATGTTATTTTACCATCAAGGGTTAGTTCTAGTCCGTTTTCTAATCGAGATGCAATTAATAATAATGCTGAAATATACTGACTACTCACATTGGCATTTAAAGTCACTTTATGCTTTGAAAGTGTTTTGCCTTTTATACGAATTGGTGGACAACCAGGAGACTCTAAATAAGAGATCTCTGCTCCTAATTGATTTAAAGCATCAACTAAAATTTCTATTGGTCGTTCTTTCATTCGTTTAGAACCTGTAAGCACAACCTCTCGACCTTCTTTACTTGCAAAATATGCAGTTAAAAAACGCATTGCAGTACCAGCATGATGAATGTCTATAATTTTTTCTTCGGAAGCTAATGCCTTTTGCATTACTTGAGAATCATCAGAGTTTGAAACGTTCTCGACCTCAAGTTCTGGATATAATGCTTGGAGCAACAACAATCTATTAGATTCACTTTTTGAACCAGTTATCGTTATGCTAGATTGTTTTTTTATTGAAGATTTGTGAAGTTGTATTGTCATAAAGAGTGACTTGCTTTTTTTCAAGACAGGGTTTTTCAATCTATGTAAAATTTAATGGGTAATTTATATCCTTTCATTTTTTCCTTGATGAAAAAACGAATCAAAAAAATCAAGACTTAAGATGATTTTACTAAAAATTTCTTTCGCTTCGGCACAAAAATAAGGTTTGCGAATTTAAAGATTTATCGTTAAGTCTCAAACACTTATATTATTAAATAATTATTGAAAGCGAAGATTTTTGTTTAACCCTTCGCTTCAATTCATTTTTTATGTAAAACCCTCTTAGGTCAAATAAAATTCAAGACAAATATTATATTACATCCACTACGATTAATGGAGTTCAGGTATAAAAGAAGACAATTCTATTTTAATTTATCATTATTGTGATGCCTATCGTGATCTCGCTTCGTTTTTAAATCTAATTTTTTATCAAAAGCACTTTGCAAATCTATACCTGTTTGATTTGCCAAACACAAAACTACAAAAACCACATCTGCTAGCTCTTCTCCTAAGTCTTTATTTTTATCACTTTCTTTTTCACTTTGCTCACCATAACGTCTTGCAATTATTCTTGCGACTTCACCAACTTCTTCTGTAAGTTGCGCCATATTTGTAAGCTCGTTAAAATAACGTACTCCATGTTCTTTAATCCATGTGTCAACTTCTAGTTGTGCATTTTTGATGTTCATCTTAAATCTTTTTAAGTACTATTTTTTCTGTTTGAGTTTCAATCATTGATAAATAAAATTTCT
Organism: Psychroserpens sp. AS72; assembly: GCF_038900375.1. NCBI lineage: Bacteria > Pseudomonadati > Bacteroidota > Flavobacteriia > Flavobacteriales > Flavobacteriaceae > Psychroserpens > Psychroserpens sp. AS72. The sequence continues at coordinate 126,616 of NZ_JBBMRC010000006.1, read as the reverse complement.
TAAACTCTTCATAATCCTTAGGATAAACTAAAGATGTATTCATTAAAAAGCTAACATTTAATCGAATAAAATTTCCACTTTCATTAACAAGATAAGTAAACTCACCTTGATCTACATTGAACTCAATCTTTTTACTTTTTGGTAGTGATTCTACTTTATAACCCTCAGGAATCATAATATTAACTACATATTTATCGTTAAAAGGAAATGACAAATCAATAGGATAATTTCTGGTTTCAGATTTAAATGGATTTTCTTTTGTTGCTAAAAAGATTAAAGGTGTAAAATAGACATTCTCCCCAACCTCCTCAACTTCATTACTTAATTCAAAGCTATAAACTACTTTAACTGGTTGGTTAGTGTTTTTTGCATTCTCTATTTCCAAATCTGATACTAATAACTCTCCCTTATCTTTTTCTAAATATTTGATGTATTCATCGCTATTAACATTTGCAAATCTATTTCTAAATTGTTTAGCTTTATAATCAGATTTTAGATTTCTCACCTTGCCTTCTATAGAAAGGTTAGAGTTTATTTTTACGTTAATATACGTAGCTTCATCAGAGAGCAGTGAAGGTGTTAAATCTATCCACTTAGAATTTCCATTTTCCATTATTAACCTACCTTGCCAATTTAACACCCTTCCAGGCAAGACATTAAACTCACTAAAAGGTTCTGTTGCATCCAATAAAGCACTAAAACCGTCACCTTCCATAAAACAAACTATGTAGTTAAATCCTTGTCGAGTAGGAAATAAAGGTATGCCATTATTTTTAGTACTAACCAATACAGGATCTGCTTTAATACCAACGTAACGTAGCATCGAAATAAGCATTAAATTAATATCTGCTACATTACCAACCCCTTCTTTATAGGCTTTTCTAACTCCAATATCGCTACTGTAGCCATAGAATTCATTCCATTTTACTTTTGTTTTTACAAAATTAAAAATCAGAAACGCTTTTTGCGCTGGATCGTCAATACCAGCTATAATTGCATCTATATCATCTTTAAAGTAGTTAGTGCGATCTAATTGATTTCCAAATTCCGAATTATTATAAATTGTCTTAGTTACAGCATCCCAACTAGAGGACAACGATTCAACTGGTTGATTAGGATACCTGATTTCAGAAAGTTCTAAAATGAGTTTAGTTTTATAATTATCAAGATTATCTACAAAAGGCTCGTCTTTTAGTGCAGGAATATTAGTTTCATTACTTGTAATTACATTTTCTACGAATGTGAATTCTGAATGTGAGTATGTCGTTTTTGACACATATAATCCAGACCTGTTTTTATCGGTTGTTCTTTCGGTTCTATTTCTTTTAGATTGATTAATTCTTGGTATATAGGATGCTTTAGGATTAACTAACTTATTATAAAAAAAATATTCTGGAGTTTTTATACTTAAATCAAAAACATTGATTGGAATGGTGTACTGATATTCAATGTCATCAATCGCTGAAAAAGGCGACGATATTTCATAAGTATATTCAATAACGGAACCGTCATTTATATTAGGCATTGTAAATGAACTAATCTTCCAATATTTATTGACTTCTTCTTTAAAAACTCCATCTTTCTTTAATTTAAAATCTTCAATTTCTCCGTCAATTAAATTATAAGTATATCCTTTTAAGCTTTTTAAGTCCTCACTTTTTGAATTCGATTCATTGTACAATCTAATTCTTTTAGTTGCCCACTTATAGCCTTCTTTATTATAAATTTTAATGCGCTCGTGCACTTCTCTAATTTGTCTAAACCCTTCACTTTGGCTAAATTCAAATCTGATATCCACTTTTTTATAAAGTACTGCTGCATTAGCTGAAGAATCTTTAGGGTTAAAAGATTCTGTAAGTTCTGTTTTAGAGACCTTACCAAATTTAAAATCTTGAGCTTTTGAGTTTAATGTAAATAATAGTATGAATACTAGAATGGTAACCTTCATGAAATAATTCTTGATTATAAATTTTAGAGATTGATCTTAAATCTTTTTAAGTACTATTTTTTCTGTTTGTTTCTCAAGTGCTTGAGCAATAAACTCTTTAAAGTACGCATAATTTTCAGAAAGTATAAAAGAAGAATTAATATTTAACTCCACATTCACCTGTAAAAAGCGTCCGTTTTGATTTATTAGATATTTGAATTCTCCTGTCTTATCAGAAAAATCTAACGCTTTATTTTCTGGCAATGTTTCAACATCATAACCTTCAGGTAACATAATGTTGATCATGTATTTATCAGACATTGGGTACATTAAGTCAATTGGCAACGTACGTTCGTCTTGTTTAAATGGATTTTCTTGAGTGCTCAAAAAAAGTAAAGGTGAAAAGTACAATTTATCACCAATCTCTTCAACCGCATTATCCATTGTGTATTCATATGTGATTTTGATTGGCTCTAATAGATTATCTTCTCCTTCTACCTCCAAATTAGAAATAATTAAATCGCCTTTATCTTTTTCTAAATCCTTAATATACGTATCATCACTTACATCTGCATAGGTGTCTCTATATCGTTTTGCGACATAGTCAAACTTTTGTGATCGCACTTTTCCTTCCGCAGAAAAATCAGGATTTATTTTAATATTTAATCCTATAATGTCTTTTGAAATTGTACGTGATGCTAAATCAATCCATGTAGAACTTCCATTTTCTCTAATCACTCGACCTTGCCAATTTAAATCTCTTACAGGTAATGTATTAAAAGTTGCATTTTTATCTGTTGCATCTAATAATGACATTATCTCCTCGTCTTCTATAAAACAAATCACATAATTGAACCCTTTACGTGTTGGAAATAATGGCACACCATTACTTTTTGTACTAATTAATACTGGATTTGTATTAATGCCTGCATATCTAAGCATTGACACGAGCATCAAGTTTATATCTCCAACGTTACCAACACCTTCTTTATAGGCTTTTCTTACACCAGCTTCTGTAGAATAACCGTAATAGCCATTCCATTTTACTTTGGCTTTTACATAATTATAAATAACAAATGCCTTTTGAGCATTGCTTTCTAAATCACTTATTAAAGCATCAATATCATCTTCATAATAACCAGATTTATGCAATTGATTTCCAAAATCATCAGACTCATAAATAGTTTTAGTTACAACATCCCAAGTATTTGCTAAATTTTTAAAAGGTTCGTTAGGGTATTTAACTGCTGTTAATTCTAGTTCTAACTTGGCTTGATAGTTACTTAAATTATCAATAAATGGTTCATCTTTTAAAGCAGGAACATCAACTTCATTTGTAGTATAGACATTATCAACAAAATCAATATTTGACTGACTGAACTGCGTTTTAACAACACCTGCTCCATTTGTCATACCATCAGATTTAGACTTACTCCTAATAATAGTACTTCTATTGGCTTTTGATGACTCAAATTTTGGGTGGAAATTTGCTTTAGGGTTTAAAAGCTTGTTATAAATAAAATATTCTGGTGTACTAACTTCTGCTTCCAAAACATTAATTGGTATGGTGTACTGAAGTTCCATATCATCAATTGCCAAAAAAGGAGATGTAATGACATAGGTGAATTCTACAATACAACCTTCTTTAATATTTGGCATCGTGAAAGAAGTAACATCCCAATATTTGTTAGCCTCTTCTTCAAAAATACCATCTTTTTTGAGCTTATCATCTTCTACTTTACCATTGATTAAGTTATATGTATAGGCTTTTAAATTATTAATATCTTCTTTGGTAGAACTCCCATTATATAATCTCACTTGCTTTGTTGCCCAATCAAAACCTTCTTTATTATAAATTTTTATACGTTCATGAATGGTTCTATTTTGCACAAAGCCTTCTCCTTGTTGATACACAAAACGCACACTTTCCCTTTTAAATAATACAGCAGCATTTGCTGTTGGATCTTTAGGATGTGCTTTCTCTGCTAGCTCTTCTTTTGAAACTTTTCCAAATTTAAAATTTTGAGCTTGTATATTTAATGTGATAAGTAGTACTGCTACTGTAATTATTATTCTCATTGTTTAGGTTTTAGAAATCAATACAATTTTAGATTTATCATGTTTTACCATCGTTGACATAAAAGTTCTAAAATCGTCGTATTCTTCTTTTGAGTAGAAGCCTTTGTTTAGTATTTGTGTCCGTTTGTAAAGTAATTTATCGTCTGATAATTTTTCAATAGAGAAAGAATAGCTTCCAAATTTATTAGAAATCTCAACGGTATTTGGCATCGCTTCAATATCAAAATTTGGATCTATGGCAATAGTAAATTCATCTACATCTTTATATCCTCTTTCTATTTCAAAATCTAAAGTTCTCTTTTTATATCGCGTAGGAATTCGTGTTACTTTATTAAACACATTAGGCTGAAACAATAATCGGTTACCACTTTTTGTAGCAAAACCAGTAGCCTTAATAGTTACATTTTCAGTAAAAACAACAGCATCTTTATCATTAGTGAATTTTATATTTTCTACGGAAAGATTGTTTATATAATCCCAATAGTCTTTAAAATACAACTCTTGATCACGCAACGGTTTATTTTGAATACCTTCATGAAGTCCATATTGATAACCATGCGTTTTAATAATGACATCTGCGGAAATTGAACCGTTATCAGTAATAGTTACACTTGCATTAGTGGTTTGTAAATTATCTTCTGTTGCATACGCTGTTGTGTGAATAATTTTGCCACCTTCTGGAGTAATAAGCAACGCATCTCTATCATCTGTAAAACCTGCTATAAAACCAAATGGATTTGTTTGACTGGTACATTCCAACCAAATATCTTTAGTCTCATTTGGAATGCATAAAACGGCATGATTTCCTTCAGTAGCAGAAAATTCGGTATCAAAACTTGTAATATCGTGTCCTCCATAAATAACAGCATAGTAAGATTCTACACCTACTTCATCTAAAAGTGCTTTGGTGTAATTAGATAACCCTTTACAATCTGCATAACCTAAGCGTTCTACATCACTTGCTAACATAGGTTTCCATCCTCCAATACCTACTTGCACACTAATGTATCGTGTTTTGTCTTGCATATAGTTATAGACAATTTTGGCTTTCTCAGTATCTGTAGTTGCATCTTTTGTTAAGGCTTTAACTTCTTCTTTTACTTGATCAGGAATGATTTCTGTACCAATGAGAAGCTCATCATGCATCCATTTCCCAAAATCTTGCCAGTTATTATTTAAACCTTTAATACCTTCCATATCAAAATCAACAAGTGCTGCTCTCACTTTAGGAGCATAGCTTTTAAATGACGGACTGTAAGCTTCTGGTTTTATAGACTTTAAATTTTTTGCCGAATAATGAAAATCATTATGTACCTCAATAGCATAATCCTCAAGATGTATTGCTTTTATCTTAACTTGAGTATCTGAGTTGTTAATGATTTTATATTCTGAATTTTCTGTACTTACATAAAAGCCTCTAAGAGGTCTCCAAGATGGCACAAAAGCAGTACTTCTAAATTCTACTTCTGTTTCAAAAACTATAGTATATGGGTAATTTATTGGTGTATAATTAAGATATTTTAATCGGTTATCCTCATAAAGAGATACATCACTTACAGCACTCACATCTTCAAAATCTTTTTCTTTAAACTTCCTTATTTCTTCGCCATTACTATCATAGATTCTAGCTTCTAAGGTTTTAATCTTTCTATTTTCGTCATATCCTACAACAGTACCTTGATCTGATATCCCATTTTCATTATAGACAGTTACGATCCGTTTATTACTATATAAAAAATTATTATAAGCTTTTACTTCTATAAGTGTATTGTCATATCTAACAACTGCGTTAGCTTTTATTCTTAATTGTAAAGGAACAGTAGAAGATTTAAGAAGGTCTTCATCTTGCGCATTTACAAAAGGAGAGACTAATATTGCGAACAAAATTAGATAGGATTTTAAGGGCATTGTGAAGCGTTTTAGTTAAGTCGGTTTTCAAATATAGAATTTTTACTCAAACAGCCTATGTAAATAATCGTAAAAAATCATAAATATTTAGACGTCAGCTTTTTTGAAAGAAAATAATGAATCAATAAAATGATTCCACAAGGCATAGCGATATATTGAATTTCACTCAAAATAACTCTAATTCCCCATTCTGAAAAGAATTCTTCAACGCCAATTGGAGATACTTTTATCTCTCTAAAAGGAAAAAAATATCTTGTGTTATCAAAAGGAATAAAAAAACCTACGCCTTTTCCTCCACTTGTCATAGCATCCAAGATTCCGTGAGATACAGTTGATAAAAATAAAACAACAGCAAAGACTAGTTTTCTAGAATTTCCGAAGAAAAAAGTAAGTAACGCACTCCATAACAAAGCAAACAAGATAGAATGTGTAAAACCACGATGGCCTAAAGGGTGTAAATATTCTATGCCAAACGAAAATCCTATAACATCTAAATCTGGTAGCATTGAAGATCCAATGGCCAGAAAAATCAATAATTTACTAGACGTAGAATCTGCAACTTTTGCTACTGTATAGGCAACCAAACCATGACCAAAAATTGATGCCATTAGGTTTTATCTTTAGTATCAATGATAATAGTTACTGGTCCGTCGTTGAGCAATTCTACTTTCATATCTGCTCCAAATTGACCTGTTTGAACTGGTTTTCCTAAATCTGTTTCTAATTGTTTTACAAATGCTTCGTAAAGTGGAATGGCAACATCTGGTTTTGCTGCTAAGAGATAACTTGGCCGATTTCCTTTTTTAGTACTTGCATGAAGAGTAAACTGACTCACAACAATGGCATCGCCTTGGGTTTGAAGTAATGAGGTATTCATCACTCCATCTTCATCTGAAAAAATTCGAAGATTAGAAATTTTATTTGAGAGCCATTTAATATCTTCTTGTGAATCATCATTAACAATCCCAAGAAGCACCAATAATCCAGTATTGATTTTGGCTACTTTTTCTCCAGTTATAGTGACTGAAGCTTTTGAAACACGTTGAATAACTGCTTTCAATTTTGTTTAAGGTTTTAAAATTCAACATTTAGAGATTCTGTTAATTACTTTTCCTCCCAATTATCTGTTCTATAATGCTCATTTTCGCCTTCTAAAATTTGAAGATAACTACGATATCTTGAAATAGCAATTTCATCTCTATCCAATGCGTCTTTAACAGCACATTTAGGCTCTTCTTTGTGAAGACAATTATTAAACTTACAATCTTGTTTGAGTTTGAAAAATTCTGGAAAATAATCGGCTACTTCTTCTTTATCCATATCAACAATTCCGAAACCTTTTATTCCTGGAGTGTCAATTATTTTTGCATCAAAACTCAAATCAAACATTTCAGCAAATGTTGTAGTATGTTGTCCTTGACTATGTTGTGACGAAATAGCTTTTGTTTTTAAATCCAATCCAGGTTCTATGGCATTTACTAATGTAGATTTACCAACACCAGAATGTCCTGCAAACATGCTTACCTTACCGAGCATTAATGCTTTGACCTTATCTATGTTTTTTCCTGTTTCCGCAGAAATACCAATACACTCATAACCAATAGATCTATATACATGAGCTAAATATCTTACTTCGTCTAAAGTTTCTTCATTATATGTATCCACTTTATTGAATAGTAACACGGTTTTTATTTGATAAGCTTCGGCAGTGACCAAAAAACGATCTATAAAACTTGTGAATGTTGGCGGATTATCTATCGTAATCAACAAAAACACTTGATCGACGTTGGATGCAATGATATGCGTTTGTTTGGACAGATTAACCGATTTACGAACGATATAATTAGTACGATCATGAATCTTATCAATCACACCTGTAACCTCATCATTGTTAGTTTCTAGTTCAAAGTCCACAATATCTCCAACCGCAATTGGATTTGTGCTTTTAATGCCTTTTAATCTAAATTTACCTTTGATTCTGCATTGGTAAGCTTTACCTAAATTGGTTTTAACTGTGTACCAGCTTCCTGTAGATTTATAAACGAGTCCTGTCATTATAACAAAGATGCTAATAATAAGCGTTTAAACCAATAAAAAAAGACCATCGATTGATGGTCTTTTTATAAGTCATTTGAAATATTAGTCTAAGGTCATACGACCAAGCTTATCTTGAGATCTTCTAGACGAGTAAATAAGGTACTCTTTATTTGTGATGATATGATACACTCCTGGTCTCAGGATTAATTGATCTTTTTGTAATTCTTCTGGGTCAATTCTAGTAATATCACCATTACCTTTATTGAATGTAAAGGCTGTAGGTATCGCTTTATTATAGTTTCCTAATTTTTTAATTTCTTCAATATCTGTTATACCCATGTTTTTCTTATTGTCATTAAAAACAACAGTAAGTTCACCATTAGTATAAATTGGTATTGCTCCTAAATACTCAGGTCCTTTACCCAAAACAGCAACAGGAATTGAAACACCAACACCTACCGAAAAATTTGAGCCACTAGCAAAACCATACATTCCAATAGACATTGTTGTAAAACTCGCTGTTTGTTCTTTTGCTAGAACATTTGCCCATTCTACTGAGCCATCTGCATTTAATGACGTTACAATAATTTCATTGGTGATAAATGTGATAGGTGTAAACGTTACACCTAGTCCTCCAATACCAATACCTGAAGATCTACCAATAATTGATTGTCTGTATTCTGCAAGAAAAATTAAACCTCCATCTTCTTTTTCAATTAAACTATGCGTTGAATAATAAGGTGGAATATCTTTATCTTTTTTAGCTCTACGTTCACCAATTAGTTTAGCCTTAGTTTCAAAATCAAAGACATTAAATTTTAAATTGGTCACTTCATTTGAAGATGCGTTTATCGTTGCAGAGTAAATCCCTTTTAATTTCCAATTGGCTTTTCCTCGTTTATTAACACTAGAATAAAAACCAACTAAATTAAGCGTATTATTTGCTGTCATTAACATCTCACAATTAATAACTTCTTTTCCTGTAAAGTCAATATTTATAACTTCTTGTGTAAAACCGTTAGCTTTTTTAAAGGCATGAACTTCAAATTTTTCTATATTCTTTTTTGCTTTTCTATCTCTATAACTTTCGTTAATAACAAGAAATATGTCGTCTTCAAACGTAAGATCAAAATCTGCAATAGTAAATTCTAAATCTTTTCTATCTTCAAATGATACACGCTCTAGATGAGATGTTACAATATCTAAGTTTTCATTAACCAACTTAATTTCATATTGCATAATTTCCTCTTTATCAAATAAAGAAGCATGCATAATTAAAAGTTTATCTTGGTTAGGCGAATGTTTAAAATAGAACGCACCTCTTTCTCTGTTTTTGGTCACTTTTGTAGAGAATAATTTAATTGTGTTCGTTGTAAGTTTTCCTTCTTCGGAAATTTCTACAGCTAACAAATTATTGATTTTATTCTTTTTATCGTAAACACTTCCAATGATGTAAACCTTATTATTTAAAACAGCAATTTCTTCAAAAACAGGTTCTTTATCTTTAAAATCATCCATTTCAATTTCATTTACCGAAATTAAATCCATGTCTGTTGAGCTAAACACTTTGATGTAAAAATTCTTCCCTTTTGTTGCTAAGGTGTAAATTTTACCATTAGCTTCACCAGCTATTCTAACAATTTTTTCTTTGTCTTCTTCAATTTCTTTTCCGTGAGTAATTGTAATTGGCCCTAATTCTCCTTGAGCATTTACTGTAGTGAAGGATGCGACTAACAGTAACATTAATGTCATTTTTTTAAGCATAAGTATGTCATCTAGTTGTTGAGTGAGAAAGAATATTCTTTCATGAACAAAAATAGACTTTTAATTGACTTTTCAGTTTATATCAATAATAATCTATATTCTAATCGCTTTTTTTGAAGCAATTTGCGTGCCATTAACATTGAGACTAAAAGCAAAACAGGTCTTTAAATCATGAATAGTTTTACTTAAAATATTGAATTCTTAAAAACTCTAATGAGTAAAGCGCATAAAAAAAGCCTCAACTTAATGAGGCTTTTTTATTTTATAAATTAATGATTATCCTTTGATAATCTTTTCTTGATGATTAATTGATTCTTGGTGAATTGCTTTAAACATGCGTAAAATAAATTCTTCACTCAGTCCTTTTTCATTACCATCTAAAACCATTTTACCTAAAATCTCATTCCAACGTTTACTTTGTAAAACTGCAACGTTTTTTTGTTTTTTAAGACCTCCAATACCATCGGCAACTTTCATTCGTTTTCCTAATAAATCAATAAGTTGGCTATCTACAACATCAATTTGAGCTCTTAAATTGTTAAGCTCTGAATTGTACTCAGCTTCTGGATCAGATTCTTTTCTAATTTTTAAATCCTCCATAATTTTAACCAAAGCCTTTGGTGTAACTTGCTGTGCTGCATCACTCCAAGCATTATCTGGATCATAATGAGTTTCTATCATCAACCCATCAAAATTAAGATCTAAAGCCGTTTGAGATACATCAAAAATCATATCTCTTTTACCTGTAATATGTGATGGATCATTAATTAAAGGCAAATCTGGAAATCTATTTTGAAACTCAATAGCTAATTGCCATTCAGGTATATTTCTATATTTTGTTTTCTCATATGTTGAAAATCCTCTATGAATTGCTCCTAGGTTTTTAACTCCTGCGCTATATAATCTTTCAATACCACCTAACCATAACGCTAAATCTGGATTTACTGGATTCTTAACTAAAACCGTTTTATCTGTTCCTTTAAGTGCATCAGCAATTTCTTGCATTATAAAAGGACTTACTGTAGAACGTGCACCAATCCATAATAAATCAACATCATGTTCTAGAGCTAACTCTACGTGGTTTCTATTGGCAACTTCTGTACAGGTTTTCATTCCTGTTTCGGCTTTTACTTTTTGTAACCATTTTAAACCTAAAGCACCAACACCTTCAAAATTTCCTGGACGCGTTCTTGGTTTCCAAATCCCAGCTCTAAAATAATTAACGTCTGTATCCTTTAGCTCATGTGCTATTCTTAACACTTGCTCTTCGGTTTCTGCACTGCATGGTCCAGCGATAACTAGTGGGTGATCTAACCCAAGTTTATCTAACCATGTTCTCATCTCTTTTTTGTTTTCCATTGCTTTTGGTCTTTTGGTTTATTTTCCGAAGAAAACAAAGTCCGTTCTTTTTTACTTAATTTTTATTTTGGTGTTATTGTATTCTTAATTCAAACCTTTTAATATATCCTTGATATGGTTTGTGTTTTTCATTTCGTTGTAAATGGCATCAAAATCATCTGCTTCCATCAAAGCTTTAAATTGTTTGAGGTTATTAATGTATTCATCTAGAGTTTCAATGACATTCTCTCTATTTTGCTTAAAAATTGGTGTCCACATTGCTGGAGAACTTTTTGCCAATCGTACTGTACTTTCAAATCCACTGCCAGCCATATCAAAAATATCGCGTTCATTTTTCTCTTTTTCTATCACAGTTTTACCCAACATAAATGAGCTAATATGTGATAAATGAGATACGTAGGCAATGTGTTTATCATGAGCTTCAGGATTCATATAACGTATTCGCATCCCTAAATCTTGAAACAACTTTAAGGCTTTTTCTTGCAGCTTAAATGTTGTTTTTTCTACTTCACAAATGATGTTTGTTTTCTTCTGAAATAAATTTGCAATAGCAGCTTTTGGACCAGAAAACTCAGTTCCTGCAATTGGATGAGTTGCTAAAAAATGATGTCGGTTTTTATGACTTTCAACAGACTTACAAACCGGAAGTTTAGTAGAACCAACATCAATCACAAGCGTTTGTTCTCCAACCTTATCTAAAACTTTAGGCAATTCTAAAATGGCTTTATCTACAGGAATTGAAAGCACTACCAAATCTGCCTTTTGCAAATCATCATAAGTCGCTTTTTCGTCAATTAAATTAAGACTCAAAGCTTCAACCAAGTGATTTTCATTAGAATCAATCCCAAAGATTTTGGCATCCACATAATTGGACTTGATGTCTATTGCTAAACTTCCGCCAATTAATCCAATGCCTATGATGTATATATTGTTCATCTTTTAATTCCTTTACTTCGGTCCCGATAGTTATCGGGATTGTAATTCACTTATGTCGATAGTTCCAAACCTTCCTAACGTTGGGCAGAGAAAAACAGAACTTTTTATTTCAATCTTGCTAGAGCTTCTTCTAATTCATCAATTGAAGCACATAGCGAAAATCTTATATAGCCTTTACCGTTGCTACCAAAAATTGTTCCTGGTGTGATAAAAACAGATTTTTCTTTTAGTATTAAATCAATGTACTCTTCTGCATCAATAAATTCTGGCAACTTAGCCCAAACAAATAATCCAGAAGCGCCTTTATTATAGGTGCATTTGAGTGCATCTGCAATTTGCCAAACGATTTGTCGTCGTTGATCATAAACGCTATTTAAACTCGTAAACCACATGTCTGAACATTTTAAAGCTTCAATTGCACCTTTTTGGATGCCTAAAAACATTCCAGAATCCATATTACTTTTCACACGTAATACAGCGTCTATATAATCATGTCTTCCTAACAACATTCCTACTCGCCAACCAGCCATATTAAAGGTTTTGCTCAATGAGTTTAATTCTAAGCACACATCTTTTGCATCTTTATATTTCAGAATACTTCTTGGGAAACGATTGAGTACAAAACTGTACGGATTGTCATTAACTATTAAAATATCATGACGTTTTCCAAACTGAATTAAGTCTTCAAATAATTTAACAGATCCTTTTTCTCCAGTTGGCATATGTGGATAATTTACCCACATAATTTTTACATTTTCAACACCTCTTTTTTCTAGAGCTATAAAATCTGGACACCAATTAGACTCTTGTGTTAAATCATAAAATACAGGAACTGCTCCAACTAAATTAGTAACCGATTTATAGGTTGGATAACCTGGATTAGGGATTAAAACTTCATCACCTGGATTTAAAAATGCCATAGAGATATGCATAATTCCTTCTTTGCTTCCCATTAACGGAAGCACTTCAGTATGTGCACTAACATTGACTTGAAAATGTGTTTTATAAAAGTCTGCAATAGCTTCTCTTAATTCTGGAATCCCTTGATAGCTTTGATATTTGTGTACTGTTTCGTCTTCAAAAGTTTCTACAAGCGCATTGAGAACTGCTTCTGGTGGATGCAAATCTGGACTCCCAATACCTAAATTAATTATAGGCTTGCCTTGAGATTTAAGTAATCGTACTTCTCTTAATTTTTTTGAAAAGTAGTATTCTTCTACATTTTGTAAACGATTGGCAACCTTTATCATAGTCTTGCGTTTTTATATTCTCCCAAAACCTTAAAGTCTTGTGCCATAATTTTTAATATTGATTTTGCTTTCTCGTAGTCTTTATAAGACTCAAAAGTAACATCAACAAAAAAGGCATATTTCCAAGGGGTTTCAATTTTAGGAAGTGATTGAATCTTTGTTAAATTTAACTTACAATCACTTAATACGTTTAAAATAGTCGCTAAACTTCCTCTTTTATGGTCTAATTCAAATTTTATGGATGCTTTATTGATTTCATGTTCTGGTATTTCAGAGTTTTTGGTCTTAACGATAAAGAAACGTGTTTCGTTGTGTTTAATGGTTTGAATGCTTTCTGAAATGATATGTAGCTCAAACAATTGTGCTGCTAAACGCGATGCAATTGCTGCAACATTTTTAGTTTGATTGTCCTGAATCCTTTGTGCTACTTGAGCTGTATCAATATCTTCAATTAATTTAATATGAGGATAATGTTTAAAAAAAGCTTTACACTGCAATAAAGCCATAGGATGAGAATACACTTCTTTAATATCGTCTATCGTTTGGTTTGGCAATGCCATTAAATGATGTTGAATATCTAAATAATGTTCTCCTACAATATGTAAATTATGAGAATCTATAAGTGCATAATTAGGAATGATTGAACCTGCAATAGAATTCTCAATAGCCATTATAGCTGCATCACTTTTATGATTAAGGATACTATCAATAACAGCATCAAATGTCATACACTCGTCCACCACAATATTCTCATCAAAATATTGCTGTGACACAATGTGATGAAATGACCCTTTAACTCCTTGTATGGCTACCGATTTAATCAATTTATTATTTCTTAATTATGTGATCCCGAAATACTGAAACAAGTTCAACATAAACAAGTTTGGGATTTACTCAACTACATATTTTGAATTTATTTTCAACGTTTCAAAATATAGTTTCACAAAAAAAAGTCTCGATTTTCATCGAGACTCATATTATATTTATTACCTATAAATTATACATATAACGCCTCTTACTTTTCGCTAAAAAAGAAATAAAACCAGTTATAATATGTATGATTTGACGTGTTCATATTCATTATCCATAACAATGGATATCTAAATTATGATGCTAATGTACTTATATTTTTAATAAATCAAAATTGTTAGACAATTTTTTTAGGTTTAACATTTCAGAATTAAAGAATTCATAATTTAAACTAGGTCATTAGCAATTATTACTATTTTTGAATAAATAAATTGATTTATGTCTATTGAGGTTGAAAACGTTTCAAAAGTTTATGGCGAACAAAAAGCGCTAAACAATATTTCATTTTCTGTTAATACAGGAGAAATTGTTGGGTTTTTAGGACCTAATGGTGCTGGAAAATCTACGCTAATGAAAATCTTAACTACTTACATTAATGCAACTGATGGTGTTGCAAAAGTAAGTGGTTTTGATGTAGATGCAAACAAACAAGACGTGCAAAAAAATGTAGGCTATTTGCCAGAGCACAACCCTTTGTATTTAGAAATGTATGTTAAAGAATACCTCACATTTAATGCAGGGATTTATAAAATATCTAAAACGAGAATCAATGATGTTATTGAACTCACTGGTTTAACACCTGAGGCTCATAAAAAAATTGGTCAGCTTTCTAAAGGATATAGACAGCGTGTTGGTTTGGCTAATGCTTTACTTCATGATCCATCAGTTTTAATTTTGGACGAACCAACTACTGGATTAGATCCAAATCAATTGGTAGACATTAGGCATTTAATTAAGAATATTGGTAAAGATAAAACGGTGTTTTTATCTACGCATATCATGCAAGAAGTTGAGGCTATTTGCGATCGTGTTATCATTATCAATAAAGGAGAAATCGTTGCCGATAAAAAGCTCAAAGATTTACGTGATGAAAAGGAACAAACCGTTATTGTAGAATTTGATTATCGTGTTGAAGATGCTTTTTTACTGAAACTTCCTAACGCCAAAACTGTTAAAAACACACACGATTTTATTTATGAAATCACATTTTCTACAGCAGAAGATATGCGTTCTCATGTATTTGATTTTGCTCATGATAATGAATTGAAAATTCTTCAGCTCAATCAAAAAAATGCGAGTTTAGAGAGTTTGTTTAGGGAATTGACGAGTTAGTGTACAGTATTCAGTAAAATATTGAAAGTTTACTTATTATCAATATAAAAAGAAACAGAAAGACTCATTTCAAGATTCCAATTTCCGCAGGAATTCTACTCAAAAACAAGTTGTCCAGTATAAAATTGTTCCACATCAATTATTGGAGGTGTATTCACTACAATTACATCACCTGTACTTCTAATTTCACCAATTAAAGATTGCTGTGCATTTATAATCATATCATTACTACTGCGTTGAAAAATGTTCACATTCTGAGCAATTAGATGTCGACCTTCAAAACGTGCATCACCAGAGTAATATTCTAACTTTAAATTATCGACTTCTCCATTAATAAATGACGTTGACAAATTATTTACAACGATTCGTAATGAACTACAATCTATATCTAAATCAAAATTACCATCTGTAGAAAACGCATCTTCTTCGTTAGAATCTTCAGAAATCAAAGTTAAGTTATCAAAAGTCAAAATGCTTTGACTACTTACTGTTATACCTGATCCGTTTCTAATTTCGGTAAGGTTTGGAGTGGTAACAAAAACTTTAGTGAGTCCGTAATCGCGAGTTAAATTACACCCATTATTGTTATATAATTTAAGGCGTCCATCGTCTACTCTCACCTCAATATCACTCATTAAATATTCGCCAGTTTGTACAGTAACGCTTTGTGTTGGTCCATCTGTTACAATTAATTCAACACGAGGAAATACAGTAATCGTTGTAAAGATTTCTACATCAAACTCTTTTTCTATGATGTCTCCAGCATTTTGAAAACAGTCTGGCGCATTCTCACCATTACATGATAATAGAATGATTGCAAATACTGAATATATTAGCTTTCTCATAATCGTATTCCTATTCCAAATTCAACGGCTTCTGCTTTTGCTCCATGAGACTTTAATGTAATGGCTCCAAACATCTTGTCACCAAAATAACGTTTTAAACCAATTCTATTATAAATACGACCTTCAAAATCGTACGGATAATACACATAATAACCCAATTGAGACACAAATGACATTTTATTGATAAATAACTCATGACCTACAAAAACTCCAACACGTTTCCAATCTTCGTCGCCTTTGATATCAAATTCTGGGTATGCAACTGAATAAAAATGAATCAATTCTTCTAAAAACTTTGAAAAGAAGATATCTGTACCAACTTGGATGGCACTTTTTCTATTTAAACGTTTGTCTGCATAAGCTGAAATGATAAAAAACGGATATTGACCAACATCAATAACATCGCTTTCATTAACGCCAGCTCTTAAAACAAAATTATATTTTATGGGTTCTTTATATTTTTTTTCCTCGGAATTTGGGATATAATCAGGTTCGTTTTCATAATTAAACAAATAATTAGCACCAACATTAAATGCTAAGGTATTTGTAGATGTATTTGGTGCTCTAAAATTAGCATTAGAATAATGAATGACAGAAATTCCTGCCTGTAAACCAATCCCCTTGAAGATATTCTCTTTTTTGTAATTAAACATCAAAAAGGTAGTGCTCATCAGATCTGAACCATAGGCATTATTTCTAAAATTTGTGTTTTTATCATACGGATTTGTTGTGTATGCAATTCCCTGACCAATTCTAAAGTTGAGATTTCGCTTTAAAAAATAAAAATTATAATGCGCATACAAGCTATAGTTTTCTCCTAGATATGAGTTTTTCATATCCTGATACACGAATGAAAAACCCCAATCTGGATAATTAAATCTACTTTCCCAGTCTTTAAATCCATAGGTTTTTCTATTGTAACTTAATATCAAACCGCTAGGATGATCTGTAATTAAATGCGAAATATCTGGATTATGTTCTAAAACTGTTCCGTAGAAAAAATCGGCATCTATTGTAAAAAGATTAGGCTCTTCTTCTTGTGCAAAAGCAGTCACACAAAACAAATAAAAAAGGGAGGCTAAAAAACGATTCATAAATCTAGTTATAGAACTCATCTTGACATTTTCGGTTAAAACAAAAAGTTAAGATGAGTTCAGGGCGTAAAAGTATGCAATACCGTTTACAACTTAAATTATATTTGAGATAATTAATTCAGACGATTAAAAAACGAGATCCTAATTTGTAGTGTGTGTTTTTTCTAAAGCGTAAAAAGTTGCCTGTGCATAATCATCATCATTTCCAGTATTATTCACATGATACACTCCTGCTTTAAAATACATGTATTGTCCGCCAACATTAAAACCACTATTTTCCATATTTATAGTTTTAATAACATCACTTTTTCCTTCTCTAATAATGGTAACCGTTAAATCATCTCCAAACACTTTAATCCTGTAACTAAATGTTTCATTAAGCGCTATTCCGTCATCAGGATTTGAAGCACTATTACTTCTAGAGCCTATCATATCATGCCATTGTTCAGCTCCATTTCCATCTGTAGGTTCGTGGGCAAAATAAATAGAACCAAGTGTGTTGTTTGGTAATTTTCTATAGTAAATACGAATAGGTTCATCATTATTTGCATGTATTTGTCCAATAATGACGCGTCCAACATGACTACTACTACCTGATGTTGTCACATGATTTAGTGCAAGAGTAGCGTTCATTTCTCCATCATAACCTGCAGCAGCATTTATATCTGAAGCTGGAGCAGTACCAAAAACCCAGTTGTTTGCATTAACACCTTGCGTACTAATATTTGTATTTGTACCTCTTAACATTTCACGCAACTCTACTCTTGTATAGATTGTATTTGAAGATGTTGTAAAACCAGCTACAGGACATTTAAAAACCATTCCACCATCATCTGCAGTATAAAAATAATTACTATTTTCATAAGCATTGTTAAGCTGACTAACCGTAATTGTTGTTGCTGTACCATTTCCTTGGTCTATAGGAATACTTAAATTCCAAGTAGACAAATCAAAATTCTCAGAAGGTGCACTATTTGGATCGAGGCCTTCTATATTTTCTTCTGCAGCTGCTTGTGTTATTGTGACGTTTCTTAAAAGATTACCACCAATAATTGTTATTATTCCTGAACGATTATTAGTGTTCGGATTTGCTTCTACGGAAATGCTTATTGTACCATTATTAGTACCATTTGAAGGTGAAATAGTAATCCAACTAACATCTTCATTTGCGGTCCAATTCAAATTTGAAGTCACAGTAACAGATTGAGTTTCTGCATTAAAAGAAAACTCAGAAACTGAAGATACATTTAGATTATCTATTTGCATATCTTCATTAGAGTCATTAGAACTACAACTACATAGACCTATAAAAACTAAATACGCAAAAACAGTGTTTAATATTTTCATAATATATTTTTTACAAAAAAAACTTAAAAGATAATAGAAACCTAAAAAAACCGAATTCAAATCTAGGTTCTACCTAAAAAACCTGCTCAGCAATTTCTTTTATATTGGTACTCTTTCCCATAGAATAATAATGTAATACAGGCACATTAGCTGCTAACAACTCTTTAGATTGTTGAATTGCCCACTCAACCCCTACTTGTCTCACTTTGGCATTGGTGTCACATTTTTCTATGTCATCAATTAAAATTTCTGGTAAATCAATTTTAAATACTTGAGGCAATAATTGTAAATGACGCTTTACCGCAATTGGTTTAATTCCTGGAATTATAGGCACATTAATCCCGTAATCTTTGGCAGCTTTTACAAACTCAAAATATTTAGAATTATCAAAAAACATTTGGGTAACAACATAATCTGCACCAGCATCTACTTTTTCTTTTAATCGTTTTAAATCGGTTTGCAGTGAAGGTGCTTCAATATGTTTTTCTGGATAACCTGCAACACCTATGCAAAAATCAGACTTGTGATCTGCCTCTAATACATCGTGTAAATATTTTCCGCAGTTTAAATTCTGGATTTGACCAACTAATTGACTTGCATATTGATGACCACCATTTGTAGCTTCAAAATATTTTTGATGACTCATCGCATCACCTCTTAAAGCCATCACATTATCAATTCCTAGATAATGGCAATCTACTAACAAGTATTCTGTTTCTTCTTTAGAAAAACCACCACACAACACATGAGGAACCGTATCTACATCATATTTATGTTTAATTGCAGCACAAATACCAACAGTGCCAGGACGCATTCTTGTAATTTTTCTATCTAACAAACCATTGCCTTTATCTATATAAACATACTGCTCTCTAGAGGTCGTCACATCAATAAATGGAGGTTTAAATTCCATTAATGGATCAATATTATTATACAATTCCTGGATGCTATTTCCTTTTTTTGGTGGTATCATTTCAAAAGAAAACAACGTTTTTCCGTTGGCTTTTTTTATATGGTCTGTTACTTTCATAGTATCATTTTGATACGAAATAAGTTGCTAATAAAGACACTGTAGTTAACAGCATTAATTGTAGCACAAATCTTATTTCTTCTTTATATTTTTTCATAATCTTGGCTTTAAAAATTAAAGTGCAAGATTACTACTTAGTTTATTATTATTTATGTTATTAATTCTAAGAAATTGTTAAGTTTCTGCTAGGTTTGGATTAAGCCATTTTCTTGCTTCATCTTCACTAATATGTCGTCGCTTTGCGTAATCTTTTAATTGGTCTTCTGTGATTTTTCCTAGTCCGAAATACTTCGCTTCTAGATTTCCAAAATAATAGCCACTTACACTTGCCGCTGGCCACATGGCTAAACTATCTGTTAATTTCACACCTATGTTTTCTTCAACATTTAATAAGTCCCAAATGGTTTTCTTTTCTAAATGATCTGGACACGCAGGATAACCTGGAGCAGGACGAATCCCTTTATAACTTTCTTTGATTAATTCATCATTAGTTAAGTTTTCTTCGGAAACATAACTCCAATGTTTTGTTCTTACTTCTTTGTGCAAATATTCTGCAAAAGCTTCTGCTAATCGATCTGCCAAAGCTTTAATCATGATTGAATTATAATCATCGTGATCTGCTTCAAATTGTTTGGCTAATTCTGCAGTTCCGAATCCTGTAGATACACAAAATGCACCCATATAATCTTGTATCCCAGAATCTTTTGGAGCCACAAAATCTGCTAAAGCGTGATTAGGAATACCTTCTTTTTTACTTAATTGTTGACGAAGGGTTAGGAATGTAATTGTTTCGTTTCTGTTTTTAGAAACACTTCGACTGCGCTCAGTGTGACATTGAGACATATCTAATTCAATATCATCATCATTAACTGAATTTGCAGGAAATAAACCAAAAACGGCTTTTGCTTTCAACAGTTTCTCATCAAAAACACGTTTTAAAAGTTCTTTTGCGTCTTTAAATAACTCTTGTGCTTGTGAACCAACAACATCATCTGTTAGAATATCTGGATATCGTCCGTGGAGATCCCAACTTCTAAAAAACGGACTCCAATCAATAAAAGGTTCTAATGTTTTGATATCAAAATCATCGATTATTTGAATCCCAAGCTGTTTAGGTTTTACAATTTCCGAAGTACTCCAATCAATTTTAAATTTATTTTGTCGAGCATCTTCAATCGTAAGATATTTTTTCTGCTTACCTCGTTTTAAAAACTGGGCTCTAAATTTATCGTACTCTTCTCGTATTTGTGCTTTATAAATTGTGCTGTCTTTTTGGAGTAAATTACCAACAACAGTCACTGCTCTAGAGGCATCATTAATATGCACAACTGTATGATTATATTTTGGTGCAATTTTCACAGACGTGTGCGCACGAGATGTTGTTGCGCCTCCAATAATTAACGGAATGTTTAAATTCTTCTTTTCCATTTCTTGAGAGACATATACCATTTCATCAAGTGATGGCGTGATTAATCCGCTTAATCCAATTACATCTACATTTTCTCTAATGGCAGTTTCGATGATTTTTTCTGGTGGCACCATAACTCCTAGATCTATAATTTCGTAGTTATTGCATCCCAAAACGACACTCACAATATTTTTACCAATATCATGAACATCACCTTTAACCGTAGCCATTAAAATACGTCCTGCAAATTCTTGTTTACCGTCTTTTTCTGCTTCAATGAAAGGTTGTAAATACGCTACTGCTTTTTTCATGACACGAGCAGATTTCACTACTTGTGGTAAAAACATTTTTCCGCTTCCGAAGAGATCTCCAACTACGTTCATCCCAATCATTAAATGACCTTCAATAACATGAATTGGTTTATCTGCTGCTAATCTTGCCTCTTCTGTATCTTCGATAATAAAAGCATCAATTCCTTTAACAAGACTATGGGTAATTCTATCTTGTAAGGATTCGCTTCGCCATTCTAAAACTTTAGTAACATCTTGTTTTTTATCTCCTTTTACGGTTTCTGCAAAATCTAAAAGACGCTCTGTTGCATCATCACTTTTATTAAACAATACGTCTTCAACGCATTGTAATAAATCCTTCGGAATTTCATCATAAATCTCTAACATAGTTGGATTCACAATACCTAAAGTCATCCCATGTTGAATAGCGTGATATAAAAATGCAGAGTTGATAGCTTCCCGAACTGTATTATTTCCGCGGAAAGAAAAAGACACATTACTCACACCTCCTGAGACATTTGCATAGGGCAAGTTTTCTCTAATCCATTTTGTAGCATTGAAAAAATCTAGAGCATTTAAACGATGCTCGTCCATACCTGTTGCGACGGGAAAAATATTAGGATCAAAAATAATATCTTGTGCTGGGAAGTTGACTTCGTTGACCAAAATATCATACGAACGTTTGCAAATCTGTATTCTTCTATCATAAGTATCTGCTTGCCCAACCTCATCAAAAGCCATCACAATTACTGCAGCTCCATAACGTTTTACCAGTTTTGCTTGACGCTTAAATTCTGCTTCACCTTCTTTTAAACTAATGGAATTGACGACACATTTACCTTGAGCCACTTGCAATCCTGCTTCAATGATTTCCCATTTAGAACTATCAATCATCAACGGAATACGAGCAATATCTGGCTCAGAAGCAATAAGGTTTAAGAACTTGACCATGGCATATTTTCCATCAAGCATGCCTTCATCCATATTCACATCCAGAATTTGCGCACCACCTTCAACTTGATCTCTAGCTACGCTTAAGGCTTCGTCATACTTTTCTTCTTTTATTAATCTTAGAAATTTTCTAGAACCTGTAACGTTAGTTCGTTCTCCAACGTTTATGAAGTTACTTTCTGGAGTTACAACTAGCGGTTCTAATCCTGATAAGGTTAAATATTTTCTACAGTCACTGTCTGCCATTATGCGAGTTCTTTAATTTGTCTTGGTTGATAATTTTGAGCTACATCTGCAATAGCTTTTATATGCTCTGGATTTGTTCCGCAGCAGCCACCAATAATATTGATTAATCCGTCTTTTAAATAGTCTTCAATTAATGCTTGCATCTGTTTTGCTGATTGGTCATATTCTCCAAAAGCATTTGGTAATCCAGCATTTGGATGAGCAGATGTATAAAACTCAGTTTCATGAGATAAGCGTTGTAAATACGGTTTGAGTTGTTCTGCTCCTAAGGCACAATTAAAACCAACACTTAATAAAGGAATATGAGAAATGGATGTTAAAAATGCTTCTACGGTTTGACCAGATAATGTTCGTCCAGAAGCATCTGTAATTGTACCAGACACCATAATTGGGATGTCAATTTGACGTTCTTCTTTAACTTCTTCTATGGCAAATAATGCTGCTTTAGCATTGAGCGTATCAAAAATAGTTTCGACTAAAAGCACATCAACTCCACCATCAATTAACGCTTCAACTTGTAGTTTGTAGGCTATTCTTAATTCATCAAATGTGATGGCTCTGTATTCTGGTTTATTAACATCTGGCGACATGCTTGCAGTTTTATTAGTTGGACCAATACTACCAGCTACAAATCGAGGTTTATTTGGATTTGCTTTTGTAAATTCATTAGCAACTTTCTTAGCAATTTTTGCAGACTCATAATTTAGTTCGTAGACCAAATCTTCCATGTCATAATCTGCCATAGCGATTGTTGTACCAGAAAAGGTATTGGTTTCTACAATATCTGCTCCAGCTTCAAAATAGAGTTTATGAATATCTGCAATAGCTTGCGGTTGCGTTAAGGATAATAAATCGTTATTTCCTTTTAGTGACGTTGGGTAATCTTTAAAACGTTCTCCTCTAAAATCTTCTTCGGAAAAATTATAACGTTGCAACATGGTTCCCATGGCACCATCGAGTACTAAAATTCTTTTTTGTAAAGCTTGTAAAATATCTGACATCTATAAAAATTTATAATATGTCATCAAGAAAGTAAGAGGAATTACTTTTATGTTGTTTATCTGTCCAAAAATTTTGAATAAAATCAAAACTTGGTAGAATTTAGCACCTTCTTTAAGATAAAGGGTTGCTAAGGCTTCAATGGGTCTAATCCCTCTGCCTTTCATGATAACAAATCAATAATAATATGAACTATATTGTAAATTAACGTAATAAATATTTAATATGAAAATTAAATACCTATTAACCTCATTAAATCATTGAAGGTGTATTCCACATTCACGATTTTGTAATGCTTTTATGGGATCAAAATATCCATGATTTTTAGGTAAATTATGTTCTACCAAATAGGCATCTAAGTCTGTATCTGTCCAATAATAAAACGGACTTATTTTTAGGATACCATCTTTACTATAGCTTAAAATGTCTTTTTTATTTCTTAATTCTGTTTGGCGTACTCTAATATTTGTAAACCATAAATCGGGTTGAAGTTCTTGTAATGCTCTTCTAAAAGGTTCTAGTTTTACGATTTCAGAAAACTCAGCATGATTATCATCCTCTAAACTTGGCAAACCGATAGTTGCAACTATATCTTCTTTAGTTTTTAGAGAATGATATTTATTAATTTTTAGATGATAATTTTCAATCAAATCTGCGGCATGTTTATATGTACTAGGCTCGTTAAATAAGGTGTCACACCATACCACTTTAATATCTTTATCATGTTTAGACATTGTACTTAACAATATGGATGAATACACACCAAAACTTGTTGTAACAATTCTGTTTTTTGATAAAGTTAAAGCCCATTTTATAATTTCATCTGGTGTTTTATATCTAAGCGCTTTATTATATTTTTCTATATCAATATTTATCATCTTCCCCATTTTATTTTATTCCAAGTACGCTCATGAAAGTAATACAGTACTAATTTTGAAATTAGTTCTATAAATCCAATAGAAAAGGCTAAGGCTAAGGTTCCTGTTATGGCATAAGAGATTACAATTGTAGCTACAGTACCTAAAACTCTCCAACTTATTGTTTTCACAAGTGTTCTTTTTACTTTTTCACCAGCTTGAACTAATGATATATCTTCTGTTTTTATAGCATCATTTTGACTCAAAACTGTATTCATTTTTTAAATTATTAAATTTATTTTCTGTTATCCTATCGGACTACTAGGATAGTATTACAAACCTATGCTATATTTATTAAAAATCATTGGTGAATTTGATAAAAATATTGAATACTTATTGAGAATATTCTATTTGGACAGATCAGCTAATGTTGTATTTCTAAATACTTCAAGTGTATTATCTCTCACTTGAATCATTAATCTATGAACAGCACATGTATCTTCATCCGGACAGTCATCACATTTTTCATAATAATTTAAACTCACACATGGTACCATTGCAATTGGACCTTCTAAAATTCTCATGACAGTCGTCATTGGAACATCCTTAGGATTCTTAATTAAATAATATCCTCCTCCAAGGCCTTTTTTAGATCCTAAAATGCCATTCCTTTTGAGTGTTAACAAAATACTTTCTAAAAATTTGACTGAAATATTTTCACTTTTAGATATGGTTGCAATTGAAACAGGAATCCTACTGTCTTGTCTTGCCAGATAAGTGAGAGCTTTGATACCGTATTTTGTTTTCTTTGATAACATGAAAGCAAAGATACTTCTTTATACTATTACTCTAGAGCTTGTTTTAAATCCTTAATAACATCTTCAACATTTTCTAATCCAACCGAAATTCGAACCAATCCACCAGTTATACCAACGTCTAACCTATCTTCTTCGGAAAGTTTAGCGTGTGTAGTTGATGCTGGATGAGTGACAATAGTTCTTGTGTCTCCTAAATTTGCAGACAATGAACATAATTTAATCTTATTTAAAAAAAGTCGACCAGCTTCTACACCTCCTTTAACCTCAAACGCAACAACATTACCTCCTAATTTCATTTGTTTTTTAGCAATCTCATATTGCGGATGCGATTTTAAAAATGGATATTTTACCAAACTTATTTTTGAATGGTTTTCTAAAAACTCAGCAACCTTCAAAGCATTTTCACAATGTTTATCAACTCGAACTGCTAAGGTTTCTAAACTTTTAGACAAAATCCAAGCATTAAATGGCGATAAAGCTGGACCAGTATTTCTAGAAAATAGATATATTTCTCTAATCAAATCTTTTTGCCCAACTGTGACACCTCCTAAAACTCGACCTTGACCATCAATTAATTTTGTTGCCGAATGAATCACTAAATCTGCACCAAACTCAATTGGATTTTGTAAATATGGCGTCGCAAAACAATTATCTATAACTAATAAAATATTGTGTTTTTTAGCGATTTGACCTAGTTGTTCTAAATCGAGAATATCAACTGCAGGATTTGTAGGACTTTCAGCATATAAGATTTTCGTATTTGGCTGAATTAAATTCTCAATTACATTTAAATCATTAACATTAAAATAGCTGGTTTCTATATTCCATTTTGGTAAAAACTTAGTAAATAAACCATGCGTAGATCCAAAAATACTTCTCGACGATACAATATGATCGCCTGCGTTTAACAAAGCAGCAAAAGTTGAAAATACGGCAGACATACCTGTTGCAAATGCATAACCAGCTTCGGCACCTTCCATTTTACAAATTTTCTCTATAAATTCAGAAGTGTTTGGATTTGTAAATCTGCTATAAATGTTACGCTCTTTTTCTTCGGAAAACGATGCTCTCATATCTTCGGCATCTTCAAAAACAAAACTTGATGTTAAGTATAAAGGCGTAGAGTGTTCTAAAAACTGAGAACGCTCTGTTTGTGTTCTTATCGCATCTGTTTCAAAATGACTCATATGTTATGCAGTTATGCGCTTTTTATAGCAATCTAATTCAAAATATTTATTGTCTTTTCGACCTTCAAAAATGGGTGTTAAAAATTTAGATAATTGTGCAAATTCTATTAAAAACGCATCATGACCATGAAGTGATTTAATTTCATAAATACAAACATTCTCTTTGATCAATTTTAAATCCACATAGGTTTCCCAGTTTTCTTCAGCCTTAAAAAAGAGATCACTATTAATAGTCACAATATGAATATTTGACTTGATTTTTGACACCACTTCATTAAACGAATGTCTATCTCTTGTGATATCAATAGTTCTCAATATTTGATTCATTAATTTATATGCTGAAAGATTAAAACGTGTATTCAAAGCATCTCCATGATAATTTAGCCAACTCTCTACATTAAAAAGCGAATTCGTTTTTGTAGTACGCTTAAACTTACTCGTTAATGATTCTGGTGAGCGATATAATGTCATCGCGTGCATTCGTGCATCTTCTAAAGGTTTACAAGAGTTATTTAAAATAGCATCTTGGATGTGACAATTTGCAATTAACCAATCTGTTGATTTCCAATCTGTAGCAATAGGAATAAGGTGATCTATCAAATCTGGTTGCAGTGCTGCCAATTCCCATGCAATTCCACCACCTACAGATCCTCCAATAACCGCAAAAAGCTCATTTATGTTTAATTCTTTTAGTCCTTCAGAAAAAATTTCAGCAATTGTTCTCGCAGTAAAATCTTTATAGTTTTTTATTAGATTTTCTTCTTTATTATCAAATCCATTCCCTGGAATATTAAAGGCTAAAACCGTATAAAAGTTTGTATCAATACATTTGTTTTCACCTATCAAATCATTCCACCAACCCTCATTTCCGCAGATAGTAGAATTACCCGTAAGTGCATGATTTACTAACACTATTGGAGCATCGCCTAGAGGCTGACCAAAAGTTTGGTAAGACAGCTGTATATCAACTGTCTTACCATTTTGGATACTAAATTTTGAAATATTTATGTATTGTAAATCTTTCATTTAAGGTAAATTAAATTCTTTTTCTACAGAAATTTTAATGGGTGTTTTGTTGGTCAAATTATCTTTTACTGGACATCGTGCTTCAACTATTTCTAACCATTTTACTAATGTTTCTATCGAGGCATCAGTCTCAGGAATAAGACTTAATTGAATACTTTTAAAACCAGCACGCTCTTTATCTGATGCACCTAAAAAGCGATCTGGATTGATATTTCCAGAGACTTCAATTTTTAGATTTTTGATTGTAAAGCCTAATTCCTTGGCTACTAAATGTCCAACAACATTAACACAACCAGCAAAACCTGCTAGAATGTATTCTACAGGATTTGCATCTTCATCTGTACCATTTAAATCTTCAGGCTCATCAATAATTAATTGAAAATGTCTTGCTTTACCTATAAATTGAGTTGCAGAAGTACTTTCTCCTTTTACTGTGAATTTTAAATCACTCATTTTTTGTTTTTTTAGAGATTAATTACGTTTTAGGATAATACAGTTTGTTTAACTACTGCAAAAGCTTCTTTTAAATCGGCTTTTAAGTCTTCAATATTTTCGATACCAACAGATAAACGAATCAAATCTTTTGTTACACCAGTTGTTTCTTGAGCTTCATCACTCAATTGTTGATGCGTTGTACTCGCAGGATGAATAATTAAAGATTTTGTATCTCCAATATTGGCTAAGAGTGAAAATAGTTTTGTTGTATCTGCTATTTTTTTCGCAGATTCATAACCACCTTCAACACCAAATGTTACGATACCACTTTGTCCTTCTGGCAAATATTTTTTTGCTAAATCTCTATATTTACTGGATTCTAATCCTGGATAATTCACCCAATTGACTTCTGGTTGTTGTTCTAACCATGTTGCTAATTCGAGCGCATTCTCACTGTGTTTTAAAATACGTAACTCTAAAGTTTCTAATCCTTGAATAATTTGAAACGCATTAAACGGACTCAAAGCTCCACCATAGTCACGAAGACCTTCAATTCTAATTTTTGCAATAAAAGCGGCAGCTCCTATAGCTTCACTATAGACTAAACCATGATATCCAGCAGAAGGTTCTGTGAATTCTGGGAATTTTCCGTTGGTCCAATCAAAAGTTCCTGCATCAACGATGATACCTCCAAGTGATGTTCCGTTTCCGTTGATATACTTTGTCAAAGAATGGATGACGATGTTTGCTCCATATTCAATTGGATTTAATAGATAAGGTGTCGCTACCGTATTATCAACAATAAAAGGCACTTTATGCGCTTTGGCTTGTTTAGAAATGGCTTCAATATCCAAAACATCTAATTTTGGATTCCCTAAAGATTCAACAAAAAAGGCTCTTGTATTTTCTTGAGATGCCTTATTAAAATTTTCAGGATCTGAAGGATCTACAAACGTTGTTGTAATCCCATGTCTTGGCAAAGTAACGCTCAATAAATTATAAGTTCCACCATACAAACTGCTTGATGCTACGATATGGTCTCCAGCTTTTAAAAGTGTTAAGAGTGTTGTTGAAATTGCTGCGGTTCCAGATGCTGTAGCTACAGCTGCAATTCCGCCTTCTAAAGCAGCAATTCGTTGCTCTAAAATGTCGTTGGTAGGATTATTTAAACGTGTATAAATAAATCCTGGAACCGATAAATTGAAACGTCCAGCTGCATCATCTGAATCATCAAATACATAAGCTGTAGTTTGGTAAATAGGAACAGCCCTTGTTCCTCCTGTTTGACTTACGTCATGTCCTGCGTGCAACGCTTTTGTTGCGAATTTTTGTGTACTCATTTTTCTAAGTTTTTGAGTTAATTAATGATTAAACCAAAAGCCAAATAAGCCTCGTTAGAAGCGTACTTAATAGAAAAATGTTAAAAAGAAACTGCTAATTACAAATGAGTAATTAGTCTTTAGTTATCTATCCGAAATTGCAAAAAATGACTTGCATTTTCAAGTAGAATTTAGCACCTTCTTAGTAAGTCTAAGGGTTGCTAAGGTTTCAACGAGTCTATCTCTCCACCTTTCTTGATAACATTTTCGGGAAATTTTAAAAATTACCCTTTCAGTAAGTGTTTGAACTTTGTGAGCACAAATATTGCAAAATATAAATTTGACAAACAAGTAAAACGGAATATTTTTCTAAAAAATTACTATATTTTCATTTAAACGGAAAATTATTCTGTTATTCTCACTTATTAATTCATTCTATTCGGAAATTTAAAAACTTCAAGTAAATTCTTAATTTGATACATCTATCATATTTACTGAACATTCTTTTCTAGTTTCAATATTATGAGTACTTTTGCTGCCAATACAAACGAGGAAAAATTTGTTCTGATTGCAACCTCTTTAAAAAAATGCTAAAGCAGTTAGTTTAAGACTTCTCTAGCGACCAAGCAATCTCAATTTATTTTTCATTCAATTAATTAAAGAGATCATATGTCATATTTATTTACTTCGGAAAGTGTTTCTGAAGGCCATCCAGATAAAGTAGCAGATCAAATTAGCGATGCGTTAATTGATCATTTTTTAGCTTTTGATAGCGAATCAAAAGTTGCTTGCGAAACCTTAGTGACTACAGGTCAAGTTGTTTTAGCAGGAGAAGTAAAATCTAACACGTATTTAGACGTTCAAAAAATTGCACGTGATACGATAAACAAAATTGGCTACACAAAAAGTGAGTATATGTTTGACGGAAATTCATGTGGTGTGTTTTCTGCAATTCATGAACAATCTGACGATATCAATCGTGGTGTTGATCGTGCAACTAAAGAAGAACAAGGTGCAGGAGATCAAGGAATGATGTTTGGTTACGCAACTAGCGAAACCGAAAACTACATGCCTTTAGCATTAGATTTATCTCACAGAATCTTAAAAGAATTAGCCGATTTAAGACGCGAAAACAAAGACATTACCTATTTACGTCCAGACTCTAAAAGTCAGGTGACTATTGAATATAGTGATGATAATGTACCTCAACGTATTGATGCTATTGTTGTTTCAACTCAGCATGATGATTTTGGAGAAGATGAAACGATGCTTGCTAAAATTAGAAAAGATATTGTTGATATCTTAATACCAAGAGTGGTGGCTAAATTACCTGAGCATATCCAAGTATTATTTAACGATCAAATCACGTATCATATAAATCCAACAGGGAAATTCGTTATTGGAGGACCTCATGGAGACACTGGATTAACAGGACGTAAAATTATAGTTGATACCTATGGCGGAAAAGGTGGTCATGGTGGTGGAGCCTTCTCAGGGAAAGATCCAAGTAAAGTAGATAGAAGTGCTGCTTATGCAACAAGACATATTGCAAAAAATATGGTTGCTGCTGGAGTTTGTGATGAAATATTAGTTCAAGTAAGTTATGCGATTGGTGTTGTTGAACCTACGTCTATTTATGTAGACACGTATGGTACCTGCCCATTTAACATCACCGATGGTGAGATTGCTTCAAAAATCAAAGGTATTTTTGATATGCGTCCAGCTGCCATTGAAGAACGTTTAAAATTACGTCAGCCAATGTATAGCGAAACAGCAGCTTATGGACACATGGGAAGACAGCCAGAAACGGTTAGTAAAACATTTTCTCAACCAAATGGTGATGATTTAACTCTTGATGTAGAATTATTTACATGGGAGAAATTGGATTATGTAGATAAAGTGAAAAGTGCTTTTGATATTTAATACACTTTCAAAATAACAATATGAAAACCTCTGAATTCGAATTCAGAGGTTTTTTGTTTTATAGAGAGTTCTTATATTGGTAAAAATCTTCAATATGAAATTCAAAACCCTAAAATCTTCAGAATACAAAAACCTATATTTCCATAGAACCGAAGCATGGGATTGGATGTCTAGTGAAATGATTAGAGTTGCTGATAGTAAAAGTCCGCGAGTGATAACCATGGATCCTTGGCCTCAAAAAATATATTTAGAAGCACTTGGACAACTAACAGTTGAAGATTATATACATACAGTTGCTAAAGCATATCCTAAAGGCAATGTACCCAAAGATTTAGATGAAATCATTTTAGACATGCTAGAAGACCTTGCTTATGGTGAGAAAATTATATCGTTTTCTGATGTTCCTGTAACACTAGATACAGCACTTCTAAAACCTATGACAGAAGAAGGCGAGATTAACATCAAAGGCAACTGGAATGGCTCTTATCAATATGCGATACCAGATGAGTTTATAGATGATAGAATGATTGATGTAGAATTCAGTATTACATTTAACAAAGTAAAAGGCAACACGTTTACTGGAACGGTAAAAGACGATTTATCAACTGGAGGCACTCCAGGAACAGGAATCATTAAAGGGAAATTTGACAACGACACTATTTATTTTACTAAAAACATGCCAATTTCAGCAACAATAGATGACACAGGAAAACACTTTGTTGACACCAACAAAAAGCATCCTACTTTAGTTTACAATGGTCAGTTTTCTAGAAATAAACAAATTATTAGTGGCACTTGGAAATTCAAATCAAAAGCATTGTACTTTAAAGGATTTATACCACGTTTAGTCTCAAGAGGCACTGGGACTTTTGTAATGAATAAATCTTAAAATCAATATTTTACAATCTTTTGACGCAACCATTTTAGAGTTCTTACATCTTTATAATAGAACTCAAAAAAATCAATCAGATATGAAAATCACAAAAATTTTTTTTATTACATCGTTTTTACTTTGTTTATTCTCTTGCAACAATGATGACAACCTAAATACACCTCAAAATCAAGATCAGGATCCTGATCCAATAGCATTTGCTCAAAATTTTGGAAGCGTAATTACTAGAACATTTTTAGGAACTGTAGTTGATAGCAACAATAATCCAATTGAAAATGTAACAATTAGCATTGGAAGTTCTGTTGCTTCAACAGATGCCAATGGTGTATTCATCATCAATAATGCTACTGTTAATCAACGCTTCGGATATGTAAAAGCTGAAAAAGCTGGCTTCATCCATGCTTCTAGAGCTGTTGTGCCAAGTGAAGGCACTAATAAAGTTCGTATTACCATGTTAGCCGAAACCATAGTTGGTACAACCTCAAGCGGAACAGAAGACACTATTACGTTACAAAATGGAGCATCTGTTGCTCTTGATGGAAATTACATAAAACCAGATGGCTCTACGTACTCCGGAAATGTGAATGTTATTATGCATCATTTAGATCCAGCAGATGAGAACATGGCAGACCAAATGCCTGGAATGCTCTATGCTGCCAATGCTCAAAATGAAGCACGTATGCTCCAAACTTATGGCATGCTAGCTGTTGAGTTAAGAGGCGAAAATGGAGAAGATTTAAATTTAGCCGAAGGCTCTACAGCAGAAATCACAATGCCTTTAGATGCCAGTTTAATGGCAACTGCGCCAAGCTCAATACCACTTTGGTATTTTGATGAAGTGAATGGCTATTGGATTGAAGATGGTACAGCCACTTTAGTCGGTAATGCTTATGTTGGAACAGTGTCTCACTTTTCGTTTTGGAATTGTGATATTCCGGCTGAAGCTGTAAATTTATGTATTACTGTTACAGACGAAAATGGTAACACCTTATCTAACTTAAATGCGCAAATCACCAGTACTTTATATGGATCGAGAGGAGGCAATACAAATGGAAGCGGTGTCGTTTGTGGATTAGTACCTAGCAATGAGAGTTTAGGATTAATCATCTATGAAACTGGCAGTGATGCCTGCACAGGCAGTCTCTACGATGGAACAGTTGGCCCTTTCGCATCCGACTCTAACATAGAAATAGTAATTACTAATGTGAGTGGTGAGTGGATAACAGAAACTGTCATTGGTAATTTTACAGATTGTAATGAAAATCCAATTTCTGAGGGCTATGTGAGACTTACTAACAATTTCGACAACTTGCTAGATATTGATTTTGTTGAGGATGGTGAATTTGAATTGTCTACTTTAAGATGCAGTTCTAGTTCAAACATCTTTAAACTATACGCAGTAGATTATGTTAATGTTCAAGAAACAGATTCTATTAGTTTCACTTATACATCTCCTATAACAAATGTAGGCACTATTGCTTCTTGCAATTCTATTGAAGAGTTTGTAACCTATCAAGTTGATGGTGGAGACTCTTTTACTAATGCCTTTGGAATCCAAGCTGGACTTGATGGAGAATCTTATTTAGGGATTTCTTATTATGACAATAATGGAACCGTATATAACCAATTAAGTATTGGAATTTCAAACGAAGGTGGAGCACCAGTAACAATTGGTGTGTATCCACCATCAAATAATACTTTTTTTAGTTTTCAGGATGAAACAAATGCAACTGGACCAAATTCAACTGGAAGTGACACTTCTATTACTCTAAACATTTCTGAAATTGGAAATGTTGGAGACTACATAGATTTAACTTTTAGTGGCACTTATTTAGATGAAAATTTGGTAGAACACACAATTACAGGTACAATTCATGCTTTAAGAGATTATTAAAAACAGTATTTAAATAAAAAAGCCTCCTCAATAATTGAGGAGGCTTTTTTTGTGCTTGAGAAATTGGATAAATAAATTATCCTCGTCGTCCACCCATACGTTGAGACCTAAACTCTTTCATTTTCTCAACTATGGTTTCTTGATACTCTTTCTTATTAACTTCTTTTCCTTTGCTTGGCGCTTCAATTTGTATAGTTTCATCTAGATTAAGAACCAATTTAGAGCATAGCATCGTGGTATCTCCTGCACTTACTTCTAGGATCAAACCTGGAAGTCCCCAATATTCTGATGGCCCATGACTAACAGGGATTTGTGGAGAATACCATGCTTCTACTTCGGTCACATCAATTTGTGGCTCTGTTGTTTCTCCTCTTTCTGTTTCTGGAGCACTAGGTGCTAATTTTCCCCAAGAAAACGAATACCATGTCAACTCCTCTGTTGGTATAGATGCTGTAGCTTTAAAACACATATAGTTGCCTATTTGTTTGCTTTCGCTTCCTAATTTCCAATTTATGGATTGAAGACTATCTTTTACTAGAAAGCGTTTCCCATAGAATTCTTGATCTTGAATTTGTGTATTGGTCTTTACATTTTTGTATTGATCTCCTGCTGCAAAGTTTTTTCCCCAAGAATCTGTTGCTCCAGACATGGCATCTAACATATCATTTTCTGTGAAGTAAGATTCTGTTTTATTGAAGTTAAGTGTGTATGTTTTTTCTAGTCTATTTTTTAATCGTGCCTTAACTGCCTTTTTTTGTTCTTCACTCATTCTTGCTCCCCAACTTCCTAGATCTAAAGAGGATTTTGACATGTAAGTTGCTTGACCTTGAAATTCTTTAGTGTCTTGTGTTTCTATTTTATTTGTTTTTTTTTTTGGACTAATGAGTATTAATCCCATAAATAATAACAAAGAGAATGTAGTGAAAATCGTTTTCATATTAATAAATATTTTGTTTAACAAATTTACATAAAAATTAAACAATAAAATATTTTTATTATAATATTAACAGCTATATATCTGATTATCTGCAAAAAAGACAAAGCCTTCTCAAATAATGAGAAGGCTTTGTCTTTTGCGTTAAGGATGGAAAGGTTTGTTTGAGCTCCTCGTAGAGAGCGAGCCTTGAGAGCCTGACCCTTTTTCGTTTTTCTACGAAAAAGGGTAACGCCCAAAATATATTACAAGGTATAAATCACTCTAAAAGTCACGAAACGTGGTTGAATAAACGTTTCTGAACTATAAACAGAGATATTACTAGATCCATTACTGATATTAGAGTCTATATCTAATAAGTTAGATGCCTTGACCTCAAATTCCCATTTTGCATCTTTATCTTTTCTATAGGCTAAACTTGCATCCCAAGTTCTGAATGACTCTGCTGGTCTAACACCATCATCTTGATTTGTATATGTAAAATCTGTTCTAAATGTAAATGCTTTTAATATGTAAGCATCAAACTCTACAGATGGTGCATTTACTTTAAATGTTGTAGAACTTGCACCTTGATTATTTTCTGTAACTGTATAAGCATATCTCAATCTTACGTTAGGAGCTGTTTTAAAATTAGTACGAATTTCTGGCGTATAACTTTGTCTGAAACTTTCATTGACAGATCTAACATCTTGTATGAATTGATTGCTCTTACTATATGAAAAATTCACATTTAAGCCTGCTCTAATCTTTTTAAACGTACGCTGAACACGACCAAACACACTAGCAGATTCATCTGCAAAATTAGAATTGAAATAGGTACTTGTTCTAATAACGTTATCAAATTCTGTTTGACTTCTAATTTGGTCAATATTTTTAGAATAAGAAGCACGTGCAAAAACGTTTGTATAATTAAATAAATTAAAGCTAAAATAATTTAGACTTACATTATGTGACAATGAATTTTGAAGTTCTGAATTCCCATAACCAATATTATTATAGTTATTTAAAACCAAACCTTCTGCTAAACTCGTTACATCTGTAAATGAGTTACTCATATTGTAATTAAAAGTCAGACTTTCACTCTTTTTAAACTGAATACGTGTTTCAAAATCTGGTAATACTCTGAAAAAATTATCTTTATACGTTTCATCAAATTGTGTGTTCTTATTTCCGTAGGAATGTAAAGAGAAACCTGGTGTAATTGTGAATTTTCCAGTTTTTAATCTATAATGAAACCCTAAATACACATCGCTAAAATTGTAATCTGTATCGTTTTGATTTGTTAGCACATTACCGTCATTATCTGTTAAAGTAGCTACTGGATCAAAATAAGATCCATCATCTAAAAACTGAAATATATTAGAATTAAATTCTTGTTTACTTAGTATGGTTCCTAATGTTAAGTTGATATTACTCTTATTATTTAAAATGTGATAATAATCTACTTTAGCATCTAATTGATTTGACTTAATACGTCTATTTTGATTTAAGTCATAACCAAATTGATCTGTATTTAAACCTAGAGCTCCTGCTGTATTATCAAAAGCATCTTCATCACTCGTTGGGTCATTTACTAGTAAAGCATTATAAAATGGATCTTCATCTTTAATAAGATGTTGCGCTTCTAAAGCAAAAATATTTTTATCATCTAAAGTGTAATAATAACTTAAGTTTTGATTGATACTAAATGGCTTTACTTTATCTACTTGATTTGTACTACCTACTACTGAAGAAAATAAATCTTGAACTTCTGTATCATTTGATAAACGACCTAATAGATCATAATCTAATTGGTTATTAGAATTTGGCTTGTAAGTAACACTTAATTTAGCTAATGCTTGGTTTGAAGCTTCTTTTCCTGTTTGTACGGTTTCTTCATCTGGAATACCTAATTCTGAATCTGTATAACGCACATAGCTTTCTTCTCTAGTATTCATTCTACTACTATTGTAGATAAAAAATCCGCTAAGATCTAGATTTTTTTGTGGTGCATAACTAAAGTTAGCAGCTCCTAATTTTGTTTCTACTTTTTGAGCATTGCTAACATTGGTCAATCCACTAAGACCATTATTTCCTAAATTAATATTAGTACCACTACTTCTTGATGGTGCTCTAAAACCTCCTCCAAAATTTCTAATATCTCGATTTGTTAAGGCGACTTCTCCAATATTATTCATATCACCAATAAGGTTGATACTATATTTCGGACTGTAATAAAACAACTTAGGTTGTACGAGATAGAGTCCGTCGTTGTCTGCAACTCCAGTACCTGCTGTAATATCTCCAAACCAAAAATTCTCTTTTCCTTCTTTTAGTTTGATATTAATAGCAACATTATCTTGATTATTACTAACACCACTTAATTGACCAACTTCAGAATAATTTCGTAACACCTGAATTTTATCTACAGCATTAGAAGGAATATTTTTTGTTGCTAATTTGGAATCACCATCAAAGAAATCTTTTCCATTTACCATTAGCTTTGTGACGACTTTACCTTCAACTTCAATTTGGCCATCAGCATTAATTTCAACACCTGGTAATTTTTTAAGTACATCTTCTAGTTTTCTTTCACTACCATCTTTAAATGAATCTGCGTTATAAACTAATGTATCTCCTTTAATCGTCACTGGCATTTCATAAGTTAGCTCAACTGCTGCAAGTGCGTTATCATTTTGAAGTGTGTAATTTTTGGTAAGGTCTTCTTCTTTAGTGGTAATAGTTTCTGAAACTGTTTTCATTCCTATATAACTCACCTGTACAGTGTAAACTGTATTTTTATCTAAATCAAGCTTAAAAACCCCTTTATCATTGGTAATAGCATAAGATGCCATGGCTTTTGTTTCTTTGTTGATTGCAATAATATTTGCTAATTCTAAAGTGTCGCCAATACTGTCTTTTACAACACCTTTTACGGTAACTTGGGCACTAGAAATTCCTGCTATTAAAAGCATTAAAACACTAAAAATATTTTTCATTTGATTGATTTTTACTTCCTTTTTTCGCTTGTGCTGAGCGCAGTCGAAGTATCGGAAGTGTGGGAATATTACTTGATTAGTTAGTTAATTAGTTTCTTCGTCCGCCTCCTCGACCTCCTCGACCACCATACATCTCTCTCATCTCTGCAATTTTGTCTTTCATGATTTGGTTGTATTCAGCACGCGTTACTAAATCTCCTTTTTCTGGTTTATCTATAGCTTCTTTTTCTTGAGGATTCATTACAATTTTAGTACATAACATCACTGTTTTATCTGCTGTTACTTCTAGAATTAATCCTGGAAGACCTTGATATTCTCCTGGACCTGTACTCACTGGTATTTGTGGTGTGTACCAAGCGGTAACAATGACAAATTTTGGAACTTCGAGATCCTCAAAAACATCACCTGATTCTTTTTTGGTAGTATCTGCTTTTTCTTCACCTTCTTTCTTTTCATCATCTCCACCTCTACGACGCATGCTCATAAAGTCCATTTCATCAACAGGTTTTGTAGTTGTAGCTTTAAAACAAGTATACTGACCAATTTGTTTGGTTTCGCTTCCAAGTTTCCATTCTAGCTTTGGTAGCGAATCTTTTACTAGAAATTGTTTTCCGAAGAATTCTTGCTCTTGCAAAATAACCGACTCTTTTATGTTTTTATATTGTGCTCCACCTGTAAAGCTGCTCATCATTCCTCCCCAACGATTTCCGCCAGCACCTGGTGCTTCTAACTTTTCTTCTTCTTTATAAGTAGATTCACTAGTATTAAAATTAAGCACGTACGTTTTCTCTAACATACTTTTCATACGATCTGCAATTTGCTTTTTTCGTTGTTCACTCATTTGATCTCCTCCAAAACCACTCATATCCAAAGTTGTTTTAGTTTGATAAATGGCTTGCCCTTGAAAATCTTGAGCAGAAATTGAAACACTTACTAATAGCAAAAGTGCTGTGCTTAATGTGATAATGAATGATTTCATAATTTTAAAGTCTTTATATAAAAAGTAAAGTTAAACCCTTACAATCTATTTAGACTTTAAAACTTCTAATAAGTTAAATCTTAAAAAGTTAAAATTTTCTTAAGAAATTAAACTAGCCACCAATTCGTATCTCAATACTTTCTCCATCGTCTCTACCTGATGGTCTGAAACGCTCTTCCATCTCTTTTAATTTCTTTTCCATGATAGCTTCAAATTCTTTTTGAGTGACCTCTTTTCCTTTAGAAGGCTCAATGATTTCGTTAGACTTTTTTGGATTAATAACAATCTTACTACATATAATAGTTTGGCTGCCATCATTAGTTTCTAGAATTAAGCCTGGAAGTCCGTGATAATTTGCTGGACCACCACTCACAGGGATTTGAGATGTATACCAAGCTGTGATTGTAATAGTCTTCATTTTAGGTTTAGCGTTTTCTTCTTCACTTAAATCCTTATCTCCATTAAAACTAATACCACTTTCTATGTCTTCTACCTCTTTGGTCATAGTGGCTTTAAAGCAAGTATATTCTCCTATGTTTTTAGTTTCAGATCCTAAAGTCCATTCATATTCTTTTAATTCATCTTTGACTAAAAAAAGCTTACCAAATGTTTCGATTTGATTGGTTTTGCGTTTCTCTTTATTATTTTTGTATAATATATCTGAACCTCCATTACCAATCATAACCACTTCCATGCCTTGCGGATTTGGAGCACCTAGTGATTCTTCTTCCTTATAAATAGACTCTTCTTTATTAAATGTGAGAATGTGTGTTTTTTCAAATTGTTTTTTCAACATTTCCATAACTTGCTGTTGCATTCCTGTGTCCATTTGTGTGCTATCCAACTTGACGTCTATTTGTCGTTTAGACTTATAGGTTGCTTCACCTTTAAACTCTTGAGCATTCACTTTTCCGCAGAAAAGAAGTGTAGCTATTATAAATAGTTTTATGATTATTTTCATCTGTCCGTTTTTTGATTTATTGATATTTACGCTTTATTCTCGTAATATTTAATGGCTGCTTTTCTAATTTTCTTAATGCTTTTTAGAAAGCCTTTTGTATCACTAGAATTTCCTTTTACCCGATATGATAACGTACTTTTGGTTCCGTTAGACATGTCATCTCCAGTGCAAATGATTTCAAAAGAGATATCTTCATCGCCTTCAACTTCATTTAAAATTTTCTTAATGTCTTTCATCTTAAATGTTGATTCTACTTCTTGGGCAGAATCTACTGTTACTGACACACTCAAGTTCGTTATCTTAGTGTCTTGAGTTGTTACCTGTGCTTCTAAATTTTGAGCTTGACTAAAATTTACTGTTGCAATTAAAAGTCCTAAAAATGTAAATACTGTTTTCATGTGTTTCTTTTTATTATTTTTTATTCGACACATGCAGTTCGCCATTAATAACCTCTTTAAGTGATAAAATTTTGAAAATGCTCGTGTCATGATATTTGTTTTTATGATTAATACACTACAAATGTAATTAGCACTTTAGGAGATTTTAGTTAACCAACGTTAACGTGTGTTAACCGATTAGTTTTTAAAGGTTTTAACATTTACTTTTGAACTATGAATGATTCAAAATACAGATACATATTATATATTATCGTCATTGTAATTCTTTCTACAATTGGGATTCAAGCCTATTGGAACTACAAGAATTATTTATCTAGCAAACAACAACTCATCAACGATGTGCAAACAAGTTTAGATAAAGCTGTTGATGATTATTATGCAAACTTGGCCGAAAATAGCACGATTGGTTTTAGCCTTAAAGGCATGAGTCAAAC
This sequence comes from Psychroserpens sp. AS72, assembly GCF_038900375.1. NCBI lineage: Bacteria > Pseudomonadati > Bacteroidota > Flavobacteriia > Flavobacteriales > Flavobacteriaceae > Psychroserpens > Psychroserpens sp. AS72. The sequence continues at coordinate 85,969 of NZ_JBBMRC010000006.1, read as the reverse complement.
AGATTTTATCAAAAATGGTAGGTTTGATAGTATTATCACATCTATTAGTGAGTCTGATACTGATGGCTTTGGAAACATTGATTCTATAAACCCTAATTTATTAGATGGTGTTTCTATAGTTAAAGGACCAAAAGCAGATTCTATTATTAATCAAATGCAACTAGAAGGTATTGTTGATTTTCAAGATGCTGATTCAAATATCATTCAGCATATACGTATTGACTCCTTGTCAAAACATTCTAAAAATGATCACATAGAAATTTCAGAAGAGGATCTAAAAACATTTACTTCTAAGATTATTGTGTCTATGACTACAGATTCATTATCACTTAGAGGAATAGACACCTTATTGCAAAATGAACTTCTAAGAAAAGATATAAACATCAATTATACGATTAAATATAAAGACCCTTCAACAGATGTTGATTATTACAATTCGGAAGAAAAGGACGTAGAATTTATAGATTCTTTAAAGTTAAAATCATTTTTAAGCACAACTTCCAAATCTGCATTATTACCTAAAAAAAGTGAATTAAGTCTTTTGTTTAATAACGTCTCTAGTGATGTGTTTAAGCGTATTATTTGGGGTATTGTTATTTCTACACTTTTAGTTCTAGCAGTCATAAGTTGCTTGTTTTACCTTTTACAGATTATAAAACATCAAAAACAATTAGCAGAAGTTAAAAACGACCTCATCAGTAATATTACACACGAGTTTAAAACACCTATTGCAACTATTGGTGTGGCTTTGGAGAGTCTTCAGAGTTTTAATATGATTGATGATGAGACTAAAAGAAAAACCTATTTAGATATGTCACGTTCACAATTATCTAAGCTAAATACAATGGTTGAGAAATTACTAGAAACAGCAACCTTAAATAGTGACAATTTAGACCTCAATTTTGATACTTATAATATTTCCGAAGTCATCACAACAATCATAGAGAAACATAAATTTCAAGATGACACCAAATCAATCTCATCTAATATCGAAGACGCTGTTTTTGCTCATGTGGATGTGTTTCACTTTGAAAACGCTATTAATAATATTATTGATAATGCTTGTAAATATGGTGGCAACAACATTCATGTTGATGTAAAAAAGAATTCTCAACACATTGAAATTTTAATTTCCGATAATGGATCCTCTTTAAAATCAGCAGATAAAGACCGTATTTTTGAGAAGTTTTATCGTGTACCAAAAGGAAATATGCATGATGTTAAAGGTTTTGGAATTGGACTGTATTACGCAAAAGAAATCATTAAAAAACATAATGGATCAATTCAGTTAGATCTAAAAAAACATCTCACAACGTTTAAAATCCAATTGCCAAATGCCTAAAACCACTATTTTACTTGCCGAAGACGAGCCAGCATTAGGGCAAATCATTAAAGAAAGTTTAGAAACTAGAGATTTTAACGTCTTACTCTGTGAAAACGGAAACATCGCAATGGATGTTTATCACAAAGAATCTCCACAACTATTAGTGCTTGATGTGATGATGCCTAAAAAAGATGGTTTTACGCTTGCTAAAGAGATTAGAGCCATTGATGACGCAATTCCTATTATTTTTCTAACTGCAAAATCGCAAACTAAAGATGTGGTAGAAGGGTTTAATATTGGTGGTAACGATTACCTCAAAAAACCATTTAGTATGGAAGAACTCATTGTTAGAATTAATAATTTATTACAACGTACTACCATTCAAAAGGCTTCGGAAATTTTAAAAATTGGAAATTATTCTTTTGATTTCCCAAAGCAAATACTACATTTTGATGACAAAAAGCAACAACTCACTCACAGAGAAGCTCATTTGTTATATCATTTAGTTCAAAATAAAAACAAAGTACTAGATCGTTCACTCATACTAAATAAACTTTGGGGAACAGATGATTTTTTTACTGCACGAAGTATGGATGTATTTATTACCAAACTGAGAAAGAAACTGAAGAAAGATGACAGCATTCAAATCATCAATGTTCGTGGATTTGGATACAAACTAGTATTCTAAACCAAAACCATACACAATCTATAATCACAATTATAGTTATCTAAATAGTGGTTCAATTTTTGTACTTTTCAGTTCTGTAAAACACCTATGGCTCTATTTAGATATATTTTCTTAATTTTCACTTCAATGGCTGCTGCTCAATCCCAAATTGACTTGACTGCGATAAATTCTACAGCCATAAAAGCAGATCAAATTATAGGAGTAGATAATTTTGAAACGATTTATTACACTATTGGCAATATTCTGTATAAAAAACCCACAGACAAACCTGCCATTAATTACAGTAATGTGCAACTGGGATTCCCAACTACAGTTAATGCTTTTAATCCATTAAAAATAAATGTGTTTTACCAGGATTTTAATACAATTATAATTCTCGACAACCGTCTAGCCGAAATTTTTAAAGTAGACTTTAACACCAAACAACCATACAAAAACGTTTCACATATCTCAACAGGATATGATAATACGCTTTGGATTTTCAACCAAGACTTACAGCGATTAGAGCTTTACGATTATAAAAAAGACAACGTAAGAGCCACAAGTGTACCCATACAATCTAATGTGTTGCAATTAGCAAGTGATTATAATTATTGTTGGATGCTTACAGAAAAGTTCTTATACCAATATACATACTTCGGAAGTTTAATTTCTAAACTACCAAACAAAGGCTACACTTCATTTGCCGTAGATAATGAGAATATTATTTTAAAAACGGACACTAAGTTCTTTTACAAATCAAAAAAAGCCGAAAATCTTAGCACAATAGAAATGCCTAAATTGTTAATAAATCAGTTTTTACTAACCAATGAAACCTTGTATATTTACGGTTCGAACATACTCCATAAATACCAACTAAAAATCAATTAAATATGCATGTTGCAGTCGCAGGAAATATTGGTGCAGGTAAAACTACACTTACTAAATTACTAGCTAAACATTACAAATGGGAACCACAATTAGAAGATGTGGTTGACAATCCTTATTTAGATGATTTTTACAATCAAATGGAACGTTGGAGTTTTAATCTACAAGTTTATTTTCTAAATAGTAGATTTCGTCAGGTATCACAAATTCGTGAAAGTGGTAAAGACATCATCCAAGATAGAACCATTTATGAAGATGCGCATATCTTTGCTCCCAACCTTCATGCCATGGGATTGATGACCAATCGTGATTTTGAAAACTACCGTTCTCTTTTTGATCTTATGGAATCTTTTGTTGAAGGTCCAGATTTATTGATCTATTTACGTAGTTCTATCCAAAATTTAGTAGCTCAGATTCATAAGCGTGGACGTGATTATGAAAACACAATTAGTATCGATTATTTAAGTAGATTGAACGAACGTTACGAAGCTTGGATTACTAAATATGATAAAGGTAATTTATTGATTATTGACGTAGATGATTTAGATTTCGTTGCAAACCCTGAAGATCTTGGAGGCATCATCAATAAGATTGACGCACAAATTAATGGGTTGTTCTAAGTTCAACACTTCAACAAGCTCAGTATAGGAAAGCATAGTTACCAAAAACTATTTTAATTTAATAATTATTTTAGCGTTACTTTTTACTCATACCTACCCGGTTTTTAAAACCTTGTAGGATCGCAAAAAGTCGGGCTCTCGGCAGTCGCTCTTTTCAAGGAGCTCCAACAAAGCCTCCATCCCTAACGCCTTACTCGAATACTTAAACAGCGCTTCGCCTTTTTAAAACCATCACATTTTTTGTTAAAATAGAAAACAACATTTCATTATCAAGCTATAAACCCATGTTCTCGAGCATGCGCAATTGCCTCATCACTTCGCTCAACTAATAATACTGGTATTTGTTTATAATCCTTAAATAGCGATGTCACTCTAAGCATTTTCTTTTTATGCTTTACACTTCTTAAATAAATGGCTGCAACTTGTTTTGGATACTCATTGGCAACATCTATATAAATATCAGCATCATGTTCTCCACTGTCTCCAATTAAAATGAATTTTAATGTAGGATAGGCTTTTAAGATGTTGACTATTTCTTTATACTTTTGTGGTCGATCGCCAGATTTTTTTCTAAATATGTCTTTAAAACTTCGCAGTAGAATTGGCCCTTTAGGAAATGCATTCTGTTTTAAAAAGAATTCGAGATAGCGATATAAATTCCACGGACTATGGCTCACATAAAAAATCGGGTTAGCATTTTTGCCAGTTGCACCTCTGTGAAGCATATGATAAAATTCTGCTGCACCTTCTAACGGAATTCTACTCGCAGCACTTTTAAAAATGCTATTAACTAAAACTCTCCATTTAAGAGTTGACACTACTCCTGTATGCAAAATTGTATCATCAATATCGCTAATCACACCAAATTGAGAAGCAACACAAGGAATTAATAATTCTCCTGGAAACCGATTAGAGTTTTGAATACTACGTTTTATATTGACATTATTATAAGCCATTTCAAAAGTAAGCCAACCTTCATCATTTGCTAAAGCACTCAAACCCTCTAACTGCTCATCAATCTTAAAATAGCCATGGTCGTCTGTAACGGTTTTTAAAATAGTTCCGTTGGGTAAGGTAAGTTTAAGCTCTGTATGTTTAATTTCATCGCTTTCAAACCGTTTCCAGGAATTAATCAATAACTTAAATAAACCCTTCTGCTCCAAATCAATAGTTTCATCTTCTAATGCACGTCCACGCATATAAAAATGGGTATCAGTACCATAACTTTGAAACGTAGTAATTTGTAAAGGGTCTTTTTTGAACACTAACTAAATATATTAGATGATGAAGATACTAAAATCAAGAAAAATAAAATCTTAAATCTGACTATAATTAGATTCGGTTATAACAACTTGTTCAATATCAGATTTGATTTCTGAGAGCTTATTCATAAGTTGACTATGATCCATTTTTAATTTGCGCAATGACTGTTCTAGTTTATCTTTTCCGATGGTATCAAAATTAAGCGCGCATAAAGCTATATCGTGTTCTAAATATCCAACCTTATGATCTAAAGCATATATTTTTGTAACCGTAGAATTAAACACATTTTTAAATTCTGAAATTTGATTCGTGCATTGTGGTACTATTGTTTTCAATTCTTCTAAAACACGCTCAAATTTGATATTGACTCCAGAATGTGCACAACCCAAACGTTTGTTTCTAAGATGTAAATCACAAAGATTAACACGATCAAAAACTAGCGTATCATCTAATGCGTTTTGAATAGGATTACCCTCAACATCTACTGCAACTTTTTCATGATGCATTTGACATTGTATAATTTGAAAGGACTGAATCGTCGTAAGTATTTGAGATATTTGTTGAGAGGTATTCATATATCCAATAAAGATAAATGACCTCAAAATAACATACAACAGGTAAAAACACCTAATTTTTAAACATAAAAAAGCCACGATTAACGTGGCTTTTTTATTTGTTATTTTTTTTAGCTACCTAACTATCAGCCTCTTAACTGTTTTAACACCAGCATCTACATTAATATTTATAAAATAAACTCCAGAAGACAAATCTTGAACATTGAATTGAATCTCTGAGCTAAAACCTTCATTTGTAAGTTTTCTAACAACTTTTCCATTTATATCAACTACACTAATAATTCCAATAGGTTGTGCACCACTATAAGCTATGGTAACTGGCCCTGAAGTTGGATTTGGATACATTACAATTTCATTCTCATCAATAGCAACATCATTAAGTCCTAATGTAGTTAAATCTGATTGGAACATTCCGTTTCCATGTGTACCAACTAAAAGCATATTATCAGACGGTCTAGTTACCAAACTACTTACTACTGCTAAACCAATCTCATCTGCACCTTCTAACTGCCAGTCCTCTGTGGTTGGGTCTTGACTTGCATATAAACCACGAGCAGTACCAACAAAATAACCAATTTGTCCATCAACTTCTGCAATTGCAGTAGATCGAATAGAAAATGATGCCAAGTTTCTCTCTACTAAATCCCATGTTGGTGTAGCACTTGTTGCATTAGATGTTAAAAAAATATTATTGATACCGTAGTTAGAATATACAACCATAGCGATATCAGGATTTGTTGGATGTATTGCTACACCAGAAACTACAGATCCATTTGCCGTAGAAGCTGCTGCTGGTGTAATGTTAACTGCAGACACTAAATCGTTGTTACGAGGATCATCTAGTCTAAATACACCTCCATTTTGACCTCCAATGAGTGTATAACTTGATGGAGAATATGTTCCTCGTGTTGATACAATACTTCTTATAAATTCATTAGTACTTAACGATCCTATATCAGCCCATGCAAATGAAGAAACAGTAGACGCATTATTTGCTCGATACAATTCATTTCCATTAGCATAATACATTGTATTGGTTTCTGTATCTAAATAAAAATAGGTAACAAAAATACTTTGGTTGCCAGTACCATTAGTTGCTGATGGTCTAATATTTACAAATCCACCATTACGTATAGTAAACAATGGTCCAGATTGTGTACCAAAATACAATTGGATATCATTAATATCATCCATTGTACCTGTACGTCCAAATGCAACTGCAACACCATCACCTCCAAATATAGATTCCATATCAGTAGTATTGGTTAGTCCTGTTAAAGCAGGTCCTCCACCTATTGTAGTACCATTATCTTGAGCGCCTCCCATAACAAAATTAGAACCAGCTTGTGGGTCTAAAGCCACATGAAAATATTGATAGGTTTGGTAATTGTTATTTAAATTGGTCCAACCTACTGTTGGTACTGTGACATCTGCGCTGTGAATACCACCATCTGTACCTGAGTACAATAAATTACTATTAAAAGGACTAAATACAAGATCATGAATATCTGGATGGTGTTCGTCACCACCTCCTAAATCATATAATCCGTAACTAGCATTATTAATATAACCACCTATACGATCAAAAGTAGCGTCTGTATTGATATTATTAATTCGGTATGTGTTTGTTCCTCCAATAATTACAAAATTTTCATCGTCTGGTTTTACAGAAACTTCAAGATCGTAACCTCCTTGAATTGCGAAAGGATCATTACCTGACAAATCACCACCTGGTTCATCTGGCATTTTACCAGTGAAATCAGTCCATGTATCTGTACTTAAATCATATCTCCACAAATCGGCTTCTACTCCAGTAAAGTTTCCATTTCTGAATAATGCATAAACAATGTTACTGTTTGATGGTGCTATTCCTAGCACTATTCTACCACTGAGAGACCATCCTGCAGGTGCGTTATTCTGAGCTATTCGTATATAATTTCCAACTCCAGTTTCAGAAGTATAAACACCATTAGATGCAAAATTACCTTCTAAACTAACAAAGACACGACCTGTATTTGAGATTTTCACATCGCTTGAACCATTTCCTCCTGTTGCTTGAATTTCTGTACTAAAATCAGTACCATCATATCTTAAAACAGCTCTAAAGGCAGCCACGAATAAGTCACCTGTAATTGGGCTTACAGCTAACGAATTTATAATATCAAACGTACTATCAAACGATTCTATAACTGAATTTGTTTGTGGAATTTGTGTCCAAGTAATTCCATTATCTACTGAACGCCAAATACCTTGTCCCAAATAAAAGGCTCCACTTGCATTTGCACTATTACCTAATAACTCACCAGTACCATAATACCAAATATTTTGAAATCCAATTCTAGGATCTTGTGCAATAGCAGTAACACTATGAATTTCATCATTAGAAGATACTTTTACCCATGAAGCACCTCCATCGGTACTTCTAAAAAGTCCACTACTCACACCTCCTGCGAGCATTGTATTTCCAGAAGTATCGCTAATATCTATAGCGAAACTTCTAGTTCTTCCACCTAAATTTGATGGTCCACGCGTGACATAAGGGCTAGAAAAGCTTCTAGCTTGAAAACCTGCTAACGCTTGAACTTTGGATTCTAGAGCAAAATTCAACTCTATTTCTTTCTCTTCTTGAGGAATTAAACCTGTAATAGGATTTTTTTGCATGTCATACTCAAACTGAAAACGATCTTCGACTGCTTCCATTTTTTGAGTCATTGATTTTTTGCTTGTTTTTTCAGGCTTAATAGATGTTAAATCGAGATGAGAATTGTCTTCATTTAAAGTTTCCGAAGTAAATGGAATACAATAGATAATTAGGGATGCAATAAGCAGACTGATAAATAGTAATTTCTTTTTCATGTAGTGAATGTTTTTTCTTTTTAGCGCAACTAAATTACGGACAAAAACCATTATTAAAGACTTTAATAATTTTTTTAACAAAAAAAGCCACGATTAACGTGGCTTTTTTAATATGTGAATGAAATAGTGTTATTCTTTAATAACTTCCATTTTTGTAATCACTTTTTTAGCATCACCTTCAACAGTAGTAACTGTTTTTTCGAATGCTTTTAATTTTGCGTCAACCTCAGCTTCAGTCCCAGAGAATGTTTCTTCTTTAGTAACTTCTTCACCGTTTTCAACAGTTGTATACGTAATGGTTGCTTGTGCTAAATCTTTAGACGTACCAATAACAGTTTCAACCTCAACCTCTGTGTTAGTTAAAGCTGTTTCCGAAGTATGTCCTCCTAAGATAGGCGCAATTACCAATCCAATTAAACATGTTAATTTAATTAAGATATTCATTGATGGTCCAGATGTATCTTTAAATGGATCTCCAACTGTATCTCCAGTTACTGCTGCTTTATGTGCTTCAGAACCTTTGTACGTCATTTCTCCATTGATTTCTACACCAGCTTCAAAAGATTTCTTAGCATTATCCCAAGCACCTCCAGCATTGTTTTGGAAGATTGCCCATAATACACCAGATACTGTAACACCAGCCATATAACCACCTAACATTTCAGCAATAGCAAGATGATCCATACCAAATAACATTGGTACAAAAGCAATCACTAAAGGAAAACCGATAGTTAATAAACCTGGTAACATCATTTCTTTTAAGGATGCCTTTGTAGAGATATCCACACATTTATCGTATTCTGGTTTCCCAGTACCTTCCATAATTCCTGGAATCTCTCTAAACTGACGTCTAACTTCTTCTACCATTTCCATTGCAGCTTTACCTACAGCGTTCATTGCTAAAGCAGAGAATACTACTGGTACCATACCACCAACAAATAACATGGCTAATACTGGTGCTTTAAAGATGTTAATTCCATCAATTCCTGTAAACGTTACGTAAGCAGCAAATAATGCTAATGACGTTAATGCAGCAGAAGCAATAGCAAAACCTTTTCCGGTTGCTGCTGTTGTATTTCCAACGGAATCTAAGATATCTGTACGTTCTCTAACGATTGGTTCTTGTTCGCTCATTTCAGCAATACCACCTGCATTATCTGATATTGGTCCGAAAGCATCAATCGCTAACTGCATAGCTGTTGTAGCCATCATTGCAGAAGCTGCTAATGCTACACCATAAAATCCAGCAAATGCATAAGATGCCCAAATTGCTCCAGCAAATAATAATACTGAAGGGAATGTAGAAATCATACCTGTTGCTAAACCAGCAATAATATTAGTTCCTGCTCCTGTAGAGGATTGTTGTACAATTTTTAAGATTGGAGATTTCCCTAATCCTGTGTAATATTCTGTTACAGATGAAATCACTGCACCTACAACTAAACCAACTAAGGTTGCATAGAACACTCTCATTGAAGAAATTTCTTGTAGACCTTCACCAAAGAAATTCATTTGCATCGTTTCTGGTAACATCCAAGTTACTAATCCAAAACAAGCTACTGCAACTAAAACGATAGACGTCCAGTTACCAATATTTAAAGCTCCCATGACTTGAGACTCTTTAGCGTCATTACTTTTTATTTTCACCAACATCGTACCAATAATAGAAATGATAATTCCTACACCAGCAATTGCCATTGGTAATAAGATTGGACCAATACCACCAAAAGCATCAGAAATAGATCCACCCATATCTTTAATCACATAGTTACCAAGAACCATTGCAGCTAAAACTGTTGCAACATAAGATCCAAATAAATCGGCTCCCATACCAGCAACATCACCTACGTTATCACCAACATTATCTGCAATAGTAGCAGGATTACGAGGATCATCTTCTGGAATACCAGCTTCTACTTTACCTACTAAATCGGCTCCAACATCTGCAGCTTTAGTGTAAATACCACCACCTACTCTTGCGAATAAAGCAATTGACTCTGCTCCTAATGAGAAACCAGCTAAGGTTTCAAGAACGATCGTCATATCCATTGTGTTGGTCCATTCGCCTCCCATAAAGAACTGGAAGAAAAATATAAAGAATCCTGTTAAACCCAATACAGCCAAACCAGCAACACCAAGTCCCATTACTGTTCCACCTCCAAAAGAGATCTTCAATGCGTTTGGTAAACTTGTACGTGCAGCTTGTGTTGTTCTTACATTAGTTTTTGTTGCGATTTTCATCCCAATGTTTCCTGCGAACGCAGAAAATACTGCTCCAAAAATAAAGGCAACAACAATAAGGATATGCGTAGTTGGCACTACAAAAGACACAACTGCCAAAAGGATACTTACAATTACTACAAAAACAGCTAGTAATCTATACTCAGCATTTAAGAACGCTAAGGCTCCTTCGTAGATATGATCTGAAATTTCTTTCATTTTACCATCTCCAGCATCTTGTTTCATAACCCATGATTTCTTAATAACCATGTAAATTAATCCTATAAGTGCCAAAGCAATTGGCATATAAATCATTAATGACTCCATATTTTATTTTTAAATTGATTAGTTTTTTAACTGGGCAAAAGTAGTAAAATCAATCATATTTTACCAAAAAAGCAATATCAATTACTTGATATTGCTTTTTTAATAGAATTTTGTTAAAAAAATCTTTGATTCTTAAATTGTAAACGTGCGTTTCTTTTTATGCTCACTTTCATCATAACGCAGTACACATTCATGATAGATTTTTATAGCTTCTTGAGCATCTCCCCAACCACCTGTATCAACTTTTTTCTTTTCTAAATCTTTGTATACTTTAAAGAAATGTTCAATCTCTTTTAATCTATGCGGATTCAAATCACTAATATCCTTATTGTTACTCCAAATAGGATCTGAAACTGGTACACAAATAATTTTTTCATCTGGTCCTTTTTCATCTGTCATATGAAACACACCAATTGGTCTTACTTCCATTACAACCATTGGGTATGTTGGTTGATGACCTAAAACCAAAACATCTAAAGGATCACTATCTAAAGCCAAAGTTTCTGGAATAAATCCATAATCTCCAGGATACATCATAGATGAAAACAACATACGATCAAATCTAATCTTATGTAATGTAAAATCATATTCGTATTTGTTTCTGCTTCCTTTTGGGATTTCTATTAATACATCAAAAGTTAATTCACCAGGTTCTGACATGTCTTCTGTTTTTTTCTACGGAAATTGGATTCCTAATTTTATTTCATCTAACTGCGAAATTCAAAACGCTTTTAACAAGTTGAATTTCGGGTTGCAAAGATAGTGTATTGTTTGAATTTTGGCAATTTATTTTAGTTGAGTTTATTAAAAAATAGTCGAACTTAGTAAATGATTTAATAGTATTGACGCGATTCCAAAACGGCGAGCTAGAATAAAAAACAAAAACTAGTTACATATGATAGAAAAAACAACAAACGACATTCTAAAATGGTGGGAACCTAAACGATTATGGTTTAATTTCGCTGTTGGACTATCTGGTGTTTTAGCAATACTTTTAACTGGTGAGTTTGAATTTATCATATTTGATATCATTGGAATATTTATTTGGGGAGTTATTGCAAATATTCTTTTTTCAACAGGCATTTTAGTTGAAATTTTAGATGATTATTATTTTAAAAGTAAATTAAAACTATTTAATTTTAGATGGCTTTTTTATATCGTAGGAACAATATTGTACTGTATTGTAACTTTTGGATATGCTGTTCTTTATTATTCCCCTTTTGCTGACTTCTAATTTATACCGATTTTTCTCTGGTTTGTTTTCTTTTACTAATTTAGTTCTTGCCAACGCAACTAACCATACTCAACAATGTTGTAAGTAATTTCAGATTTAACAAAAAAGAAAAATTAAACATGAAGGAATTGTTAGAAATGTTGAATATAGATTATCCTATAATTCAGGCTCCTATTGGTGGAGTAGTAACTACTGAACTAGTCGCTGCAGTTTCTAATTGTGGAGCTTTAGGAGGTTTAGCTTTAAGCTGGTCTTCTCCTGAAGATGCTGAAATAAAAATCAAACAATTAAAGTCATTAACATCAAAACCATTTTATGCAAATTTTGTTTTAAACTTTGAACCTAAAGCATTAAAACGAACACTAGAACTTGATGTAAAAATTATACAATTTTCTTGGGGAATGCCAAGTATAGAATTAGTTGATTTAATTAAGTCATTTAATGCTAAGATAGGTATTCAAGTTACTGACAAAGAGAGTGCTTTAAGAGCTATGTCTTTAGGAGCTGATTACTTGGTTTGCCAAGGAACACAAGCTGGAGGACATGTTCAAGCTTCAAAGACACTTGAAAAAGCCTTACCAGAAGTATTACAAGCAGCCAACGGGAAAATGCCAGTTTTGGCTTCAGGAGGAATTTCCTGTGGTAACGATATTAAAAAGTTTTTAGTTCTTGGAGCATCTGGAGTTGTAATGGGTTCTCGATTTGTCGCTTCTATTGAAAGTGGCGCACATCAGATATATAAAGAGAACCTAGTTAATTCAAATAGTGATGATACTGTATTAACTGTTTGTATGAATAAAGGCTGGGACAATGCTTCTCATAGAATAATACGAAATACAACATTCAAAATGTGGGAATCTGATGGTTGCGCAAAAATTGGAAATAGACCAGGTGAATTTGACATTCTTGGAAAAAACGTATCAGGCAAAAATATAGAACGATATAGTTTTAGCGCACCAGTTTCAGGAGTTTCAGGTAATATTGAAGCAATGACACTCTATGCTGGAACTAGTGTAAATAACATAAACAATATAAAGTCGGCTAGCGATATTGTAAAGGATATTTGGGATGAGTATCTAAATAAGTAAACTACTTACAACAACCGAATATAACAAATAGAAACCTCAATTTAAGTTTATTCTTATACTAGCTTTCAAACCCTTAAAAATTAAACCCAAAACTTCCAGTGACACCAAAAGGTCTTGCATCTGGAGTGTCTAAGTAATTCCCTCTAAAGTTAAAATCAATACGCAGGATTTTAAAGATATTACCAACACCAACGCTGTATTCATAATACATTTCATCGTTTGGAGCAATTAAAGGTGTTTCTATTGGATTCCCAGTGGTGTTAAGTGCGATGTTTTCCGCAGATAAATCTCCCCAAACTCCTCTAACACCAACAATGGCTCTTAGATTATATTTTTTAAGAAATGGGATTCTTGAGAAAAAACGACCATTAAAATTGTGTTCTAAATGCAATGACGTGTAGGTATCTGTTACAAACTCATAGAAATCTAACTGTGGGAATGTATTATAAATAGAAAAATACGATTGATTTCCTGGCACAACACTTAGCAAGCCTAAAGGCACTTCTCCAAACGTTTTTCCTACTTCAATTGTTGTCGTCAAGCGCCCAAAACCACCTACTTGCCAAGGCTGTATGTATGAAAATTGAAGTTTAGTATAATCAAAATCACTATTAAAAAAAGCTTGATCTCCACGTGTAATTTGCGCAAATAAACTCGCAAAACCATCATTAGCTGTACGACGTTCTACACCAAAACCTGTCATTTTTCGCTTCGGAAAATACGATAATGACAATGCAGTCTCATATTGTTTCACTTCCGAAGAAATACCTGTAGGAGATTCTGGATCATTATAATCTAAACTAAAAGTTGGTGATGCAGATTCTAAGGTTCTGTAAGTTCCACTAGTTCTAATCACAAAGTTTTTACTTGGCTCTATTTCTAGTGCCAATGTGGTCAAATTCACATTGGTGAGTTTGTCATTGGTACTTGTTCCAACCACTGCAGATGAGGCTAAACTGCGACCTAACACATCTGTTGAAGCTGTTAAATTTGCACCTATTTGTTCTATATCTCGTCGGTTTCCTCCTGAAATTATAAGTCGGTTCTTTTTATCTATAAGCCACTTACCAGAAATACCGTATTTGAATTTATCATCTCTAAACCCATAAGCTAAAAACCCTTCTACTCTCCAAAGGTCATTGGGTCCAAAATAGGTTCGTCCTCCTCCTCGAAGTCGCATGCCTTCTACTTCATTATAACCAAAAACAGAAAAAACAGGTCCAATATCCAAATTAAGACTAGGCACTTCAATGTAACCTGAGGCTAGAATACTACCAAGATTATAAAGTCGTTTAAACTTTTTAACAGTTTTAAGTGTATCTAACATTTTGTAAACACCTTTTTCGTCTTTGCTAAGGGTTTCCATTCGGTTTTCTTCCCAAAAATCATCATCACGATTATAAGCGTCTTCATTATAATTATAGACTTCTTCGTCGTAAAATTTCTCGTCCTTAGGTTTGTCAAATTGGTAATTATCGTATAAGGTTGTACGTTTTCCGTAGACACCACGTGACTTTTCCTTTTTATTCAACGCAAAATCAGACAACATATAATCGCGCTTAATTAAAAAGAGCGTATCGTTTAAAACCTCAAATTCTTGTTCTATATAAATCTCTTTGACCCAGTTTATATTAGCACTTTTTGACGCTTGTAAATTAATATCTTTAATTGCGTAGGTAGAATCATTAACCCAAAAATCACCTTTAAAGGTCAATTCATTTTTACGTCTTGGATAGTAAACAATATTGTAGCACCATTTATTATCAATAAAAGCACTGTCTGATAACACATAATTATAGGTCTGAACACCTGTTCTAGACAACGGACTCACAAAACTCTTATCAAAAAACTTAAGGTAGTTATCATAGATATCAAAATCTGCGTAGAGGTCGTCAATAAAATCGATGATGATTTGATTATTACTAAAGCCAGAGTTTTTATTTCCTTTTAAATCGCTCTTTTCTTTATTTAATAGGTTGTCACCATACACCTTACTTACAGCTTCATTTATAAATATGGGCAAATAGGTTTTACCTGTAATATTAGAGGTATCTACTTCTTCAAAAACAAACTCCATTCCTTTAAACAGTTTACTTTTTATAAGCGCACTATCAATGGTATTGAGATCAAATTCTACTTTTTCGTATTTATCGTATTCGTATTGTTTAAATTGTTGTAATCCGTTATTACGTTTGCGTTCCCAAATTTTCTTTAAAATTCTAATTGCAGGATTTTCTGATGCTTTTTTAGATTGTTTCCCTGTAACAATAAGTACAGCATCTAATGCTCCAGCTTCTTCTTTTAGAATAAATTTTAAATCGTAGTTAACTTTATTCTCCAATTTGACTTCTTGACGTTCATACCCTAAAAAAGACACAACTAAGATGTCCCAAGTATTATCAGACTCAAGATAAAAACGTCCATCTTCGTTAGATATGGTTCCTTCTGTAGACCCTTTGAATAAAATATTTGCAAATGCTACAGGCTCATTGAATTCATCAAAGACATAACCACTTACTTTGGTTTGTGAGAAAGACAATGCTATTCCGAAGAAAAATAATAAAATGAGGAGCTTCTTTTTCATTTTTATAGGTTTTGCAATTTATTTTTTAGTTGGGTACAAAATTGCAATTGCCCAGTTTATAATACTGGATTAAGTTGTCAAAACTAAAAAAACTTCATCAACAATCGTGCTAATGAAGTTTTTTAACGCAAATAATCACGTTTAATTTTATTTGTACATCACTTTACGTACCGCTTTAATAACTTCGTTGTAGTCTGGTAACCACTCTGCTAATAAAACTGGTGAATAAGGCGCAGGAGTATCTGCTGTATTTATTTTAATAATTGGTGCATCTAGATAATCAAACGCTTCAGATTGTACTAAATAAGTGATTTCTGTCGATACATTCCCAAATGGCCAAGCTTCTTCAAGTACCACTAGACGATTTGTTTTCTTAACCGATTTCAAAATCGCTTCACGATCCATAGGACGTACAGTTCTTAGATCGATAATCTCACAAGAAATCCCTTCTTTTTCTAACTCATCTGCAGCTTTGTAAGCTTCTTTTATAATTTTTCCGAAGGATACAATAGTGACATCTGTACCTTCTCTTTTAAGTTCTGCAACTCCTAAAGGAATCGTATATTCTCCTTCTGGCACTTCACCTTTATCACCATACATTTGCTCACTTTCCATAAAAATTACTGGATCGTCATCACGAATGGCAGATTTTAATAAACCCTTTGCATCATAAGGTGTAGAAGGCACAACTACTTTTAAACCAGGTGTATTTGCAAACCAGTTCTCAAAAGCTTGAGAGTGTGTTGCTCCTAATTGTCCAGCAGAAGCTGTAGGTCCACGAAAAACGATTGGACATTTAAATTGTCCACCAGACATTTGTCTAATTTTCGCAGCATTATTTATAATTTGATCAATTCCAACTAAAGAGAAATTAAAGGTCATGTACTCAACAATAGGACGATTTCCTGTCATCGTTGATCCAATTGCAATACCTGCAAAACCAAGCTCAGCAATAGGTGTATCAATCACACGTTTTGCACCAAACTCATCTAACATTCCTTTAGAAGCCTTGTAAGCTCCATTATATTCTGCAACTTCTTCACCCATTAAATAAATGCTTTCATCTCTGCGCATTTCTTCACTCATGGCTTCACAAATTGCTTCTCTAAATTGAATTGTCTTCATATATTCATTTTTTAACGAATAACAAAAGTAGTAATTATTGATAATAAAATAACATAAATTGAAGTTGAAAACAGATTCTAAGCCTAAGCTCTCAATACGTAACTTCATTTTTTTCTTTTTTCTTCGGAAATGTGCCTCACCAAAACAATTTCTTCTGTAATAAACTTTGAATTATTCGTAATTTAGCGCAGTATTTATAAGATTTTCATAACCATTGGTGTGAAATCCCCAATTTTCATAAAATTTATTATGCATGCATAGTAAAATTTGAAATTTTATAATTATCTTCGTGCTTTAAAAAAAATACTCAAAATAAATTATTCGATATGAAAATATTAGTATGTATTAGCCACGTACCTGATACGACTTCAAAAATTAATTTTACTGATGGTGATACAAAGTTTGACACTAATGGTGTACAATTTGTAATTAATCCAAACGATGAGTTTGGTTTAACTCGCGCTATGTGGTTTAAAGAAAAACAAAGTGCTGAAGTCACTGTTATTAATGTTGGTGGACCAGAAACAGAACCTACACTTCGTAAAGCTTTAGCAATTGGTGCAGACTCAGCAATTAGAGTAAACACTGAGGCAAAAGACGGTTATCAAGTTGCAAAAGAAATAGCAAATGTTGTCAAAGATGGAGGTTATGATTTAGTGATTGCTGGTCGTGAGTCTATTGATTATAATGGAGGAATGGTTCCAGGAATGATTGCTGCATTAACAAACGCTAATTTTGTAACTAACTGTATTAGCTTAGAAGTTGATGGTACAAATGCTACTGCTATGAGAGAAATTGATGGTGGTAAAGAAACCGTTGCTACAAACTTACCTTTAGTTATTGGTGGACAAAAAGGATTGGTTGAAGAGAGTGATCTTCGTATTCCAAATATGAGAGGAATTATGATGGCTCGTAAAAAACCATTATCTGTGGTAGAACCAATCAATGCTGCTGCCGAAACTAATTCAGTAAAATTTGAAAAACCTGCTCCAAAAGGTGCAGTAACTTTAGTAGCTCCAGATAATCTTGATGAATTAATCAATTTACTTCACAACGAAGCTAAAGCGATTTAAGCTGTCATTCCTGCGAATGCAGGAATCCAGAAAATAGAGAAAAACAAAAAATAGATTCCTGCCTTCGCAGGAATGACAAAAACTTAAAAAACATGTCAGTTTTAGTATATACAGAATCAGAACAAGGAAAATTCAAAAAAACAGCTTTTGAAGTTGCCTCTTATGCCAAAGCAGTTGCTAACCAATTAGGAACAACTGTCACAGCAATTACATTTAATGCAGCAGATGCTTCAGAGTTAGGAAACTATGGTGTTGACAAAGTATTAAAAGTTACCAATAGCGATTTAGATAAATTTAATGCTAATGCCTACGCAAGTGCAATAGCTCAAGCAGCTAAGCAAGAAGTTTCTAAAGTTGTTGTTGTAAGTTCTAGTGCAGATAGTAAATATTTAGCACCAATAGTTGCCATAGATTTAGAAGCTGGTTACGCATCAAATGTTGTAGAAGCACCTTCTAGCACATCTCCTTTTACAGTTAAACGTACAGCGTTTACAAATAAAGCGTTTAATATGACTACAATTGATACAGACACGAAAGTAGTTGGTGTATCACAAAATTCATTTGGACTTGTAGAATCTAATGGAACTGCTTCTTCGGAAGACTTTTCGCCTTCAATACCAAGCATATCAGTTACAGTACAATCGGTTGATAAAGCAACAGATAAAGTATCAATTGCAGATGCTGAAATAGTGGTTTCTGGTGGTCGCGGACTTAAAGGTCCAGAAAACTGGGGAATGATTGAAGAGTTAGCAGAAGTTCTTGGAGCAGCAACAGCATGTTCTAAACCAGTATCAGATTTAGGATGGAGACCACACAGTGAACACGTAGGGCAAACAGGAAAACCCGTAGCATCAAATTTATATATTGCTATTGGTATTTCAGGAGCAATACAACATTTAGCTGGTATTAATTCTTCAAAAATAAAAGTAGTTATCAATACAGATCCAGAAGCACCTTTCTTTAAAGCTGCAGATTATGGTGTTGTTGGTGATGCCTTTGAAGTTGTACCTGCATTGATTGAAAAATTAAAAGCTTTTAAAGCTCAAAACGCTTAATTTTTTAAAATTAACAGTTATAAAAAGGACTGTTTTGATTTGGTACTCTAAACATAAATCTGCAATTTGCAGTTGTTAAAGTCTAAATTAAAACAGTTCTTTACGTTTTATACATTATGAGTCTAGTTAGATTAAACATTAAAGGAATATCATACAGCCAAACCCAAAATGGCGCGTATGCTCTTATTCTGAATGAAGTAGATGGTGACCGCAAACTACCAATCGTTATTGGTGCTTTTGAAGCGCAGTCCATAGCGATTGCTCTAGAAAAAGAAATTAGACCTCCAAGACCACTTACACACGATTTATTTAAAAATTTCGCAGATCGTTTTGATATTGTTGTCAAACAAGTCATTATCCACAAACTAGTTGATGGTGTATTTTACTCCAGCTTAATTTGCGAACGCGATAAAATTGAAGAAATTATAGATGCAAGAACTAGTGATGCTATAGCTTTAGCATTACGTTTTAAAGCACCAATATTTACCTATAAAAACATATTAGATAAAGCAGGTATTTATCTAAAAGTCAACCCTAAAAAGGAAGGCGAAGAACAAGATCAAGATTCTATTCTTGTAGATGACATGGTCGTTGAAGAAATAGAAGCGAGTATCCAAGATAACTATATGGATAAATCACTTCAAGAATTACATACACTCTTAGATGAAGCTGTTAATAACGAAGATTACGAAAAAGCAGCTAAGATTAGAGACGAAATTGACAAACGATAATAATTTTCTTTTGAAACGAGCATGTTCAAAATTTTATCACCAAAAGAATGATTAATTGCGAACAGCATGTGACTGTTGAAAAAACAAATAATAAACACATGAAACATTTTCTTCTAGCTATTGCAGCTATTTTTTTTGGGATTACTACGACTTATGCTCAAGATACTAAAGAAATCTCAACAGACAGTCTACCTGAAATAGTAAAATTTCAAGATATTAAAAACAATGCCGAAGAAGTTAATTTGGTTATTAACAATTGGCAATTATTATCACACGAAACTTTTGACAATTATCCAAAAGATAAAACTGGAGATATTGATTTCAATAAAGGAAAAGAATTTTTAAATTTTGGTGAAAATGGAGAATACGAATCGATTTTAAACAATAATTTCAACAAAGGGTTTTGGCTTCAGAATAATAACTTAATAGTTTTTAAGCAGAAAGTTCCAACGACAGTAGATGTTTATTATGAGATTGTAAGTAAAAAAGAAACAGAATTAATTTTAAAAAATTCTAATGATGTTTTCACATTTATATCAGATAAGCATCCTAGCTTTATTGCTCAAGGAGAAGCTATAGACGACATAGTAAAAAGTCAAGGTTATAGTTTCAATAGTATTTGGCGTGGCGTATTAGGTATGATAACTTTGCTTGTCATAGCCTTTTTATTTAGCAGTAATAGAAAAGGTATCAATTGGAAAACAGTTGCAATTGGCTTAGCATTTCAACTAATCATTGCAATCTGCGTTTTACAAGTTGATTTTGTTAAGGATATTTTTGAATCAATAGGTCAAGTTTTCATAAACATACTAGACTTTACTAGAGCTGGAAGTGAGTTCTTATTTAGTGGTGTAATGGACATTAATTCCTATGGTTTCATATTCGCTTTTCAAGTACTACCAACTATTATCTTTTTCTCAGCATTAACCTCTGTTTTATTCTACTTAGGAATCATTCAAAAAGTAGTAAAAGCAATGGCTTGGTTGCTATCTAAAACGCTTAAAATATCTGGTGCAGAAAGTCTAAGTGTAGCTGGAAATATTTTTTTAGGTCAAACAGAGGCACCACTTTTAATCAAGGCTTATCTTGAGAAAATGAATAAATCAGAAATGCTTTTAGTTATGATTGGTGGTATGGCAACTGTTGCAGGTGCTGTTCTTGCCGCATACATTGGGTTTCTTGGAGGTGAAGATGAAGCCTTACGCTTGTTCTATGCAAAGCATTTATTAGCTGCTTCTGTTATGGCAGCACCTGGAGCAATTGTGATTTCAAAAATTCTATATCCTCAAACAGAAAAAGTGAATACTGATGTGGCTGTTTCTAAAGAAAAAATAGGTTCAAACATTTTAGATGCAATCGCTAATGGTACTACCGAAGGTCTAAAACTAGCTGTTAATGTAGGTGCAATGTTACTTGTATTTGTTGCCTTTATTGCTATGGCTAATGGTATTCTAGGTTGGGTTGGTGATATTACAAATTTAAACGATTGGGTAGCTGGAAACACAGCTTACCAAAGTTTATCTCTCGAACTTATTCTAGGTTATATTTTTGCTCCTCTAATGTGGTTAATTGGTGTTGCTACGGAAGACATGGCGCTTATGGGACAACTCCTAGGCATTAAATTAGCAGCTAGTGAATTTATAGGCTATATTCAATTAGCAGATCTTAAAAATGCCGCTAATGCTACGCATTTAAAATATGAGAAATCAATTATCATGGCAACGTATATGTTGTGTGGTTTTGCAAACTTTGCGTCTATTGGAATTCAAATTGGAGGTATTGGTTCTTTAGCTCCTGGACAACGTAAAACCTTATCTAAATTTGGAATGAAAGCTTTAATTGGTGGAACACTTGCCTCTTTGATTTCTGCTACTATTGCTGGAATGATTATTGGATAGTAAAAACTAAATGAAAATAAAATGAAAATGAAAATCTTTACAATTATCGCTATCGTATTCTTAAATGTGACTTTTGCACAAACAAATGTTGAGATAAAATTCACCAAAGACAAAGAAGTAGTACTTAACGAAACAACATTAAATACTAACACATCATTACAAGAGATCACTAAAATATTGGGCACTCCAACGGTTTATAAAGAATATCCTACTGGGAAAATTAATTACCATTACAAGGAGCATGGTATATCTATTCACACCGTTAAAGACAAATTGATATTTATAGGATTAAACTTTAATTGGGATGGTGATAAAAATTTCCCTGACACATCATACTCTGGCACTTTTAAAATTGATGAGTTATTAATAGACAAAACATCTAATAACTCTATAGTTGATAACATTAAATTTGTTGATATAGTAGCTGTTATGCCTAATTTATATATGTCAAATCCAAAAGTAGAATCAACACCAATCGTTATTGGATTTAAAGACAATTTAGTAACCCAAATTGGTTTTGAATTTCACTAATTAGGATTAAAATATAGTTAATAACTTTTAATATTATAAAGGGTTGAAATCGTAAAGATTCAACCCTTATTTTTTACTTTTATTTTCTGAAATTTTACGTTTAATTTAAAGAGATTCCCACTTTCGTGGGAAATGTTATGAAACAATACCACGACTTAGTAAAGCACGTTTTAGAACAAGGAAACGAAAAAGGAGATCGTACAGGAACAGGAACAAAAAGTGTTTTCGGACATCAAATGCGTTTTGATTTGAGTGAAGGTTTCCCAATGGTAACCACTAAAAAGTTGCATTTAAAATCTATCATTTATGAACTACTTTGGTTCTTAAAAGGAGATACTAATATTAAGTACCTAACTGAAAACGGAGTTAAAATCTGGAATTCTTGGGCAGATAAAAATGGAGATTTAGGTCCAGTATATGGTCATCAATGGCGCAATTGGAACAACGACGAAATCGATCAAATAAAAGACGTTATAGAAACTCTTAAAAACAATCCTAATAGTCGTCGTATGATGGTCTCGGCTTGGAATCCTTCTGTAATGCCAGATACTTCAAAATCTTTTGATGAGAATGTAGCTAATGGTAAAGCCGCTTTACCACCTTGTCACGCCTTTTTTCAATTTTATATTGCAGATGGGAAATTATCTTGTCAATTATATCAACGTAGTGCCGATATCTTTTTAGGTGTCCCTTTCAACATTGCATCTTATGCATTATTTACAATGATGATGGCACAAGTTTGTGGTTACCAAGCTGGAGAATTTATCCATACATTTGGAGATGCGCATATTTACAGCAATCATTTTGAGCAATTAGAATTACAATTATCTAGAGAACTTAGACCATTACCAAAAATGAAAATTAATCCTGAAGTGACAAATATTTTCGATTTTAAATTTGAAGACTTTACTTTAGAAGATTATAATCCGCATCCACACATTAAAGGTGCTGTTGCTGTTTAAAATAATTTTATGAAATACTACATTTTTATTATATCCATCTTGTGTGGAATGCTTATTCATGCGCAAGAAAACACAATAAGTCAATCGCAATTAGATTCTTTATCAAACAAAAGTGATTTAAAAGCAGAGTATCGTATTGATAACGTACCAATTTATAAGGGATGTGAAAACAAAAAAGATAACGCTAAGAAAAAACAATGCATGTCTGATAAGATCAGTCTACTATTTCAAAAAAACTTTAACACCACAAGGCATAAAAACTCTAAAATAGATCCTGGTTTTAAACAAGTTTTTGTGATTTTTAAAATTGATAAGGATGGAAAAGTCATAGATATTAATTCGAGAGCAGAAGATGAATTTTTAGAAGCTGAAGCTAAACGTGTTACTAATCTAATTCCGCAAATGATACCTGGTCATATGGATGGTGAGGCAGTAATAGTTCCCTATGCAATACCATTAAAAATAGATTTAATAGCCAACTTTGATGATACACCTTCAACCTATCCTGTATTTAGAGGTTGTGATAAAGAATCATCTAACTCAGCATTACAAAATTGTTCTAAGGAAAAAATAATGAACTTCATTAAAATGAGTTTCGATATTGAAATGGCTAGTCGAGCATTACCAACTGAAAAGTCAACTCAGTTTCTAGTGGAATTCAATATTAACAAAAAAGGAAAAGTTGAAAACATAAATGCAAAAGCTAACCATAAGGCCATAGCAATTGAGGCTATTAATGTAGCCAAACGTCTTCCTAAATTTAAAACACCCGGAACTCTTAACGGAAAACCTATTGACACTCCCTATAAATTATTGATGACTCTTTATTTTTAATATATAATAAAACAAAAAGAGCTTTCAAAATTGAAAGCTCTTTTTTTATATCAGTAAAAACGTAAAATTACACGTTTAAAACACCGTTTTCTGCACCAGCAAAATCGCTCCATGCGTAAGCATCTGCTTGTTCATCGTTAACGTAAGTTCCGTCAACTACATATCTAAACTCATAAGAGTTATCTTTTTCTAAATCAACAGTTCCTTTAAAAGTACCGTTCTTTAATTTTTTAAGTTGAACAGCTTTTTTCTCATTCCATTCGTTGAATGATCCTACTACTGTTACTTTTTTAGCTTCCTCTGCAGGTACTGAAAATGTTACCTTGCAAACAGGCTTGCTCTTTAAAAATTGTTTTGTAATTGCCATTATAATAGTTAATTAATTTTAAACAAATGTATAAAAGAATCATTGATACTCAAACGAATACCTAATAGCAAACAAAAGAATTATCATTTTCGTAAAGAATGACTTCTAATAATTTCAACTATTAAATAAAAAGCCTCATAATTTATGATTTTAGCAATAATCAACTACAGTTCTTAATCCTTGATTTTCAAAAAGTTAAACACTAAAACGTTTTCGTGTTTTTCTAATTTCCGAAGAAAAAAATAATTACAACGTTTACGTTAAAAACTGTAACTTTACATTTATAAGTATTTTGATTTATGTTCGGAAAAAAGAAAACAATTCCTCAGATAGATAAAGAGCAGTTAGCATTAATAAAATATGCCGAAAAACGCATTAAACAAAAGAAACGTGTTTATGTTCATTTCGTTATATTTTTAATTGGAGCTGTATTTTTAATCTTAGCTAATACGGTTTTAGGTATTGGTAAAGATGTTAAGATCGTAGGACTTGATTGGTTTGTGATTGCTATTCTTTTATGGTTGGCATTTTTCATCTACCACTTTATAAGTGTATTTATAACTCATAAATTTATGGGTAAGGATTGGGAAGACCAACAACGAGAATCACTCGTTGCAAAACAACAGGAACGCATTAGTAAAATCAAACAGAAACTTTTAAAGGAAGAGACTGAAATCGCAAAATCTGAAGTATTCAACGATGCCTTAATTGATGCAGCTCCATCAGTAAAAAAAAAAACTGAACGCACTATAATAGTAGCAGCTGGAGAGGACAATGCAATTGGTAAAGACAATGATTTAATTTGGCATTTAAGTGATGATCTTAAACGTTTTAAATCATTAACCAACGGTCATCATATTATCATGGGACGCAAGACTTTTGAGAGCTTCCCAAAACCATTGCCAAATCGTACACATATCGTAATTACACGTCAAGACAACTACAAAGTTCCTGATGGTGTTATTGTTGTTAATAATATGGAAGATGCTCTAGATGCTGCAAGAAGCGATAAACAACCTTTTATTATTGGTGGTGGACAAATTTACAAGCAATCTATGCGTTTAGCAGATAAGATTGAAATCACTCGAGTACATCATGAGTTTCCAGATGCTGATACTTTTTTTCCTGAAATTGATATGTCAATCTGGAAAGAAACAGCTAGAAAAGAACATTCTAAAGATGAGAAACATGAGTTTTCGTTTACATTTTTGACTTATGAGAAGAGATTTTAAAACTAGAACTCATCATAATATATTTACAAAACTTTTTTTTACTAATTACACTTCATGATAAAAGCCTTACAACTCCGTATTAATCTTCATGAAGAAGCTAAACCAAATGGTTTGCTCTATAAAGCAGCTTATGATTTGGATGTAAAATCTTCGGAAATTTCTGGAATTAAAATTCTAAGAAAATCCATTGATGCTCGTAAATCTAAAATCATGTTTAACTATAAGGTAGAAGTTTATATTAATGAGCCGATGCCTGAAACTACTGCCTACACATTTGATTACAAAGATGTTTCCGAAGCAAAACCAATTCACATCATAGGTTTTGGTCCTGCAGGAATGTATGCTGCTTTGCGTTGTTTAGAACTTGGATTTAAACCCATTGTTTTAGAACGCGGAAAAAATGTACAAGATAGACGACGAGATTTAAAAGCCATTAATCAAGATCATCATGTTGATGAAGACTCTAATTATTGCTTTGGAGAAGGTGGTGCTGGTACGTATAGCGACGGAAAATTATATACCAGAAGTCTTAAGCGTGGTGATGTAAGAAAGATCTTTGAAAACCTTGTGTTTCATGGTGCAACAGATCAAATCTTAGTTGATGCACATCCACATATCGGAACAAATAAGCTTCCAAAAGTGGTACAAAATATTCGTGAAACGATCTTAAAATTTGGTGGTGAAGTGCATTTTGAAACACGTGTGACTAATTTCAATATTAAAGACAATCAGATTAAATCTTTAAGTCTTAAAAACGGAAACGAATTAGACGTAGAAAAAGTAATTTTAGCAACAGGTCATTCTGCTCGTGACATTTATTATTTACTCCATGAAAAAAACATAAAATTACAAGCAAAATCGTTTGCGATGGGAGTTCGTGTTGAGCATCCACAACAAATTATTGATGGTATCCAATACCATTGCAAAGGCGAACAAAGAGATGAACTTTTACCCGCTGCATCATACAGCTTAGTAAATCAAGTTAATGACAGAGGTGTGTATTCATTTTGTATGTGTCCAGGCGGATTTATAGTACCTGCAGCCACTGCAAATGGCGAAGTTGTTGTTAATGGTATGTCGCCTTCAAAACGTAATAATGAGTTTGCAAATTCTGGAATTGTCGTAGAAATAAACTCAGATAGAGACCTTTATAAATATGAAAAACATGGTGCTTTAAAAGGTTTAGAATATCAAAAAGATTTAGAACGTTTGGCATTTACATCTGGAGGAAGGCGACAGTCTGCTCCTGCACAACGACTCACAGATTTTGTAGAAGGAAAACTTTCTGCAGATTTAAATCCTACATCATATCAACCAGGATTAAAATCGGCACCACTACACTCTTTATTACCTAAATTAATTGGTGGTTCACTTCGGAAAGGTTTTAAAGCATTTGGAGAAAAAATGCACGGTTATTATACTTCGGAAGCTAATGTGGTTGGTGTTGAATCTAGAACCTCATCTCCTGTAAATATTCCAAGAAATGAAAATTTAGAGCATCCCGAAATATCCAACCTTTTTCCTTGTGGAGAAGGTGGTGGCTATGCTGGCGGAATCGTTTCTGCAGCCATGGATGGTGAGCGATGTGCAGAAGCTGCTTGTGTTTAACTTTTTCTTCGGAAATTAGCAGTTTTCAGTAAAATATTTATTCCTATTTTTGCAGCTTAAATTTTATGACAATGAACGCATATATTTTTCCAGGTCAAGGTGCTCAATTCTCAGGAATGGGACTTGATTTATACGAAAACTCTCCATTAGCTCAAGAGCTATTTGAAAAAGCTAATAAAATTTTAGGTTTTAATATTACAGACACGATGTTTGAAGGTTCTGCAGAAGACTTAAAAGAAACAAAGGTGACACAACCTGCTATATTTTTACACTCGGTAATTTTAGCCAAAACTTTAGGTGACAGCTTTAAACCAGATATGGTTGCTGGTCATTCATTAGGTGAATTTTCTGCATTAGTTGCTGCTGGAGCATTAACATTTGAAGATGGTTTAAAACTCGTTTCTCAACGTGCTCAAGCCATGCAAAAAGCATGTGAATTACAACCAAGTACTATGGCTGCTGTTTTAGGATTAGATGATGACATCGTAGAAAAAGTTTGTGCTACTACAGAAGGAGTTGTAGTTGCTGCAAATTATAACTGTCCTGGACAATTAGTTATTTCTGGAGATATTGACGCAATAAATAAAGCTTGTGAAACATTGAAAGAAGAAGGTGCTCGTCGTGCTTTAGTGCTTCCTGTTGGTGGTGCTTTTCATTCGCCTTTAATGGAGCCAGCAAGAGAAGAATTGGCTGCAGCAATTGAGAATACTACATTTAGCAAACCTAATTGTCCGATATATCAAAACGTAACAGCGTCAGCGGTTACTGATGAAAACGAAATTAAAGCTAATTTAATTTCACAATTAACGGCTCCTGTGCGTTGGACGCAATCTGTACAACAAATGATTGCAGATGGTGCTACTCATTTTACAGAAGTTGGACCTGGAAAAGTATTGCAAGGTTTGGTTAAGAAAATCAACAGAGAGACAGAAACAGCTTCTGCTACTTTAGAACCTAATGCATAGTTTATGAAACTAACTAGAACAACTAGCATCATTTTAATTATCGCCTTTAATATTTTAATTGATCAAGTTTCAAAAGTATTAGTTCGCGCTAATTTTGCTTATCGTGAAGTTAAAAACTTAATAGGTGATACATTCGTTATGCAATATGTAGAAAACGAAGGTGCCTTTTTAGGGATGGGAAGTGATATGAATGCAACATTAAAGTTATTGTTTTTACTCATCCTCCCAACTTTGGTTTTAGGATACCTTATATATTATATTATCACCAATAAATCACTAGACAAACTGAGTCTTATTTCACTTTGCTGTATTGCAGGAGGTGGAATTGCTAATGTGTTTGACCGTATTGCTTTTGGATCTGTTACAGATTTCTTTCATATTGATTTAGGAGGTGTATTTAGAACTGGTATTTTTAATGTAGCAGATATGTCTGTCACCTTCGGAATGATAGTACTACTATTTGCCACAATATTTTCTAAGAAAAAAATCAAATAGCATAAAAAAACCCTCTTCAGTTGAAGAGGGTTTTTAAAATTATTTTGCTAAACTTATAGTTTCACAATCTTTAATTTCACCGTAATACGTTTCTCTGTATTTGTGTATTGTTTTGTAAGGTATACTCAAGAATTGTTTCTTGATGTAGGTGACGTTTGTTGTCAATACACCCATCTTTTTTGTAAACCTAGCTTCTGGTTTAGTTTCTCTTTTAATACTTATCAATTTCATTGGATTTCATTTATCATTAGCTCCAAAGAAACAAAGATGAACTACCAACACCAAGTTATAAACATTAAATCATTGTTAATCAATTTGTTAAATACAAGACCCTTAAGAAAAAGGGGTTATTGTTGTCATATTTTTAATTAATTGGATATAAATTATGAAATTTACAATGCGCTTTTATAGATTTTTCCTTCTTTCATAACAAAAATCACGTTTTCCATTGTAGAAATGTCTTTTGTAGGATCCTCATTTACTGCTATAATATCTGCAATAAATCCAGCTTTAATTTGACCCAATTGATTCTCCATGTCTAGTAACTTTGCATTTGTTATTGTTGCACTTTGCAAAGAAAATATTGGAGTCCATCCAGCTTCAACCATATATCTTAATTCTTTAGCATTCTCTCCATGAGGAAACACTCCAGCATCTGTTCCAAAAGCGATTGGAACACCTTCACTAATTACCATTTTGATTGTATCATCTAATACAGCCATTGTACTTGTTATTTTAGGAAGAATCACTGCAGGATAATAGTTTGGAATTTTAGCTTTTTCCTCTACATAACGTCCAGCAGATAAAGTTGGAACCATATAACAATTGTTTTGCTTCATCAAAGTAGCCACTTCTTTATCCATAAATGATCCATGTTCAATAGTTTGAACTCCAGCTATTACAGCACGCTTCATACCTTCTTTTCCGTGTGCGTGAGCAGCTACATTCATTCCGTATTCTTTAGCTGTTTTTACTATCTCATTTACCTCTTCTTGCGTAAATTGAGCGTTCGCGCCATTTTTAGCGACACTTAAAACACCACCTGTTGCTGTAATTTTGATTAGATCTGCTCCATTTTTATAGCGTTGTCTGACTGCTTTTCTGGCATCTTCAGGACTATTGATTACACCTTCGGTTGGCCCAGGATTTCCCATTAAATCTTTTCTCATTCCATTCGTTGGATCTGCATGTCCTCCTGTTGTTCCTATTGCTTTTTCAGCAGTAAAAATTCGTGGCCCAGGTACTTTTCCGCTAGCTGTAGCATCACGTAGTGACACATTTACACCACTTCCACCTAGATCCCTAACAGTTGTAAAACCTGCCATCAATGTTCTTTTAGCTATTTCTGCGGAAGTAAATGCAACATCTGCTTCATTTTTAGTAAACGTCTCTAAATATCTTGTCGGACTTGTTTCACCTTCAAGATGTACATGCATGTCTATTAATCCAGGCATAACCGTTTTCGATTTTAGATCGATGATTTTATCTTCGGAAGTCTTTCCGTTAACATATCCGTTTTCAATAGAAAGTATTTTATCTCCAGAAATAATAATCGTTTTCTCAGTTAAAATGGTTCCATTTTTTGTGTCTATCACTTTTCCGCAGTGCAAATACGTATTCTGTCCAGTTACTGAAATCGTCAGCAAAAGGATAATAAGTTGAAATACTCTCATCATTATATATGGTTTATAAATTTCTAATTTTCTGTTCCCATTTCCATGCAGAATCCATGGCATCATTAAGGGATGATTTAGCTTTCCAACCTAGAACTGTGTTTGCTTTTTTGGTATCTGCAAAAGCAGACGTTATATCTCCTTCGCGTCTTGGCGCAATTTTATAATTTAACGATTGGTTAGACACATTCTCAAATGCATGGATTACTTCTAAAACAGAACTCCCAACTCCTGTACCTACATTAAAGGTTTCAAAATTAGAATCATTTTTATGGTTATGTAATCGTTGCAAAGCAATTACATGTGCTTTTGCTAAATCTACAACATGGATATAATCTCGAATACATGTGCCATCTGCTGTTGGATAATCATCGCCAAAAACAGATAAACTTTCTCTCAATCCAGCTCCAGTTTGTGTGATATAAGGTACTAAATTTTGGGGAACACCAATTGGCAGTTCTCCAATTTTAGCACTTGGATGCGCACCTATAGGATTAAAATATCGCAAAGCAATCGCATTAAGATTTGGGTTTACTTTGCAAGTATCTGAAATAATTTCTTCACCAATTTGTTTTGTGTTTCCGTAAGGTGATTCGGCTGGTTTTACAGGAGCACTTTCGGTTATAGGCATTTTATCTGCCTGACCATAAACGGTACATGACGAACTAAAGATAAAATTTGATTCTTGTAAACCTAAAACTTCTTTGAGCATGTATATAAGCGTATTCAAATTGTTTTCGTAGTAAAGTAATGGGTTTTCCACACTTTCTCCTACAGCTTTGCTTGCTGCAAAATGAATAACACCAGAAATATCGTTGTGTTTTCTGAAAAAGTTTTCTACTGACGATTTTTCCTTTAAATCTAATTTCTCAAAAATGGGCTTTTTATTTGTAATGGATGTGATTCCATCTAAGACGCTTTCCGAAGAATTTGATAAATCATCAATTATAACAACCTCAAAACCTACAGCTTGAAGCTCAACGACTGTATGAGAACCAATAAAACCTAGTCCTCCAGTTACAAGAATTTTTTTCATATTAAGCAGTAATGAAATTTATAACTGTAGTTGTTATAAACTCAATTTGTTCATCATCCAATTCGGTATGCATAGGTAAAGATATAACCTCTTTTACCAATTGATTGGTCACTTTAAAATCGTCTTCATTATAACGTTCGTCTAGATATGCCTTTTGACGATGTAACGGAATTGGATAATACACACCACATGGAATTCCTTTTTCGTTCAAGTGTTTTACTAAAGCATCTCTATCACTATTTATGATACGCAATGTGTATTGATGAAACACATGACAATCACAAGTATCACAAATACCAGAACATACATCTTTACCAGTTGGTGTAATTATATTTGTTTGTCCTTCAAAAGCTTTATTATAGGCTCTTGCCGCATTTTGTCTCGCTTTATTATAGATATCTAATTTCTTTAATTTAATATCTAAAATTGCTGCCTGAATAGAGTCTAATCTAGAATTTACACCCACAACATCATGATGGTAGCGTTCATACATACCATGATTTACAATACCTCTAATGGCATGAGCTAAATCATCATCATTTGTAAATATTGCTCCTCCATCTCCATAGCATCCTAAGTTTTTAGATGGGAAAAATGATGTTGAAGCCACATGACCTATAGTACCTGCTTTGGCTTTTGTACCATTACTGTAAGTATATGTTGAGCCAATGGCTTGTGCATTATCTTCTATAACAAATAAATTATGGTCACTTGCAATTTGCATAATCGCTTCCATATTTGCACACATACCAAATAAATGAACAGGTACAATTGCCTTTGTTTTAGGAGTTATTGCCTTTTTAATTGCGTCAATATCAATATT
The DNA here is from genome assembly GCF_038900375.1 of Psychroserpens sp. AS72. Classification (NCBI taxonomy): domain Bacteria; kingdom Pseudomonadati; phylum Bacteroidota; class Flavobacteriia; order Flavobacteriales; family Flavobacteriaceae; genus Psychroserpens; species Psychroserpens sp. AS72. The sequence goes on along the minus strand of NZ_JBBMRC010000006.1, from coordinate 53,915 downwards.
AAAATTGATTGGATCTACATCTACCAAAACTGGAGTTAATTGTAAAAGTGCAATAACCTCAACAGTAGCTGCAAATGTAAAATCTGCAGTAATAACTTCATCTCCTGGTTTGAGACCTAATCCCATCATAGCAATTTGCAACGCATCTGTACCATTTGCACAAGGGATTACATGTTTAACACCTAAATAGGTTTCTAAATTTTTCTGAAACTCATGAACTCTAGGTCCATTGATATATGCTGTAGAATCTAACACCTCCAAAACAGAGCTATCTACCTCATTTTTTATTTTGCTATATTGACCTTTAAGGTCAACCATTTGAATTTTTTTCATAGGTAACGAATTTACGAAATTCATTAGCATTAAGCAATGAATTTATTTCAAAGAACCCTATTTTAGCATGAATAATAGAATTTAAGCATTGTACAATTTAAGCATCTATATATTTTCATTTTTTCTGAAGATTCTTTCACTCTTTAATTCCAAGATTAAATTAGGTGTTAAAGGTCGCCAGCAAACTTTTGATATTCTACGTCAAAACATTAGCAAAACTGATAAAACAATCTGGTTTCATTGCTCGTCTTTAGGTGAATACGAGCAAGGTCTCCCTGTTTTTGAGCAGTTACGTCAAACGTATTCTCAGCATAAAATAATTTTAAGTTTTTTTTCTCCTTCAGGATATGAAATTAGAAAAAACACCAAAGTAGCAGATGTTGTTGTTTACCTTCCGTTAGACACAAAAGCGAATGCCAAACGTTTTCTAGATCTTACACATCCAGAATTTACAGTTTTTGTCAAATATGACATTTGGCCAAACCTACTTTTAGAGTTGAAAAATCAAAACAGAAGAGCGATTTTAATTTCGGCACATTTCAGAAAATATCAATCTTATTTTAAGTTCTACGGAAATAGGCTACGCAAAGCTTTATTTGCTTTTGAACATATTTTTGTTCAGGATAAAAACTCTAAAACGCTACTTGAAACTATCAATTACACTGCTGTTACGGTTTCTGGTGATACGAGATACGATCGTGTTTATAATCAATTAAATCAACATAATGAGTTAGAATTTATTTCAGAATTTAAAGCCAATAGCATTTGTATTGTGATAGGAAGTTCATGGGAAGAAGATGAAGCGTTACTCATTCCTTATATAAATGATAATGCTTCGGAAACTCTAAAATTCATAATAGCTCCTCATGAGATCAACTCCAATCATATTAATTCTATTAGTTCTAAACTAAAGGTCTCAACAGTTTTATTTTCAGAAAAAGAAGGTAAAACACTAAAAGATTATAACGTCTTTATTATTGATACTATAGGTTTATTGTCTAAAATATATAGTTATGCAGATATTGCATATGTTGGTGGTGCAATGGGCAAAACTGGATTACATAACATATTAGAACCTGCAATTTTTGGTGTCCCTGTGGTTATTGGTAAAAATCATCAGAAATTCCCTGAAGCATCAGCTATGATCAAAAATGCTGGTGTTATATCAATACAAGATGGGAAACAACTTCATGACACATTCACAACCCTTTTAACATCAAATCAAAACTGTAATATTTTGGGTGAAAAAAATCTAAAATTCATAAAAGAAAGTAAGGGAGCAGTAGTCCAAATCATGAACTACATACGTATATAGTGCATTGATTGAAGGTTATCATTTTTAGAAATGTTAAAATTTTAACGATTTATTCAATTTAAATATTAATTTTGAACAATAATTAACACTAAAACTATTACAATGAAAAAATTGATTTTAAACATCGCATTAGTATTGGCACTTGTCGTGTCTGTAACATCATGTAGAGAAACAAAAGAAGGAGCAGAAAATGCTGCAGACGCAATTGAAAATGCTGCTGATGAAGCAGGAGATGCTATTGAAGATGCTGCTGATGCAACTGGTGATGCTATTGAAGATGGTATTGACGCTGTGAAAGAAGGAGCTGAAGATGCTAAGGATGCTGCAGGTGAAGCTGTTGATTCTGCTGGAGATGCTATTAAAGATGGTGCAAATTCTGTAAAAGAAGGAGCTGAAGATTTAGCTAAAGATGCTAAGGATGCGGTTAACAAAACTACTGATGATGCAAAAGAAAAAGGAGCTAAAGCATTAAACAATGCTGCTGACAAATTGAAAGATAACTAAGATTAAACCCTAATCTTAAACATTAAAAAGGTCTGATGAAAATCAGACCTTTTTTTATTGGATTACATTAAGCTGTAATTATACATTAGAAAAGTTAAATTACTCTAACACATTATTTTTTAACAAGTTTAAAGGTTTGAACTGTTGTATCTGTTTTTAGTTTTAAAAAATAAATACCAGAACTTAAAGATGACGTGTCAATAGTATAATCTGCATTTAACTTTACTCTATTAGAATTCCCTAAAATATCAACGATTTGAATCTCTAATAATTCCTTTTCCGAAGAAATCTGAATGGTATCTTCAAAAGGATTAGGAAATACTTTGATGCTAGCCAATTCAAAATCTTCAACTGATAAAGCTCCACAAAGCGGATTAGCTCCTGCAGTGCTAGTAAAAGTTCCTGCTTCAATTGACCAGTTTCTCCATTCGCCTCCACTTCCGGTTTCCCAATTTGACAAATCAAAATAATTAACACCTGTATTTGTACCAGGCACTTTATATACTTTAATTGCTTCGTTGTTTCTGTCCCAAGTTAAAGGCGTACCTGAAACACAAGTTTCTGGTTCAAAATCTGTCACACAATTAGCTTGCAAAAAATAAGCAAATTCATCATATGCTGGATAATCTCCATAGACATAACCTTTCCCGTCTGGCTCTATACAAACTGCTGTGTATTCATTACAAGCAATCCCAAATGAACGAGCAGAATTATCTGTTGCTAATCTTGCTAACAATACACTATGACGACCTCTTCTATCTGGATCATCGTAATGAGAATCTGTGATGACATTGCTTAAATATGGAATATTTAAAAAATCGTTTTCTCCTATAGCTACTCTTGGGTGATAAGGATTACTTAATGCAACTTCAGTAGTAAGTGTTCCATATTGAGCAGAAAAATAAGAACCTCCTAAAATTGCTAAACCAGCACTAGTACCACCAATAACACCTTGTTTTACATTAACAAAATTATTGAGTGCATCTTCCATTGCATTGTCTTTAAAATAGCTCACATAATCGTATTGGTCGCCTCCAGCAAACCAAATTGCCTCTGCATTTGCTACGCTTTGTAGAACATAAGGATCTGTTGCTCCTGCTGCATTATCAATCACAAATGTGGTTACTGAATTAATTGTAACACCCAAGTCTGTATAAAAATAATCGTTATAACCATCACTTCCAGATGCTCTAAGTACGACAACATCTCCTCCATCTGCTTTATTTAAAAACCAAATCATTGCATTATCGTGTTCTGATGCTCCACCCATTAAGCAAGCTCCTGGTTGATGATTTGTTGTCACATCTGTAGAGCTACCTGTATGATATTCGGTATAATTTTGAGCTACAACACATTGTAAGCTAAATAAAAATAGTAGTGTAATTTTTCTCATTGTTTTTTTTTGATTTATTACAGTTTAGAATTTACTAATCTGTACATTAATACTGCTGTTATTTTTGCTTGAGTAGCGACAGTATTTAAATTTCCAGTTTCATTAATAGTATGGTCTCCTCCTCCACCTGTAAGTCCAAGACCATCAATTGCCATGTCTACATATTCTGAAGTAAATGAGATATCTGCTGCTCCAGCATTTCTAGGATTTACAGCAGTTACTGATCCAAAACCTAAATCTTGACTCACTGTGTTAAAATACTCTAACAATTGCGTATTTCCTTTAGTTAAAGTTAATGGTGGATAAGCACCTTCACCAAAAATAAGTTCAGCATTCGTTTTTGGATAGTTATCTGAAACAATTTTTCTCATTGTTTCTTTAGCTTTTATTAATTGATCTAAAGATACTGCTCTTAAATCACCTCTAACAATAGTTTCTTGCGAGACTACATTTGTTTTCCCAAAAGCATGACCTCCAGTTTCGTCTGCATCTGGCTTTAAGGTTGTACCTCCAATAATAAATCCTGGATTAAACGTTAAGTCCTTCTCTTTTGAAAGTTGAAGGTAAAATTCATTTAGAATTCTTGAGGTTTCATATATTGCTCCTGCTCCTATATCTTCAGTAAAAATTTGTGACGAATGTGCTGGATTACCAGTAACTCTCAATTCCCAATCTGCAGAACCTCTTCGAGCTACTACTATTGTTTTAGGATTGTTATCTCCATTTTCAAAACCTAAAGCAATGTCTGATCGTTTGGCTGCATCAATCAAATCTTTTTTAGACAATTCTAATGGATCTCCACTTTTTTCTTCATCGCCAGTTATGACAATTTCTATAGACATATCATCTAAAACACCTGCTTCTTCAAGCGCTTGCATTGCTAAAATGATAATAACATCACCACCTTTCATATCTGCAACTCCTGGACCTTTCATGATAGAATCGTTGAGCATGGTGTATTCTTGTAACGGACTTTCCAATTCAAAAACGGTATCTAAATGACCGATTAAAAGAAATTTTGGTCCTTTTTTTCCTTTTCTAGTTGCTATTAAATGTCCTGCTCTACCATAAGCGTCTCCATTAGTGAGTTCTGTTTTAAAACCTAATTTATCAAGTTCTTTTTGAAACAGACTTCCTACAGCTCTAACACCTTCAAAATTCATTGTACCGCTATTCATATTCACTGATTTTTTTATCAGTTGAATAGCACTATCTGTATGATTATCTACAGCTTTTATAATCTTCTTTTCCTTTTTATTATTTTGAGAAAAACCTAAAAGTGAAAAGCAAAAAAGTGCTGTAAAAACTAAACTTTTATAATTGAATTTTAAAATCATCATATTAATCTATTGTAAATGTTTCTCCTGGCAAATATATATTCAATATTACACCTTGAGTACCTAGTTTGTCATTAAATGTGTTTTTGGACTTATCTGGATTTTTAAAAACGATAACTTGTGACTCTCCAACAACTTCCATAGAATCGCTAGTTACTAAAATTGCAGTTGATTCATCAATCCCAATTCCTACTAATTCAGGATATTCAATTATTGCTGTTAACAAACGATTGTATCTACTACGTTTTACAAAATGCTGGTCAACAATAATAGTCGTTATGAGACCTAAACCTGTTTTTGTGTCTATGTTTTCAGTTTCTAAATGCCTGAAGGTAGAAGCATATTTAGGATGTTTTAATTCGGTTCCTGTTATCATCATCTTACTCATAACAGCAGCTCCAGCACTTGTTCCTGCTATTAGCGATCCATTTTTGTAGGCTTCATGAATAACTTTTTCAATATCTGTTCCTGCAACAATATCCATAAATCTGCTTTGATCACCTCCAGAAATATAAATCAGTTTTGCATTCCGAAGAGAATCTAATTTTGATGAAGTTAATTTTTCATCTTTAATAAAATTCAACCCATAAACATTTGTAATACCTTGTTTATAGAATTGATTAGTCGCATAATAAGCAGAAGAATCTGGAATAGAGCTAGACATTGGTAACACAACACCATAACCACTTTTATCAATGCCAGATTCTTTAACAATACGATCTACCATAGATGCTGGTCTTGAGCCACCACCTATGATAAATAGTTTTCCTTTTGCTTCTGAATTTTGAGCACTACTTTGCAGAACTAGCCCAAAAAACAAACTAAATAATATTATTTTTTTTAGTATCATGTTACTCTAATTCACCAATAACAATTCCTCTTGTATCTCCTGTATGAGTAAACCATGCTTCTGGACTTGAACCATCTAAATTAGCTCTCATCATCACATCAGTATTACGATCTCCCCAATAAATTTTGTTTTCGTTAGCATCGTAACCTATACCATAAACAACTCTACCAATATTAACAGCAATCGTTGTAACGTTTGTACCATCTAAATCTGCAGATTTTAATCTAATATCACCAGAAGCCACATATTCATCATAAAAAATTCTATTACCAATAACTAACATACTTCCGCCTTCAACATCTGGAATTAATTCAGATTCGCCTGTACCATCTAAATTTTTGACCCAAACGCCTCCATTATAATTCACCCAATACAGTTTTCTGTTCACTAAATCTATTGACAATCCGTCAGGATCATTAGCTTGACCTGTTACAAAATCTTCTACTTGATTCACATCTGTATCATCAATATTTCCTCTTTGAATCCCAGAACTGGTATCCCAATAAATTTGGTTTTCTTGATAATCAATAGTCATTCCGTTAGGTGCATCGACGCCAATTCTAAAGTCTTCAAAATTGCTGCCATCTAAATTAGATCTGTAAATTTTATTTCCACCATAATCACTAATGTAAAGTTTGTTGTTTACATTATCAATCACCATTCCGTAAGACGATTGTGCTACCACTCCATTTAAAGGTGTAAAAATTGGAGCTTGTGTATTTATCAATCCTTGATAAACCTGAACACCATCAATAAAATAAATAGGAACTCCTGTTGCATTAGGATCTTTAATAACCACTGTTTTTGTGATTTCATTTATTTCTAAGGACTCAGACGTTGTCACCACCAAATTCACATTATAAGCTCCAGGCTCAGTATATAAATGCGTTGGATTTTCTTCGGAAGTAGATTCTCCATCTCCAAAATTCCAATAAAACGTAGCTGTACCAACATTATCTGGCACGATAGAGTTATTTGTATATGTTACGGTTGCAGGTGCAAACTCGTCATTATCTATTACAAATGTAAATTGAGGCACAGTACTCGCAGGTGGTACCGGAAAATCATCATCAGAACATGATTGAAACATTCCAACCGTAAACAGTATTATGACTATATAAATTAAATTTTTCATCTGTATACATTTTATTTTATTAATGCAATTCCTCTTGGGCTTGCAATTCCTGTTCTTAACACTACACGATCAGAACCATCTAAATTAGCACTGTACAATTCTCCAGAGTCACGACCAGACCAATATAATTTTCCAGCTTCATGATCAATTTGCATCCCATAAATTCTTGTACCTTCTGCATCTACAGTTTGAATATTTGATCCATCTAGATTAGCTACTTTAAGCAAATCATCATTTTGATCATCGAAATAAATTTTGTCATTTACGGTATCAACTAAAAGTGCATAACCATAGTTTCCTGTGATAATAACATTCGGATTTGTTCCGTCTAAATTAACTTCATAAATCTCTTCAATATTCACATCATAAACGTACATTTTGCCATTTTCAATATCTAAAGAAATTGCTCTCCAATTCACTCCAGGCACATTAAAGAATCCGATTTCTGGATTAGAACCGTCTAAATTAGCTTTTGACACATTGCCATCATCATCCACCCAGTAAATTTTGTTTCCAGCAACATCTAAAGCAATTGCATAAGGATCACCAATATTGGTCGCAATAGCTTCAATTCCTGTTCCGTCAAGGTTCATTCTCCAGATATTTCCAAAAGGATAGGTATCAAAATCACTAAAATATAATTTCTCATTTACTTCGTCATAAGCCATACCAACACCACCTTTACCAACAGCATTATAAACATCATTAACAGTTCCTGATCCATCCAAAATTAGTTTTCTCACATATTCATCTCCAATAGCCATATAATATAATTCGGCTGGACTTTCTGGTGCAACACCAATAACAACATCTTTTGTAAATGTTTGTGAACCAAAAGCGCTACTTGCTGTTAAACTTACTGTAAATGTTCCTGCTGTTGGAAAAGCAAACATTGGATTTTCTTCGGTAGACGTCGAGTTATCTGCATCACCAAAATTCCAAGAATAACTATCAGCACCAGCAGATGTATTTACAAATTGAACTGGTATTGTTGCAATAAGATCTTCTTCATTTTCTACGGAAAACAAACTTGCTGGTGTTACTGTAATCTCTAAATTAGAAATTGTAGATCCTCCAGCTCCAGTAGACACTAAGCTCACTAAAAAGACATTACTCGTCTCATACGTTTTTCTTGGCGATACTTGATTTGATGTTGTACCATCTCCAAAACTCCACGCATACGCTGTAGCATTTTGAGAATTATTAGTAAACTGAATTTCTTCACCAACCGCAACTTGAGTTGCACTAGCAGTAAACTCTGCTTGAGATTGTGGTGGCACAGTATCGTCGTCTTCACAAGTAAAAAATGTGAAAGATAAAAGGACTATAAAAATGTAGTTGAAATATTTAGTTGTCATAAATTTTATATTTGTCATGATGAGTCGTTTTTAATATCCAGGGTTTTGAGTCATTCCTGGACTGTTATTGGTTTGAATTTCGTCTGTAGGTATTGGAAAAAGCATTTGGTTTGTACTATTTACATTTGGCAATACAGCAATGGCACGATCTGTTCTTACAAGATCAAACCAACGTTGACCTTCAAAAGCAAATTCTATGCGTCTTTCATTTTCAATAATTCTGAGTAGTTGAGTTATTGACGATTCTGACGTTGGTTGCAAATTTGCACGAACTCTAATCTCGTTGATATCTGATTGAACAGATGATACTATCGGATTAGGCAAACTCGCTTCTGCTTCTGCTCTAATAAGATACATATCTGCTAATCTTAGCACAATAAAATTCCCAGTTCCTAAACTTAAATCGTCATATTTAATAGCGTAAGCCTTATCACCTTCAAAAGCAATACTACCTTCAAATCTTTCGTCATTAGCTTCATAAGCATCTAATAAATCTTGTGAAGGTTCAACCTCTCTTCTTCCGTTAAGTGAAGTAGGAAAATTATACTCTGCGATACGGTTTCTCTCTAATTCTGAAAATGATATTTCAAAAATAGATTCGTCTGATTCATCATCTTCAAATACATCACGATAATTATCTGGTAATGTGTAACCACCATCTGATATCACTTCCGAAGCCATTGAAATCGCTAAAGGATAGTCTCTCTTATATAAATACACTTTTGCTAATAACGCTTTTGCAGCCGCTTTAGACGCTCTAATTTTTGCTCCTGATGCAGGAAGATGTTCGACAGAAAAGAGTAAATCGTTAATGATTTGGTTATACACTTCTTCTTTAGTATTTCTAGGAGCATCTAAATTTCCAACACCTACGGTTGGTGCAACTTTTATTGGAACACCTCCAAAATAGTTTAACAGATTAAAATGATTTAAAGCTCTAATGAAATACAATTCTGCTAAGGCTTCATTTCTTTCTTCTTCTATCATATCTTCGATAGTTGGTACTTTAACAATGACATTATTAGCGACATTGATGCCATCATAAGCAATACTCCAAATTCCATCTACCGATCCATTTTCTGGTAAAATACTATTATTATCAACTTCTGCGTACGCTGTAGCAGTTGCATCGAGAGGATGAGATAGGTTATCTGCAGCTAGGTCTGAAAATATTCCGAATGTTCTTCCGTAGTAACTTAAACTCTGAAACGATGCATAAGCTCCTAAAATTCCTTTATCTATATCATCTTTAGTGTTAAATGCTTGTTCCGCAGAAATAGAATTTTGAGGTTCTACATCCAATACATCACACGAAAGTGCTGTACATAAAATTAGGGTTATAAAAATTATCTTTTTCATGTCGTTAAAATTTTAAATTAGCACCTATTGTGATTGTTTGTGCTTGTGGATACGTGAAGAAATCTGTACCAATTACAGAGTTATCATCACCTCTATAATTTACTTCTGGATCTAAACCAGTATACTTTGTGAACGTGAATAAATTTTGTGCACTTACATACACTCGTAAACTCGTAAACATAGTTTTATCCATCACTTTTTTATCTACTGTATAACCAAGAGTTACATTTTTAATTCTCATATAAGAACCGTCTTCAATAAATCTTGATGACACTCGTTTATTTTGTGCAGATGCAATAGGATCTGTGGTTGCTCGTGGAATATCTGTAATATCTCCAGGTTGTTGCCAACGCCTTGTAATTGCTGCTAATTGATTATCTCCTCCTTGTAAAGATTCTAAGAACAATCTAGATCCATTAAACACATCGTTACCATAAGATCCTTGTAAAAAGATGCTTAAATCGATGCCTTTGTAGGAAAAGTTATTTGTTAATCCGAAAATAAAATCGGGATGTGGATTACCAACTATTGTTCTATCTGCTGATGTGATTTCACCATCAAAATTAGTATCTGCATATACAATATCACCTGTAGAAGGATCAACTCCTAGAGATTCATAGCTGTAGAAAATCCCAATAGGTTGACCTTCCATAATTCTATTTCCTCCACGACCAATATCATCAATAGGTTGACCATTGTAAAGTTCTAACACTTTATTTCGGTTACCCGAAATATTAAAATTTGTATCCCAAGTAAAGTTGTCACCAATAAAGTTATTAGTCGCAATTGAGATTTCAATTCCTTTATTTTCTACACGACCTACATTTTCAGTAATTGAAGAAAAACCAGAACTAGAAGGCAACGGTCTACTTAGTAATAAATCTTTAGTTTGTTTATTATAGTAGTCTGCGGTTACTTTAATTCTGTCGTCAAAAAGTCCGATGTTAAGTCCTAAATTAAACTGAGAAGTACTTTCCCATTTTAAATCTGGGTTTGGGATATTACTTGGATAAATTGCTGGTTGGCCACCATAAGAAGTATTTCCGTAGAGTTCTGAAAACAAAAACGGACTAATATCATCATTTCCTGTAAGACCATAACTCACTCTTAATTTAAGCTCTGAAATGAACTCTTGATTTTTCAAAAAGCTTTCTTCGGAAACTCGCCAAGCTACAGATGCAGCTGGGAAAAATCCGGTTCTATTATTTTCTCCAAATTTGGTTGATGTATCAAAACGACCAGAAACTGCAAGAATATATTTATCATCAAAATTATAATTTACCCTTCCTAAATACGATCTAATTCCAGCATCTGAAGCATTAGCACTAGCCGAAACTATCGTTGAAGCAGAACTTATATATTCTAAATTATCATCAGCAAAATCCTGTCCTCTAATAAATGAAGATCTATATTGGTACTTTTCAAAAGTATAACCTACTAAAGCTTCAAATTTATGATTGTTGATTTTCTTATTATACTTTAATAAGTTATTAGATACAATATTTGAAACGTTACTATAAGTTTCAAAACCTAAGCCATTATATTTTGCACCTTGAACTGTTTTAGTAGATTCATAAGCATGCTCTCTAAAGTTTAAGAAATCAATTCCCCATTTTGACGAAAATGTTAAGTCATCAAAAATTTTATAGTCTAAATAGATATTTGAGTTCGTTCTATAAGAAAAGTTTTGATTTATAGCTTCGTTAGCAATAGATACAGCATTAGAATATGGACCGTTTTGATTGTAAGTTCCATCTTCATTATACACCGAATATATTGCTGGTGTAGAAATCCCATTAGGTAAAGGACCATGTAATGTTTGATCGCTTTCTACACGATTTGTTTTTGCGTAGGTTAAACCAACACTTGTTCCAATTTTCACCTTATCAGATAATTGATGATCTACATTAACACGACCATTTATTCTTTGATAATCTGTACCTATTAAAATGCCTTCTTGATCAAAAAAGGTTCCACTAATAAAAAACTGAGTCTTTTCTGAACCTCCTAAAGTGGATAACTCATAACTATTTACTTGCGCATTTCTAAAAATAACATCTTGCCAATCTGTATCTACAGTGATGTTATTCATTTGTTCTTCAGTAAAAACAGTACTATTAGTAAGATCATTTCTATACTCCATCCATTCTCTGGCATTAAGCATATCTAACTTATTCCAAGCACGTTGTACTCCAGAATACACATTGACATTAACTACTGATTTTTGCTCTTTACCACGTTTTGTTGTGATTAATACAATACCGTTTGAACCTCTAGCACCATAAATTGCAGTTGCAGATGCATCTTTTAAAACACTAATAGATTCTATATCACTCGGATTTAAATCTGTTAGTGCACTAGAGCCTTGACCAGAATAACCAATTTGTCCAAAATTACCAGTAGTAACCGGAATACCATCAATAATATAAAGTGGTTGGTTAGAGCCACTAATTGAACTCAATCCACGTATTCTAACTGACATTTCTCCACCAGGAGTTCCAGAATTTTGTTGCACTTGCACTCCTGCTGCCTGACCTTGAAGAATTCCATCAACTGAAGATACTGGCAAATCTTTTACTTGCTTAGAACTGATAGAGGTTACAGCATCACTCAATAATGCTTTTTTCTCTGTACCATATCCAATTACTACGATCTCATCTAAGGTAGCATTGTCTGGTATCATTTTAACATCAATTGTAGTTTTACCAGTGATATCAACTTCTTGAGGAGAATACCCTAAATAAGAAATGATTAATGTTGTTGTGTCTTCAGGAACCGATAATACAAAATTACCATCAAAATCTGTGATCACTCCAGTATTGGCACCTTTAACCATTACTGTCGCACCAACTAATGGCATTCCCGTATCATCAACGACTTTTCCTTTGATTGTTTTTTTCTGTTGATTATTTTTAGATGTGTTAGATTGTTCTTTTGCATTCACATCTTCTTTAATCACAACTTGCCTTTCATCTACTTTATAAGTTAAATTAGTACCAGCCAATGCAGTATCTAAAATTGTAGAGATTGTTGCGTCTTTAAGATTTAATGACACATTATATTTCAATACATCATCTTTGTAAAAAAATATAAACTCGCTTTTGCTCTGTATATCTTTAAATAATTCTTCTAAAGTTACATTACTTACGTTTACATCTATTTTAGTCTGTGCATTTGAAGTATTCGCAAAAGCAGTACTTAAACCAATGGTTATTAATAATAGAAAGATTCTCATAATATTTACCAAATAGTATCTTAAAGGCTTTGTGCGTTCAAAAGCACAAAGGTTCTTATTTTTATTCATAATTTTGTTTTAGTGGTTAATATTACTGCTTCATGCAGTTGTGTTAATTTTTTAAGCTAGAAGGTGTTGGCGCATCTTCTAGTTTTTCATTTCTACTGATTTTGTTTCATAATAGCTCGTTTTTTAATTTATGATTAGTTGATTGTTTTTTGTCAGTTTATATGTAAAGGGAGACGTTTCTGCCTCATTAATGATTTGCAATACGTGATTTAAATCTTCATTTACATCTAAGTATCCTGAGAATGTTTGGTTAGATAAATTGTCATCATTAATGATAATATCTACATTATAATATCTTGACAATTTTTTCATAATAGATTTTAAAGCGTCATTTTTAAATATAAAAACACCATCTCTCCACGAAAAATAAGTTTCTACCTCAACTGTTTTTGAATGCATAGTCTTATCTTTTTTATTATAAGCTGCTAATGTGTTTGGAGTTATTTTCAAGTGACTTTTAGAAGAAATTAGATTATCATTCTTATAATGTATTTGAACGCTTCCACTTTTAAGCACTGTGAATATAGAATCATCATCAGCGTAATTACTCACATTAAATACGGTACCTAATACCTCAATATCTTGATCTTTTGATTTCACTACAAACGGTTGTTTTTTATTGTGAGTCACTTCAAAAATAGCTTCACCTTCTAGATAGACTTCTCTCTTATCTTCGGAAAATGAAGCAGGAAACACTAATTTTGAACCAGAATTAAGCCAAACCTTACTTCCATCAGATAATACAATTTCTGAACGTTTACCATAAGGAACAATTAAGGTATTAAAGATAACTTGATTCGCTTTTGAAAGCTCTTGACTTATAGTTTTAGAATTTCCGAGTGAAACATTTTGACCATTATTAGAATATGTAATTGCGGAATCTTTTTCGGTTATTTCAACATCCTTTACATTATTTAAAATAAGCTTTACCTCATTTGAGTCACCTTGATCTTTTGTTGTATTAACAAATTTCTCTATTGGAGAAAAATCTTGTTTCATATAACTAAAAACACCTATTGAAAACAAGAGCACTATCGAAGCTGCAGCTAAGCTCATAGCATATTTTATACGACGCTTTTTTTGCTTGTGAACATGTATAGAGTTTGTGATTTTATGTTTTAATTGAGATTTCTCTTCTTTTGAGATCTCATTAAAATTCATGTTTAGAGAAGTATTGTCTTTCATTTGTCTTAAACCTTTGTGATTTGGAACACTGATTAAAATATAAAAACCCAATGGCCTTTATTATAATAAGTCAGATGTATAAAAAACATAGACAAAAAAATATGAGAAATTTTAATAAAAAATTTGAAGGACAGTGTACACTATAGATAACATGTTCTTTCTTAAAGCTTTAATCGCTCTATAAATAATAGTTCTGGAGGTTTGAACAGAGACATTCATGATTTTCGCAATGTCTTCATAATCCAATTCTTCGTTAAATCTTAAAAACAATCCTTGCCTCTGCTTTTTACTTAGCAAGTTTATTGATTTAGACAACCTATAAGTACGCTCATTTTTAATCTCATTAACAATAATTTCTTCTTCTACGGAAGCACTAAAATCTGATAATAAAAGAGGATTATCTTCAATAGATTCTATTTGAAACTTTCCTCTACCTTTCTTAAAAATTTGATTTTTTACTGAACGTAACAAATAAAATTTAACATGATTGGTATCTGCTAGTTTAGTTCTATACTTATAAAGGTTTAAAAACACATCATGAATACTATCTATAACCTCTGTTTTATTAGAGCTAAATTGAATACCATAACTAAATAAATCATCAATATAAAGGTCATACAACTTACCTAAAGCCTCAGTATTTCCATCTTTGAGTTTTGCCCATAAAAGAAGATCTTTATCTTTTTTAGATTTCAAAGTTATATAAGCTTTAGATTAATTAATATGAATAGTGAAAAATAGAATCCTATTTACTTTCAAATATATAAATAACAGCAGTCATTTGGAACATAATATAGAGATGAAACTAAGACACCTTGCTTATTAATAGTTAATGCTCATATAGAATGTTGCAGATTATAGAACAATCTGCATCTTTTGGTAACTTGAATTTGATATAAGGGTAAGAATTATAAATTGACTTCAGCTAGCCTATCTTTCAGAAGACAAATACAAATTAACATCTTGAGAAAAATCAATCCAATAGCTTGGATTGATTTTTTGGTTTTAAAAAGTTTCCTTGAATGCAAGCATTCGGAACTTTTTAAAACCAAAAAAGTCGAAACTTTCGTTTCGACTTTTCATCTGTACTGAAGACGGGACTTGAACCCGTACGTCCTAATGGACATTGGATTTTAAGTCCAACGTGTCTACCAATTCCACCACTTCAGCTTGGTATATTTTTTTAAGTTGTAGAGCGAAAGACGGGATTTGAACCCGCGACCTCCACCTTGGCAAGGTGATGCTCTACCCCTGAGCTACTTTCGCAGTATAGCAATTTTTTAAATGAACGTTTGTTGTAATTGCGAGGGCAAATTTAAGACTTTTCTAAGAAAAGCAAAGCCTTTTAATAAAAAAAATAAACTTTTTTTATGCACGCTTCTTTTTCAGCAACATACGTTTAATTTCATTGAGTTTCATAAGTGCTTCAACAGGTGTTAAAGTATCGATATCAATGTTGACAATCTCTTCCTTTATCTGCTCTAACAAAGGATCGTCTAAATTAAAGAAACTTAATTGCATCTCATCGTTTAAGGTTTTCACCTTATCGGTTAATTCTTCTGTGGAGTGAGATTTTTCTAATTGAGCGAGTATTTTATTTGCTCGATGAATCACTTGCTGAGGCATTCCTGCCATTTTAGCAACGTGAATTCCGAAAGAATGATTACTTCCGCCTGCAACCAATTTCCGAAGAAATAAGACATTATCTTTTAATTCTTTGACAGAGACATTGAAATTTTTGATGCGATCAAATGTTTCAGACATTTCATTTAGCTCATGATAATGCGTTGCAAATAATGTTTTTGCTTTACTTGGATGCTCATGAAGATATTCGCTAATTGCCCAAGCAATAGAAATCCCATCATAAGTACTTGTCCCACGACCAATTTCATCGAGTAGCACTAAACTTCTATCTGAGATATTATTCAAAATAGAAGCCGTTTCATTCATTTCAACCATAAACGTCGATTCTCCCATAGAGATATTATCGCTGGCTCCTACTCTTGTGAAAATTTTATCTGTTAGCCCAATAGTTGCAATTTCCGCAGGAACAAAACTTCCCATTTGCGCCAACAACACAATTAAAGCTGTTTGTCTCAAAATTGCTGATTTACCAGACATGTTTGGACCTGTAATCATTATAATTTGCTGCTCCTCTCTATCTAAATACACATCGTTGGCAATATAAGGCTCACCATGAGGTAACTGTTTTTCTATAACTGGATGTCTTCCGTTTTTAATATCTAATTCATAACCTTCGGTAAGTGTTGGTCTTGTATAATTATTCTCAATAGCAAGTTGTGCAAAACCAGTTAAACAATCGAGTTGCGCTATTAATGCCGAATTTTTTTGAACAGGCTGAATAAAATTAATAATCCAATTCACCAATTCCCCAAATAACTGTTGCTCAATTAATAAAATACGCTCTTCTGCGCCTAAAATTTTGGTTTCGTATTCTTTGAGTTCTTCTGTAATATAGCGTTCTGCGCTAACGAGTGTTTGTTTTCTAATCCACTCTTCGGGAACTTTATCTTTGTGCGTATGACGCACTTCTATATAATAACCAAATACGTTATTTGATGCTATTTTGAGTGAGGTTATTCCTGTACGTTCGCTTTCGCGCTCTAACATTTTATCGAGATAATCTTTTCCAGAAGCTGATAAACCTCGAAGCTCTTTTAATTCCGAAGAAAAATCAGATGAAATCGTATTCCCTTTTAAAATATTAACTGGAGCTTCTTCATTTAAAGTCGCTTTGATTCGTGTACGTAATTCTTCACAAGCATCTAATTGATCTCCCAAATGCTGCAAGGCTTTATTTTTAGTATTCAGCGCTAATGCTTTAATTGGCACAATAGCTTCTAATGCATTTTTAAGCTGAATGACTTCTCGAGGCGAAATTTTTACTGTAGCCACTTTTGAAATCAATCGCTCAATATCACCAATTTGCTTTAATTGCTGCTGAAATTTGCCCAACATCACAGCATCGCTTTTAACATACTCAACCACATCATGACGTTGATTTATCTGCGACATATTAACCAATGGCAATGCCAACCAACGTTTGAGTAATCGTCCACCCATTGGAGAAATCGTTTTATCAATCACATCTACAAGTGTCACTGCATTTTGATTGGTAGATTGATACAACTCTAAATTTTTAATCGTAAAACGATCCATCCAAACATGTTCGCCTTTTGTTAAGCGTTGAATAGATGTGATATGTTGTAATTTATGGTGCTGCGTTTCTCCTAAGTAATGTAAAATGGCTCCAGAGGCGACGATACCTTCATACAAATCTTCAATCCCAAAACCTTTGAGTGACTTTGTATTAAATTGTTTGAGTAAGGTTTCATTTGCATAATCATCCTGAAATACCCAATCCTCTAAATAAAAGGCATGAAAATCATTACCAAAAGCTTCATTATATTTTTTACGGTTGGGTTTTGATACCAACACTTCACTTGGTCTAAAATTTTGAAGGAGCTTATCTACATATTCACTGTTGCCTTGTGAGATAAAAAATTCTCCTGTTGAGACATCTAAAAATGACACACCAACACTGTTAAAAACGGTTCCGTTGGATTGTGAAGCAGAACTTGTTGACGGAAAATAAACGGCTGCTAAAAAATTATTGGTTTTAGAATGTAAAATATCATCATTAAGTGCCACCCCTGGAGTTACTAACTCTGTAACACCACGTTTTACAATGTTTTTAGTCAGTTTAGGATCTTCTAATTGATCGCAAATAGCAACACGCTCACCAGCCTTAACCAGCTTTGGTAAATAGGTGTTTAATGAATGATGCGGAAAACCAGCCAACTCAATTTCACTCTCGCTTCCTGCACCTCTTTTGGTTAAAATAATGTCTAAAATCTTAGAGGCTTTTACGGCATCCTGACCAAATGTTTCGTAGAAATCGCCCACTCTAAATAACAGTAATGCATCAGGATATTTTACCTTGATGGCATTATATTGTTTCATTAAAGGCGTTACTTTTTTTACTTTTTTAGCCAAGTTGCTTCTCTTTTAAATTATGAAGTGATTTAAGCCTTTTCCCATTCGATAAAAAACCGCTTTTTCACCCACTTTTTGTCTTTTTTTTATTTCCGTTGCGATGCTATGCAAATAAAGAAAGTCTTCAACTGGTCAAAAAATCAATAATTTTCACTTAAATGCTAAAAGTTTAAATCACTTCCTTGTATTTTTACTTCGGAAATTCTCAAAACCGTAAGATTGCTAAATTACTTATATTTTGATGTTTTCTGAAATGTGACACCTAGAAGTTATCTACAATTATTGGTAGATTTCAACAAAAATTGTCATTCCTACCTTCACAGGAATAACAGATTAAAAAAGATTACCGCTTTCGCGGAAACTAAAGATGAGAAAATTAAAAAATAGCGAGCTCGATAGATTAAATGTGGACGAATTTAAAGAAGCCACAAAAACACCTATCATTATTATACTTGATAATATTAGAAGTTTAAACAATATTGGATCAGTATTTAGAACAAGTGACGCGTTTTTGGTGGAGAAGATTTATCTCTGCGGAATTACAGCAACGCCTCCACACAACGACATTAGGAAAACCGCTTTAGGAAGTACCGAAACTGTAGATTGGGAATATGCTGAAAACACAATAGATGTTGTCAATAAACTAAAATCTAAAAACGTCAAAGTGATTTCTATTGAGCAAGCAGAACGAGCAACAATGCTTAACACGTTTCAACCTGAAGCTGATCAAAAATATGCACTAGTTTTTGGCAATGAAGTAAAAGGTGTGGCTCAAGACGTGGTTGATGCTAGTGATATCGTGATAGAAATCCCACAATTCGGGACGAAGCATTCGCTAAATATTTCTGTGAGTTGTGGTGTTGTGGTTTGGGATTTGTTTAGCAAGATGACTAAATAAAATTATAATTGTCATTCAGAGCAAAGCGAAGAATCTTTTGTTTTAAGAAGAAAGAGATTCTTCAGTCGTACCTCCTTCTGAATGACAGAACAACAAACTTTCATCTCTAGCTTCCAGTCTTCTAACTTTTTTCCTCTCCACAAATCTCACTCAAAACCCATAAATAATCTGCACGATTATTCACGAAATCTCGATCTGAAATATCGATGATTTTCACATTGAGTTCGCTTTGATTTTTTAAGAAGTCTAGATATCCTGAGTTGATTTTATCTAAATACTCGTCATCAATGTTTTTCTCGTAATCGCGTCCGCGTTTTTTAATGTTTTCTTGCAGTCGTTGTGTGTTTTGATACAAATAGACATACAATTCTGGTTTCGCGATGTCTTTATACATTAAATAGAAGAGTTTACGATAGAGTTTAAACTCATCTTCTGGCAATGTGATTTTTGAAAAAATTAATGATTTATAGATATCATAATCACTCACGATAAAATCCTTAAACAAATCTAACTGTGATAAATCGTCACTAATTTGTTGATAACGATCTGCCAAAAATGACATTTCTAAAGTAAACGCATAGCGTTTTGGCTCTTCGTAGAATTTTGGTAAAAAGGCATTATCTGCAAAACGTTCTAGTATGAGTTTTGCGTTAAAGTCGTTAGAAATTTGATGAGATAAACTCGTTTTTCCTGCACCAATGTTTCCTTCTATTGCGATATAATTATATTTTGAAAAGTCAAATTGCTTTGCTGGATTCTTTAACCAAATATTAATCGCTTCAACGTCGCTGTCATCTTCGCAAGCTTCTAAAAGCTCTACCACTGTTTTCTCTAATTGCGGATGTTTTAGTTTTGAAGCGATATCATGTAATGGTTTTAGAACAAATTTTCGTTTTTCAAGTTGCGCGTGTGGAATATTTAAAGTTTCCGAAGACATTATCTCGTCATCATAAAACAAGATATCTAAATCTATGGTTCGTGATTGGTAACCATCGGTTTGGTTACGTTCTCGACCTAATCGCTTTTCTATGATTTGGAGTTTTTCTAATACAACTTCTGCCGAAAAAACAGATTCGACATAAATACAGGTGTTCAAAAAATCATCACCTTCAAACCCAAAAGCTGGTGTATTATAAACTTTTGCGATGGTGTTCACCTTGCCTATTTCAGTAAAAATAGCATCTACAGCGTCTTGCAGATATTTCATTCTGTCGCCTTTATTGCTCCCAAGAGCGATGTAAATGTGGTGGATCGTATTCATATTGAATCATCAAATAAATGAAAACAAAATGGGATTAGCGTATATTTGCACCAAGTTTTTATTCACAATTTATGACCATAAAAGACAAACTTGCTGCTCAAAAAATCTATTTATTTCTTGCTGCACTGTTTATCACGTCTTTGGTGGTTTCTAATTTAATTTTTCAAAAGTTTTTTTATTGGTATCCTTTTGACATTGAAATTTTTGGATCTAAGTTATTTGAAATCTCTGTTGGGATTTTACCATATCCTATTACCTTTTTAATTACTGATTTAATTAGTGAGATTTATGGAAAGAAGCGAGCTAACCAAGTTGTAATTGCAGGAATTTTTGCTTCAGTCTTTTCGTTACTAATTATATTGGTGGCAGATAGCGTGCCTGCAATACCAAATTCTCCAGTACAGGATTCGTTGTTTACAAAAGTATTTGGCAACTCTATCATTGCTGTTTTTGCAAGTATGAGTGCTTATCTTTTTGCTCAATTTATAGATATTCAAGTGTATCATTTCTGGAAAAAGTTAACCAAAGGAAAACACTTATGGCTTAGAAATAATTTCTCGACTTGGTTTTCGCAATTTATTGATACTTTTTCTGTCGTGTTTTTATTATGTGCTTTTGAAATTTTACCATGGGAAAGTTTTAAGGGTTTATTAATTAGCGGATTTCTATTTAAAGTTATCGTCGCATTTCTAGACACGCCATTTTTATATTTAGGTGTGTATTTATTTAGAAAACGATTTAATTTAAAAATTAATGAAGAGATAGAATTAATCTAACACATCATTAATAATATGATATGGGTTAAAGTTTTATTAAACTTTTGTTTTAATTCGTCTTAAACTCTAATCTCGTCGTATATATACAACTAACGCTTCGGTTTTCTTCGGAAATTGAATCGAAATAACAAAATTTTACCGCTCATGCGGAACTTAATTATGACACGAGCACTTCAAAAATTGATATCGAACTGCAAGTGAACATTAAAAACAACCAAACTAACACATGAAAAAAGCATTTAAAATAATTGGTATTACTTTATTAATAATTCTAGCCTTATTGGTAGCTATTCCTTTTGCATTTCAAGGAAAAATAAAGGATATGGTTAAAAATTTGATGAATGAAAACCTTAACGCAAACGTAGAGTTTAGCGATGTAAGTTTAAGTTTCATTCGTAGTTTCCCACAAGCTCATGTAACCGTTGAAGATTTGGTGATTACCAATTTTAAGCCTTTTGAAGGTGAGACTTTTGTAACTGCAAAAAATATTGCTTTTGATATGTCTATTAAAGAAGTATTTAAAAATGCTAGTGACGATCCAATTGTAGTGAACTCCATTTCTATTGAAGAAGCACTATTAACTTTAAAAACCGATGCTCTAGGAAATAATAATTATGATATCACAAAAGAAAAAGAGAACGCGCAAGCCACAACAGATTCTTCTGCTGGATTTGCATTCGATATCAAAGATTATACTATCAGTAAAAGTGCATTAACCTATATAGATGAGATCTCTAACACTAAAATTTATGTGACAGAGCTAAATCATTCTGGGAATGGTACGTTTTCTGGAGAAGCATCACAACTCGATACTAAAACTGATGCTAATGTGAGCATGAGCATGGATAGCGTACAATATCTCAATCAGAATAAAATTAAATTAGATGCACTTATCGGGATGAACCTCAACGAGCAGAAATATACCTTCATGGAAAACAAAGGGTTTATCAATCAACTACCTCTTGTTTTTGATGGCTATGTGCAGATAATTGAAGGTGGTCAGGACATTGATATCACATTTGAAAATCCAGAATCATCGTTTAAAGATTTTCTTGCTGTGATTCCTGAAACGTATTCTAAAAACATTGAAAACGTTGAGACTTCGGGTGATTTTAAAGTTAAAGGTATTATAAAAGGGAATATTTCCGAAGAAACAATTCCAACATTAGACATTAATATTTCATCCAATAATGCTTCATTTAAATATCCAGATTTACCAAAACGTGTGAGTAACATCAACATTAACACCTCTATTAAAAACACAACTGGAAATATTGACGACACCTTTGTAGATCTTCAAACGCTCAATTTCAAAATTGATAATGATGTCTTTAAATCGAGTGCTATTATTAAAAATTTAACCAAAAACATGTTGGTGAATGCTAATATTGATGGAACTTTAAATCTTGCTAATTTGACAAAAGCGTATCCTATTGATTTTGATAAGGAATTAAGCGGAATTTTAAAAGCAAAACTCAATACTTCCTTTGATATGAATGCGATTGAGACCAATGCTTATGAGCGCATAAAAAATACTGGAAGCGCGAGTCTTAGTGACTTTATTTTTTCTTCGGAAGACATTGTTAACCCAATTCAAATTAATAAAGCAGATATGACATTCAATCCAGGAAACGTGTCTCTTAATAGTTTTGATGCTAAAACAGGAACAAGTGATTTTAGAGCTACTGGAACTATAAAAAACTTACTTGGATTTTTACTAAGTGATAAAAAACTACAAGGAAATTTTAATCTGGACTCCAACAAATTAGTTGTTAGTGATTTTATGGTTGAAGATGAAACTGCTTCGGAAACATCTAACAAAACAACGTCTGCTTCTCAATCTATGAAAATTCCAGATTTTCTAGATTGTACAATTAACGCAAAAGCAAATACAGTTATATATGACAATTTAACTTTAAAGGATGTTAATGGTACTTTATTAATTAAAGATCAAGAAGCTGATTTAAAAAATCTAACATCAAATCTATTTAATGGTGTTTTAGCATTAACTGGAAAAGTATCTACAAAAACTGACACACCAGTTTTTGACCTTAATATAGGAGCAGATGGTTTTGATATTGCGCAATCGTTTCAAAGTTTAGAATTATTGCAAAATATTGCACCAATTGCAAAAGCGCTTCAAGGAAAATTAAATACTGTTATTAAGTTACAAGGAACTTTAGGAAGCGATTTTACTCCTAATTTAAATTCGGTTTCTGGTGATGCCTTTGCTGAGTTATTAACTACTAGTATTAATGAGAACGAATCTTCTATTTTAAGTAAATTAGATGGTGCATTAAATTTCATAGATTTTAGCAAATTAGACCTGAAAGATTTAAAAGCCCATTTAGACTTCTCTAATGGTCAGGTTAACGTTAAACCATTTAACCTTAAATATAAAGACATCAATATCGTCGTTTCTGGAGGTCATGGATTTGATAAAACTTTAAAGTACAATGCGGTTTTTGAAGTGCCAGCTAAATATTTAGGTAGTGATGTCAACCAATTACTTGGTAAAATCAACGATCCAGAAGTAAATAAAATTACAATTCCTGTTACTGCAAACATTTCAGGGAATTATACAAGTCCGAAAATACAAACCGATTTAACAAGTGCTGTTTCAAACTTAACAAAGCAACTCATTGAGATTGAAAAGACAAAACTTATAAATAAAGGTAAAGATGAAATTACTAATATATTAGGCGGACTTTTAGGAGGTTCAAAAAATGAACCTACAAAAGACACTACTACTGTAAAAACAGATACCACTAAAACAGCAACTTCAAATACAGTTACAGAAGGTGTAAAAAATATTTTAGGAGGATTATTAAACAATAGAAAAAAGAAACAAGACTCAACTAAAAAACAGTGATTTTAAGTATTCACCAATATGAACATTAAATGTTGTAAGTCGACTTGTTCTTATTAAATTTAAATGCCTTGTTTATGAATTCCGTTGCGATATTATGAAATTCAATCTCAGCGTTTTTAAATTCATAAATAACGTCGTCTTTAATACGATATTTGACGCTCAAATTGGTGGTAAGTGTTAAATTACTCTTAAAAAATCGTCTTTTTTGGCTATTTTCCATAAGTAAGATAACATTTATTTGCTTTTGTCAAATTAAAAGTTACATTAGACTCTTGCAAACTTTTTAAAACAAGACAGAATATATGAGGCAATTAAAAATTACCAAGCAAGTTACTAACCGTGAATCGAAATCCCTAGATAAGTACCTACAAGACATTAGTAAACTCCCAATGATTACTGCTGAAGAAGAAGTTGAATTGGCTCAGCGTATTCGAGAAGGTGATCAAGTAGCACTTGATAAACTCACGACAGCTAACTTACGTTTCGTAGTATCTGTTGCTAAACAATATCAAAATCAAGGACTTACACTTCCAGATTTAATTAATGAAGGAAATGCAGGACTTGTTAAAGCTGCAAAGCGTTTTGATGAAACAAGAGGTTTTAAATTTATCTCTTATGCAGTTTGGTGGATTAGACAAGCAATTTTACAAGCTTTAGCAGAACAATCTCGAATAGTTAGATTACCTTTGAACAAAATTGGTTCTATAAACAAAATCAACAAAGCATTTTCGTTTTTAGAGCAAACGCATCAAAGACCTCCTAGTGCTCAAGAAATAGCACAAGAATTGGATATGACGGTTTCAGAAGTGAAACAATCTTTAAAGAATTCTGGGAGACATTTATCAATGGATGCACCTTTAAAAGAAGGTGAAACATCAAGTTTATATGATGTTGTCAAATCTGGTGAATCACCAAATCCTGACAATCAATTGATGAAAGAGTCTTTAAATGTTGAAATCAACAGAGCATTAGACACATTATCACAAAAAGAAAGTGATGTGATTCGTTTAAACTTTGGATTAAGTGATGAGCCACCAATGACATTAGATGAAATTGGAGCGACATTTGATTTAACTAGAGAGCGTGTTAGACAAATTAGAGAAAAAGGAATTAAGCGTTTACGTCAAGATTCAAAAAGTAAAATATTAAAAACGTATTTAGGATAGTCCTAAACCAATAATTACAAGTATTACAATGATCAAAATTTTAGTAAAAGAAGGAGAAAGCATTGAACGTGCTTTAAAACGTTACAAAAGAAAACACCGTAACGTAAAGACGATGCAAAACATACGTGAAGGACAGTTCTTCACAAAGCCATCGGTAAAAAGAAGACGTGAAATTCAAAAAGCTGGATATATCCAAAACTTGAGAGATCAAGAGGATATTTAGTAGTTTTTTAGCTTTATAATATATAAAAGGTGCATCTAAAATAGATGCGCCTTTTGTTGTTTTTTATTGGTTGTAAGTTTTTCCGCAGAAAACCTACCAACTCCACATGATAATGTTATATTTCTTAATAGGAGTTTTAGCAAGTTTTATTGGAGCCTTACCATTGGGAGCTTCTAATATAGCTGTCATAAACACAACCATAAAGCAAAGTGCAAAACAAGCTTTCAAAATTGCAATAGCAGCTGGTATCTCAGAAGTTGTATTGTCTTATTACGCGCTTCATTGCAATATGGTGGTAAGAGATTTTTTTGATCACAACATGTGGATTCAAATTGTAATCGTCATAATTTTAATGGCAGTAGGCAGTTTTTTAATCTTTAAGAAACAAAAAGAAAAATCTCCTAAAAAAAGTAAGCTCACTTCTTCAAAATATTTAACAGGTTTTCTTTTAGGGTTATTAAATCCACCTGTACTAATTTATTGGATTGTAGCTTTTGGCATTATCAAAAACAATAATTTAATGTTGTCATTAGACTCACCATTATTGGTGTTGTTTCTATTTTTCACAGGAGTTTACTTCGGAAAATTGCTCACATTATACCTTTACAGCAAATTTAGTATTGTCATCAAAAACAAAGTTCAAAATATAACTTTGATTATTAATAAAGTCACTGGAATTTTACTGTTAGTCATTGGAGTTGCTCAAGCCATTAAATTGAGTTTTTAAAATAAAACTAATTATCTATAATTTTCATTTTGACCAATTGGATGATCTTCATAAAAATCATCAAATGTTTTATCAGTAGCATAGTTATCTCTTAATACTTTATAGACCATAACTAAAACAAAAACTTGTCCAATACAAGTTAGATAAAAAACCCAACCCAGAGGCATATTCATTGCGACTGCAATTGTGATAGTAACTAATAGTAATGTGGTAAGTGCCACATAAAACATGACAGAAAACTTCATAGCATTTTTATTTACAAGATACTAAACAACAGCTACTTAAAAAGATATTACTCTTATAAAATTTAGTTAATATTTAAGAGATTGAGAACCTAACAACCAAACCTTCATTACTTCTTACATTAAAAACTCTCTCATCTTCAAAAATGAGGTATTGCCCTTTAATCCCAACTAGTTTTCCGGTATACTGTTTCTCTTTTTCAATATTGAGACTTTTTGGTTTCTCTGGATATTTAATAACTGGAAATTCAATATTTGTTTCCATATTAGACGCGATATAGTAATCTTGAGCTTCCGCAGGAATAAAAACTTTTAATTTTTCTCGCCATTCTACAAGATTTTCATCCACATTATCATTTTTGAGCATTTTGCGCCAATTGGTTTTATCTGCGACGTGATCTTTTAAAGCGACTTCTGTAATACCAGCAAGATAACGGTTTGGTACTTCTACAATTTCAATGGCTTCATGAGCACCTTGATCTATCCAACGTGTTGGCACTTGTCCTTTTCTCGTCACTCCTACTTTTATGTTGCTAGAATTTGCCAAATACACAATATGTGGCTGCAGTTGCACTTTCTTTTCGTAGTCTAAATCACGATCTTCAACATCTAAATGTGCAGTACTCAATTCTGGTCTCATAATCCAATCGCCAGCTTGAGGAATATCAAAAAAATCTTCTTTACAAAACCCTTGACGGTAAATAGGTTTATCTAATCCGCATTTTAAACATTGATGTTTTACAAACTCCATCGTAATGGTTTTTCCTAGTAACTGATTCATATTCAAGAAATCATTCTCTAAGATTAAATAATATTGAATAGGTTCTGCAAACTCAGTTTGCATCTTTGTTAAAACACCTTGATAAAACATATAAAAAAAAGTATTATTTTTAAAGCATAAAGATAGTTCAAGATACTTAAATATGGCGATTCCATTAGTGAATTCTATTGCTTCATGGTTTTTGAAAAAACGATTTCATCAAATTGAATTGTTTTTAAAATACCCAAACGAAGTCCAAAATGAATTACTGTTTCAACTCCTCTCAACGGCAAAGGATACTGAAATTGGTAGGAAGCACCAATTTAGCACCATTTCTAATTACAAAACGTTTAGTGAACGTGTACCCATTTCAACTTATGAAGAGTGCCAAAATCTAATCGAACGTTCTCGTCAAGGCGAACATAATATCTTTTGGCCAAACCCAATAAAATGGTTTGCAAAATCTAGTGGAACTACAAATGCAAAAAGTAAATTTATTCCTGTAAGCATAGAGTCTTTAGAAGATTGCCATTATGCAGCAAGTAAAGATTTATTGTGCATGTACCTTAATAATAATGAAGACTCACAATTATTCACAGGTAAAAGTTTGCGCTTAGGAGGTAGCAAAGAACTTTATAAAGAAAACGGAACAGCTTTTGGCGATTTGTCTGCCATATTAATTGATAACATGCCATTTTGGGCAGAGTTTAGCAGCACACCAAGCAATAAAGTATCCCTTATGAATAATTGGGAACATAAAATGCAAGCTATTGTTGAAGAGACCCGAAATGAGAATGTAACGAGTTTAGCTGGTGTTCCTTCCTGGATGCTCGTTTTACTAAATAATGTTCTAGAAGCTACAGGAAAAGAAAATCTATTTGAAATCTGGCCAAACCTAGAAGTTTATTTTCATGGAGGTGTGAGTTTTGTGCCGTATGCAGATCAATATAAAGTGATTTTACCTAAATCTAATTTTAGGTATTATGAATCTTATAATGCTTCGGAAGGATTTTTTGCCATCCAAGACCAAAACAATAGCAGTGAATTATTGTTGATGTTAGACTATGGAATTTTCTATGAATTTATCCCAATGGACACTTACGGAACACTAGAGCAAAGGGTAATCCCTTTAAGCGAAGTTGAAGTTGATAAAAATTACGCAGTCATCATAACGACTAACGCAGGACTTTGGCGTTACAAAATTGGAGATACTATTAGATTTACATCAACAAACCCATATCGTATAAAAGTTTCAGGACGTACAAAACATCATATTAATGCATTTGGTGAAGAATTAATTATTGAAAATGCCGAAGATGCTCTGAGAGAAGTTTGTAAATCAACACAATCTGAAATTGTAGATTATACCGCAGCTCCAATTTTTATGAAAGGTAGAGATAAAGGATCGCATGAATGGCTTATTGAATTTAAAACGCCTCCACATGACCTTAACACCTTTAATGAGTTGTTAGACACAACACTTAAGTCATTAAATTCTGATTATGAAGCCAAGCGTCTAAATAATATGACTTTAAATATGCCAACAATTCATATTGCAAGAGAGCGTCTTTTTTATGATTGGTTAAAACAACATGATAAATTGGGAGGACAACATAAAATCCCTAGACTCTCAAACAGTAGAGAATATATTGACGAGCTTCTAAATCTTAATACCATGTCTTAGATTATGTAATTGTTGACTCACTAATCACTACGGAAAAATCAACTGAAACCCTTTTTAGGACATTAAAAAGATAACTGATTACATTAAAAACCCGACGAAATACAATTAATTTTCCCACACAACGAGAATAAACAAGTGTTCATCCAAAAGGTGGAAAAGTCGTTTTTTTTATGAAAGTAATGCACCTATATTTACAAAGTCCTAAAAAAACAACACTACTATCTCGTTGTTTAAAGACCTTAAAAATTACAAAAAAGTATTCAAAATATTGTCAAGCAATATTAATTTTTAAATCCAATAAAAAACCACTCTCGGGAAAAGAGTGGTTTCTTTTTTTATAGATTTTATCTCAACTTTTTCTAGTCTAGAAAGTAATAACTTAAGATACTGCTTTCAACTTTTTAAGTGTCGTTTTAGACAGTTTATCTTCAGCATAAGACTTAGTTACATTTAGCTTTTTATCATCATTACTAGGCATTTCAAACATAGCATCTGTTAATATTTCTTCACAAAGTGAACGTAAACCTCTGGCTCCTAACTTATACTCTATGGCTTTAGTAACAATATAATCTAAAGCTCCTTCTGTAATGGACATTTCTACATCATCCATTTCAAAGAGTTTTTTATACTGTTTGATGATGGCGTTTTTAGGTTCAGTTAGAATAGCTCTTAACGTCTTGGCATCTAAAGGATCCATAAAAGTTAAAACCGGAAGACGACCAATAATTTCTGGTATTAATCCAAAATCTTTTAAATCTTTAGGTATGATATATTGCAATAAATTATCTTTATCAATTGCACCATCATCATGATCAGCTTTATAACCAATTGCTGCCATATTTAAACGCTTAGATATCTTTTTATCAATTCCATCAAACGCTCCACCAGCTATAAATAAAATATGTTCGGTATTGACTTCAATAAACTTTTGGTCTGGATGCTTTCGTCCACCTTTTGGTGGCACATTTACAACCGTACCTTCAAGAAGTTTCAATAGGGCTTGTTGTACACCTTCTCCAGAAACATCTCTTGTAATAGAAGGGTTATCACTTTTACGTGCGATTTTATCAATCTCGTCAATAAAAACGATACCTTTTTCTGCCTTTTCTAAATTATAATCTGCTGCTTGCAATAAACGTGTTAAAATACTTTCTACATCTTCACCAACATAACCAGCTTCTGTTAAAACCGTAGCATCAACAATTGCCAATGGTACATTTAACATTCTAGCAACTGTTTTTGCCATTAAGGTTTTACCTGTACCAGTTTCTCCAACCATAATAATATTTGATTTTTGAATCTCAATATCATCATCACTTGGTGGTTGTAATAAACGTTTGTAGTGATTGTAAACTGCAACAGACATTACTTTTTTAGTGTATTCTTGACCAATGATATATTCATCAAGAAACGATTTTATCTGTTGTGGTTTTTTAAGCATTAAATCTGAAGACAATTCTTCATTACCAGCTTGCTTAGATTCTTCCAAAACGATACCATGTGCTTGCTCAATGCAACGATCACAAATATGTGCATCTAAACCTGCAATTAATAAACTGGTTTCAGGCTTTTTCCTTCCACAAAACGAACATTCTAATTCTTCCTTTGCCATTCTAAATTTTATTTAAGTTCCCACAAAAATGGAAATCTCATAAATTGTAGTTATAAGTTCCTAATAGAACTCAACTATAACTTTATTCTAATTGTATTTGTTTCTTCAGAACTATTACAACTCCAAAACTATCATTCTAATGAACTAAGTTTTATGAGTTCCAATTTCCGAAGTAAAAAACAGGTTATCCTCTTGACAATACTTCGTCAATCATACCGTATTCTTTAGCTTTATCTGCTTTCATCCAGTAATCACGATCACTATCATCATAGATTTTGTCGTAATCCTGACCAGAATGCTTACTAATTATTTTATATAATTCTTCTTTAAGAATTAAAATCTCACGAGCTGTGATTTCTATATCACTCGCTTGACCTTGAGCACCTCCTAGTGGTTGGTGAATCATGACACGAGAATGTGTTAAACCACTACGTTTTCCTTTTTCTCCTGCACATAATAAAACGGCTCCCATTGAAGCTGCCATACCTGTACAAATTGTTGCTACATCAGGTTTTATTAATTGCATTGTATCATAAATACCTAAACCTGCATAAACACTTCCTCCAGGAGAGTTGATATAAATTTGAATGTCTTTAGTAGCATCTGCACTTTCTAAAAACAACAATTGTGCTTGTATGATATTTGCAATTTGATCATTAATTGCTGTACCCATAAAAATGATACGATCCATCATTAAACGTGAGAATACATCTAATTGAGAAATATTCAATTGACGTTCTTCAATAATGTATGGTGTCATACTTGTTGGATACATACTGCTAACAATCTTATTGTAATATGTGCTGCTGATACCTTGATCTTTTATTGCGAATTTTTCAAATTCTTTTCCGTAATCCATATATCTTTTTCTGAAATTTTATTGTGAAACAAAAAAGCGTAAAACTTATAAAGTTCTACGCTCAAATATACTAATTTATAATGTATTTACTTAACTGTAGAACTCTTTTACGAATTCGTCGTAAGTTATTTCTTTTGTCTTTAAGTTAGCTTCTGCTTTGTAAAGATTTAACAATTTAGTGCTCATTAATTGTTCAGATAAACGCTTTACCTCATCTTTATTAGATAAAATTCTTGCTGCAATACCGTCTAATTCTTCATCACTAGAATTCATTTGACCAAATTGTGCCATTTGCACTTTAATCATTTCTTTAGCATGTGCTTGTAAATCTTCAAATTTAACTTGTAGATTATGCTTCTCAATTAATTTACCTTCAATTAATTGGTAACGCATGCTTTTTTCTGACTTTTCGTATTCTTCTTTTGCTTGATCTGCATCCATTTGAGTTTCACCTGCAGTTTGCATCCATTTTTGTAAGAATGAAGCTGGTAAATCAAATTTTGTGTTTTCTACTAAACTTTCGGTAACGTCATTTAATAGTTTTTGATCTCCTTGTTGAGCAAATTGCTTTTCAGAATCTTCCTTAATTTTATCTTTAAGTTCTGTTACTGATGTTACAGCTCCTTTTCCGAAGAGTTTATCAAATAATTCTTGATCTAAATCTGCTAATTCTCTCTCGTTGATTTCGTTGATTGTGAAATTAACTTCTATATCTAAACCATGAGCATCATCATGAGATACTTTTAAAAAGTTCATTAAATCATGATCGTCATTAAATAACCCTTTCGTTTTTAAAGTAACAACATCACCAACCTTAGCACCTAAAAACTGCTTCTCTGTTGATTTACCTTTAAATTTATCTAAGGTAATCATTGTAGAGTTGTTAATCTCTTTCTCTTCATTTTCAAAAACTCCTGTAATCTCAGAGTCTTTAGCAACTTCTGTTTGAGATGTTATCTTTCCATATTGTTTTCTAATATGAACGATTTGGTCATCAATCATTTTTTTATCAGCAACGATATTATAATGTGTGATGGCTTTTTTACTTTTTAAGTTGACTTCAAACTCAGGTGCTAGACCTAATTCAAACTCAAAAGAAAAATTATCGCTATCCCAATCTAAATCATCTTGAGGCTTTGGTAATGGATTACCTAAAACATCTAATTTTTCTTCAGTTAAATATTTACCTAAAGCATCTTGTAATAACTTATTAACCTCATCAACCAATACGGCTTTACCATATTGCTTTTTTACCATTGTCATTGGCACATGACCTTTTCTAAAACCAGGTATGTTTGCCGATTTACGGTAATCTGCTAATATTTTTTCTACTTGATCGCTATAATCTTCTTTAGCGATGTCTACTTTTACAACTGCATTTAATGCATCGATGTTTTCTCTTGTAATATTCATTGTATCAACTATAAACCCAAAAAGGGCATTAATATTTTACCTTAAAAAGGGCTGCAAAAATACAATTTTTTTTGCAACCCAACAATTGTTTAACTTCTGTATATCAGACTATTTTTTCTTCTCCATCAAAATCGAATACGCAATAGATTGCGAGATGGATAATAAGATACTAAATAACAAGGCTGTCCAAAATCCACTCACACCAAATCCATCTATAAATTTATCTGCTAATAGAATAATGCACGCATTAATGACAAATAGGAATAATCCAAGAGTCATGATCGTAATTGGTATGGTTAAAATGACAAGAATTGGCTTAACTATAAAATTGAGCAATGCTAACACAACAGCTACAATTAGTGCTGCTTCAAAACCACTAACTGCAACGCCTGGTAAAAAATGAGCTAATAACATGACGATGCCTGCGGTAACTAAAAGTCTAATTAATAATTTCATATTGATAAAGTTTAGTTGTTAATCATTATAAAGTAATAAAATTAATCACAGCGTCATAGAAATCTGATGGATTTTCTGCATGTAACCAATGTCCTGCATTACTAATCGTTACTATTTCTGCCAACGGAAAGTGTTGCTTAATGAGTTTTTCATCTGTTGGCATCACATATTCACTTTTATCACCTCTTAAAAATAAGGTAGGTTTTTCAAATTTGGAATGGATTGGTAAGGCTTCACCAACTTCAGACACATTTTCTTTTAAAGCCTCTAAATTAATACGTAACGCAAGTTGTCCTTTCTCAATCCAATATAAATTTTTGAGTAAGAACATACGAGTTCCTGGCTCTTGAACATATTTTGACAATTGCTTATCTGCTTCACCTCTACTTTTTACTTCGGAAAAATCTAATGCAGACAATCCGTCTAAAATAGCATCATGATGGATTGGGTAAAAACGCGGACTAATATCTGCAATTAATAATTTAGATACCAATTCTGGATATTCTGTAGCGAAAAGCATAGCTGTTTTCCCTCCCATGGAGTGACCTAATAAGATGATATCTTGAAGGTTGTGGTCATCGCAATAGATTTTTAAATCTTCTGATAATACTTCGTAACTAAAATCGTCATCATGAAAACTTCTACCATGATTACGTTGATCTACAAGATGGATTTCATATCCTGCATCAGCAAATTTATTTCCTAAGGTTTTCCAGTTGTCGCTCATTCCTAGAAATCCGTGGAGAATGATGAAGGGTTGACCTTGTCCTATTATTTGAGAGTGTAGTTTCATTTTTTAATATATAATCTAGTAATGAGATTTCTCACTGCGTTCGTAATGACAATCCCACTGAAAATTGAGACTGCAACTATAAATTTTTATTTTAGTCGTTGTAAATACATCTGCACCACATTTTCAATTCCTAAGTATAAACTTTCAGCAATTAAAGCATGACCAATCGATACTTCTAATAATCCAGGAATGTTTTCTTTAAAAAATTTAATGTTGTCTAATGATAAATCATGTCCTGCATTAACACCTAAACCAATTTGATTTGATAATTCGGCAGCTTTAGCGAAAGGCTCAATAGCACTTTTGTTTCCAAGACTGTATTGGTGAGCAAAACTTTCGGTATACAGCTCAATACGATCTGCTCCTGTTATTTTAGCACCTTCAATCATTTTCAAAACGGGATCTACAAATATGGAGGTACGTATGCCGTTGGATTTAAATTCTTGAATCACTTCTGCTAAAAAATCCTTATGCTTAATCGTATCCCATCCTGCATTTGAAGTTAACGCATCAACAGCATCTGGAACTAAAGTGACTTGTGTTGGCTTGACTTCTAAAACTAAATCCATGAATGATTTTATAGGATTCCCTTCTACATTAAACTCTGTATACACAACTGGTTTTAAATCTCTCGTATCTTGATAACGAATATGTCGTTCATCTGGTCTTGGATGAACCGTAACACCTTGCGCTCCAAAACGCTGTACATCTTTTGCAAACTGCACTACGTTTGGTGTGTCACCACCTCTAGAATTTCTTAACGTAGCAATCTTATTAATATTTACACTTAATTTTGTCATTGCATCTTATTTTACAATCACAAAAATACAAAGTCCGTACTGCTTATTGTGGTTATTTTTAATTAATTTGCAATAGAATTAAACACGAATATGCCATTACAAGAATACATTATAAACGACATAAAACCACTTAACATTAATGAGAAGGTTAGTGATGCTCAACTCCTATTTAATGAGTTGACATACTCTCACATTCCTGTAGAAAAAGATGGTGTTTATCAAGGTTGCATCTCAGAAAATGATGCACATTGCTTTGAGTCTCATAAAATTATTGCCGACTGTAATTACTCTATAGAAGGTTTTTTTGTTAGACCAGAAACCAATTGGCTTGACGTACTTGAGAATTTTGCTCAAAACTCATGTAACATTATGCCTGTTCTTGATAAGCATAATAATTATTTAGGGTATTATGAGCTTGGTGATATTATTGGTTTATTTAATGAAACACCTTTTTTTGCTGAACCTGGTGGGATTTTAATTGTTGAAAAAGGAATCCAAGATTATTCATTTAGTGAAATTAGTCAAATTGTAGAATCTAATGATGCTAAACTATTAGGAGCGTTTGTATCTAAAATGGATAATGATCTTGTTCAGATTACACTTAAAATTGGTAATGCTGGCATTAATGATGTGGCACAAACGTTTAGACGTTATAGCTATAATATCATTTCGGGTCATGAAGAGGACTCCTATATAGAAAATTTGAAGGAACGGTCTGATTACCTCAAAAAATATTTAGACATATAATTATGAAGGTAGCCGTTTACAGTTTGTATTATCCAGATAAATCTTCAGAAGCTTTTGATGAACTTATTGGTGTGCTTCGGAAAAATAACGTTGACATTCATATTGAGACTAAATTTTATGAACAGCTCATTTCCGAAGTAAAAAAAATAAATGATATCCAGACATTTTCAGAATTAAACGAAAGTTTTGACCTTTTAATTAGCGTTGGAGGTGATGGAACTATTTTAAGAGCGATTACTTATGTACGAGATTATTCTATCCCAATAGTAGGCATCAATACTGGTAGACTAGGATTTTTAGCAACCATACAAACTGATGAAATAGAAACTGCTATTGAGCACATTTTACATGGTAATTACAAAACCTCTGAACGCACGTTGTTAAGTGTTGAGACTGACCCTAAAAATGCAGATTTAACCGAAACAAATTTTGCACTCAATGAAATTGCAGTGAGTAGAAAAAATACAACGTCAATGATTACTGTAGAAACTCATCTTAATGGTGAATACCTAACATCATATTGGGCTGACGGTCTCATTGCTGCTACACCAACAGGATCTACTGGTTACTCTTTAAGTTGTGGTGGTCCTGTAATAACTCCTGATGCTAACAGTTTTGTATTGACACCAATTGCGCCTCATAATTTAAACGCAAGACCTTTAGTTTTAAGAGATGATACAGAGATACAATTAAAAGTTGATGGCCGTGAAGATCAGCACTTAATGTCTTTAGACTCTAGAATCGTAACCTTATCTAACGCTACGGTAATTACAATCAAAAAAGCAACATTTAAAATTAAAATGGTGGAACTCCTTGATGAGCGTTTTATTGATACCTTAAGACAAAAGATGCTTTGGGGAGAAGACAAACGAAATTAAGAGTTACACTATTTTTGTATGCAATAAAACCTTATATATTCTGTTTTTAGTAAGACTATTTGCCTCAAATTACCAAAGGCAATTCAGAATTATTATATTTGCAAACTTTTAAAAATTTATGAGGTATTTAATCTTATTTTTATTTAGTATACTTTTTACTCAGACGAGCCACTCACAAATCTATGAGGTTGGTGTGTTTGGAGGTGGAAGTAATTTTATTGGTGATATTGGTTCAACAACCTATATCGCACCAGATGCTCCTGCTTTAGGATTACTTTTAAAATGGAATCGTAGCCCTAGACATTCTTGGAGAGTATCATTGATTTATTCAGATTTAGTGGGAAAGGATTCAAAATCTGATGACCCAAGACGTAAAGAACGAAATTATTCTTTTGATAGTAATCTGCTTGAAATTTCGGCAGGAATGGAATATACATTTTGGGATTTTGATTTACATACTAGTGGATTAAAAGCTGTACCTTATATGTACTCTGGAATTTCTGTTGCGAAACATGGCAACTATTATTTTGATGCTACAGGAACATACACATCTGAAGGTACAGACAGTTGGGCATTTGGAATCCCAATGGTTTTAGGCGTAAAATCTAATATTACTAATCATTTAATTTTAGGATTTGAGGTTGGTGCACGTTATACATTTTCTGATGAATTAGATGGTAGTGTACCAGATTCTGAAGGATTAGAAGTGTTTTCATTTGGAAACATCAACAGTAATGATTGGTATGTCTTTACAGGCTTTACATTAACTTATACATTTGGTCAACGACCTTGTTATTGCAATTTTTAAATGGATTTAAAAGACCAAATACAACTCAATAAATTACCTCAACATGTCGCCATTATAATGGATGGCAATGGTCGTTGGGCTAAACAAAAAGGGTTGATTAGAGTCATTGGTCATGAAAATGGCACAAAATCTGTAAGAGATGTTATTGAAGCTAGTGCAGAACTTGGGATTAAAAACTTAACGCTTTATGCGTTTTCTACAGAAAACTGGAAACGTCCTAAATTAGAAGTTCAAACCCTTATGAAGCTTTTAGTAAAGTCATTAAAAAAAGAAATTAAAACACTTCAAGAAAACAACATAAAGTTATCTGCCATTGGAAATCTTAGTGACCTACCTAAAAATGCTCATAAAGAATTATTAGAGGTTATTGATAAAACAAAAGATAATACAAGAATGACCTTGACTTTGGCTCTTAGTTACGGTTCTAGAGAAGAAATTGTTAACGTTATCAAAGAATTAACAGATAAAGTTAAAAATAATATAATTTCTGTTGAAAGTATTGACGAATCAATTATTAATAAGCATCTTTACACGCAAAATTTACCAGATGTTGATTTGTTAATTCGAACCAGTGGTGAACAAAGGATAAGCAATTTTTTGCTATGGCAAATTGCTTATGCTGAATTATATTTTACAGACATTCTTTGGCCTGATTTTAAGAAGAAGGACCTTTATGAAGCTTTGATTAATTATCAAAATAGAGAACGACGATTTGGAAAAACAAGTGAACAACTTAG
Source organism: Psychroserpens sp. AS72 (assembly GCF_038900375.1). Classification (NCBI taxonomy): domain Bacteria; kingdom Pseudomonadati; phylum Bacteroidota; class Flavobacteriia; order Flavobacteriales; family Flavobacteriaceae; genus Psychroserpens; species Psychroserpens sp. AS72. The sequence continues at coordinate 16,113 of NZ_JBBMRC010000006.1, read as the reverse complement.
CTAACAACTTACTTTTGAAAACATATATTAAGTCACTACTTACAGCATTTATTTTTATTACATCTTTTGTAGTAACTGCACAACAATCAGATTTTAATCAAGGTAAAAAATACATCCTAGAAGATGTTCAGGTTACTGGTAACACAAATTTTAATCCATCAACTGTCATCTCTTTTTCTAGATTAAAAATAGGAGAAGAAATTGTTATTCCTGGAGAACAAATTAGTAATGCTATTAAAAAACTTTGGGACTCTAACCTTTTTAGTAGTATTGATGTTTACTTAGCTAAAACAGATGGGGACAAAGCGTATTTAGAAATTAATCTTGTTGACTTACCAGAATTAAATGAAGTTACTATTCAAGGTGTTAAAAAAGGTAAAATTGACGGTTTAAAAACTGAAAACAACCTATCTAAAGGAGCTAAAGTCACTGAAAACTTAGTTACGACTACACGTAATTACATTTCTAACAAATATAAAAAGCAAGGTTTTTTAAATGCGAAGACAACAGTAACGACTAAAGAAGTTACGAATGATTCAGTTGAAAAATTAAGAGTTGATATGCTTGTTTTCATTGATAGAGGACAAAAGGTGAAAATTGATAAAATCAACTTTAATGGTAATGATAAGATTTCTGATAAAAAACTCAGAAAATCTATGAAGAATACCAAGCAAAAAAATCCTATCCGTATTCTAAAACGTTCAAAATATATCAAGGACGATTACAAAGAAGATTTAGTAAGCATCATTGATACTTACAAAGAAAACGGTTATCGTGATGCTAGAATTATTGGAGATTCTATCGTTTATCAAAATGATAAAACGATTAGTCTATTTATAGATGTAGAAGAAGGTGAACAATACAAGTTTGGTGAAATTAAGTTTGTAGGTAATGCTGTATTTACTGACCAACAATTACATTCTATATTAAAAATTAAAGAAGGGACTACTTATAATGGTGTTGAATTACGTAAACGTATTGCTGATGACACTAAACCTGATGCAGTAGACATTACTAACCTATATCAAGATAATGGTTATTTATTTTCTACTATAAACCCAGTAGAAACAAGTGCTGATGGGAATGTTATTGACATGGAGATTAGAATTTCCGAAGGAAAACCAGCCTACTTCAATAATGTAAGTGTTAGTGGAAATGATAAAACAAATGACCACGTCGTTTACAGAGAATTAAGAACAAAACCAGGTACACTATATCGCAAAAGTGATGTTATTAGAACTATTAGAGAATTAGGTCAATTAGGATTCTTTGATGCACAGCAGTTAACACCTAACATGAAAAATTTCAATACTCAGGATGGTACTGTAGATATTGATTATCAAGTTGTAGAACGTGGCTCTAGCCAAATTGAACTACAAGGTGGTTATGGTGGTGGTGGTTTCATTGGAACCTTAGGATTATCATTTAACAACTTTGCAATAAAAGATATTTTTAATAAAGAGGCTTATAAACCAATCCCTTCTGGTGATGGTCAAAGTTTAGCATTACGTTTACAAGCGTCTCGTTTTTACCAAACGTATAGCTTCTCGTTTTCTGAACCTTGGTTAGGAGGAAAACGTCCTGTGCAATTATCTACGTCTCTTTCACATACAAGACAGTTTTTATATAATGCTGTAACTAGAGATGCTGATAAAGACAAACGATTTAATATCACAGGTATTTCTGTTGGGATTGCAAAACGTTTAAAAGTACCAGATGATTACTTTACATTATCTCAAGCTGTAGCTTTTCAACACTATAATTTAAAAAATTATAATACTGGATTATTTACATTTGGAAATGGGTATTCTAATAACCTATCATATACTATAGGTTTATCTAGAAATAACTTATCTGTTGATCCAATTTATCCAACTGGAGGTTCTAGTTTTTCATTAACAGGTAAATTATCATTACCATATTCATTATTTAATGATGTGGATTATGAAGCTCTAAAGAACGAACGTGATGGGCTTGATCAAACCAATGCTGATGATCTAGTTAGAATTGGAGAAATAGATCAAGAACGTTTTAATTGGTTAGAATTTTACAAAGTAAAATTCAAAGGAGATTGGTATACTAGAATTTGGGATAAATTGGTTATCAAATCTGGAATGGAATTTGGTTTCCTTGGTGCTTACAACCAAGATAGAGGAGTAGTACCTTTTGAACGTTTCTTCTTAGGAGGTGATGGTTTAGGTAACTTTGCACTAGATGGTAGAGAGGTTGTACAACTTCGTGGATATCCTAATCAATCATTATCTTCTCAAGATGGTGGTACGATTTACAACAAATTCTCTATGGAGTTACGTTACCCAATAACTTTAGGTGCACAAGCAAAAATTTATGGTTTAACCTTCGTAGAAGCAGGTGCTTCATTTGATAACTTTAGAGATTACAACCCATTTAACCTTCAAAGATCTGCAGGTGTTGGACTTAGAATTTTCATGCCAGCATTTGGATTATTAGGTATTGATTTTGGTTATGGATTTGACGCTCTACCTGGAGAAACTCAAAAGAACGGTCAAGAAATTCACTTCATTATTGGACAGCAATTTTAATCTTGGCACGATTTTTTCTAATAACAATTTGACGATTTAATGTGTGTGTTAAAATTTTTCTAAATATATTTCGTTAATTTGAAAAACTAAACACAATGACAGAATCGTAATTTAATCTGTCGTTTTAAAAGTTTATAGTAATTACATAACTAATAAAATAAAACAGATGAAAAGTAAAGTTCTTTTTTTAGTGGCCATAATAAGTCTAATGAGCTTTGTTTCCAATGCACAACGTGGTGTAAGAATAGGTTATATAGATACTGAATATATTTTAGAGAATATTCCAGAATATCAAGAAGCTAATTCACAACTAGAGAGTAAAGTTCAACAATGGAAAACAGAGATCGAACAACGTCTTAGTGTAATTGATTCTAAAAAGAAACAATTAAATAGTGAAAGTGTTCTGTTAACGAAAGAGTTATACGAAGAACGTTTAGAAGACATCTCATTTGAAGAAGCAGAGATTTTAGATTACCAACAAAAGCGATTTGGACCAAATGGAGATTTGATGATTCAAAAGAAGCAATTGATTCAACCTATCCAAGATCAAATTTTTGCAGCTGTACAAGAAATTGCAGGTGGAAAAAAATATGATTTTATATTTGATAAATCTGCAGATGTAGTGATGTTGTATTCAGCAGAACGTTTTGACCTTAGTGAACTTGTTATTAGAAGCATTACTAGATCATCTAAACGAACTCAAGCAAAATCTAGATCTGAACGTAAAAAAGCTGAAGAGGAAGATGTTGTACCAGTTGTAAATAAGGAATTAGATGAGCGTCAACAAGCCATTGAAGATAAAAAAACAGCTCGTGAAGCAGAAATTGCTAAACGACAAGAAGCACAATTAAAAAGAAGAGATTCTTTAAAATCAGCTGCAGCAGAGAAGCGTCAAAAAATATTAGACGAAAGAGCAGCAGCCAAAGCAAAGAGAGATAGTGCAAGTGGTAAATCGGTACCAACTGCAGAAAAAGGTGAGAACACTAAAAAAACAGATTCTACGAAAGCTAAAGTGAGTACAGGTGAAAAAACACCAGCTCAAATAGCCGAAGAGAAGAAACAACAAAAAGCAAAAGATCGTGAAGAGCGTAAAAAAGCACTCGAAGCGAGAAAAAAGAAAATATTAGAAGACCGTAAAAAAGCTAAAGAAGAACGAGAGGAAAAAGCAAAAGAAAACGACTCCGTTCCTGACGATAACTAAAAATAATAATTATAACACGTAACAAATTTAAAAATGAAACATTTAAAAACCCTTGTATTAGTAGCTATACTATTTGTTGGAACAACAAGTCTTGCAACAGCACAAAGTAAAATTGCACATATTAACACGACTGAGCTAGTTCAATCTATGCCAGCAATGAAAGCAGCACAAGCAGAAATTGAAAAATTATCTAAAACTTATGATGCTCAATATAAAGATAATGTGACTGAGCTTCAAAACAAAGTAACACAGTATAGAGCAGAAGTTGATACTAAAACAGAAGAAGAGAACACTAAACGTGCTCAAGAAGTACAACAAATGGAACAAAGTATTCGTGAGTTTCAAGCAGGTGCTCAAGAAGATCTTGGTAAAAAAGAAGCAGCTTTATTAAAACCTATCTTTGAAAAAGCTAAAGCAGCTATTCAAGCAGTAGCTAAAGCTCAAGGTTATGAATATGTATTAGACTCTACTCAAGGTGGTGGTGTTTTAGTAGCAGATGGAAAAGACCTTTTAGCAGATGTAAAGAAAGAATTAGGATTCTAATAAGAACATCTTAAATAAAATACAAAGAAGCCACTTTTAATAAGTGGCTTTTTTATTTTTGTAATATGAGTACACAAGCAATAGGCATTTTTGATTCTGGAATTGGAGGTACATCCATTTTCAAAGAAATTAATGCGCTATTACCTCATGAACACACCATGTACTTAGCAGATAGTAAAAATGCACCTTATGGTAATAAATCAAAGGATGAGATTATTGCTTTAAGTATCAAAAACACTGAGTTACTTCTAGAAAAAAATTGTAAAATTATTGTTGTGGCTTGCAATACAGCGACAACCAATGCTATAAAAACACTCAGAGAAACTTTTAATGTACCGTTTATTGGTATTGAACCTGCAATAAAACCAGCTGCGTTAAACACTAAAACGAAAGCTATTGGAATTCTTGCAACTAAAGGTACACTTAGTAGCGACTTGTTTCATAAAACAACAGATCTATATAGTAATGGCATCACCGTTATTGAACAAGTTGGCGAAGGCATTGTTCCTCTAATTGAACAAGGTAAAACTAATAGTGATGCCATGAAATCACTATTGCACGAGTATCTAAAACCAATGCTAAAGGCAAATATAGATTATCTGGTTTTAGGTTGCACACATTACCCTTATCTCATTCCGCAGTTACTAGAAATGCTTCCAAAGCATGTTAAAATTATAGATTCTGGTTTAGCGGTTGCCAAACAAACTAAAGCTGTATTAAGGCAACATGAACTTCTAAATATCACGACTCAAAACACTAAGAATATGTTTTATTCCAACGGAAATGTAACGGTCTTGAAAAGTATTTTAGAGGATAAGTTTACTGTGAAAGGGTTAGATTTTTAAGTATTCATCCCGATAATTATCGGGACTGAAATTATTGTTAAAAAATCATTGTCATTCAAAGCGTGAGCGTAGAAACTCTTGATTAATATTAGATTCTTCAGTTATTCTTCCTTCTGAATGACATTTCATTTACTCTTTAAACCAACTAGAATACTCTACATAATTATCTGCAATACGATTAATCTCACCCGAAATTAATTCTTGACTAATATCCTTTACCTTTTTCGCTGGAACACCTGCGTAAATACTTCCAGACGCAACAATCGTGTTTTTTGTAACCACTGCTCCTGCAGCAATAATACTATTGCTTTCAATAATACAATCGTCCATGACAATGCTTCCCATACCAATAAGTACATTATCATGAATCGTGCAACCGTGAACTATTGCATTATGACCAATTGAGACATTGTTTCCAATAGTTGTAGGTGATTTTTGATAGGTTGCATGAATCACAGCTCCATCTTGAATATTAACCTTATCTCCTATTTTTATAAAATGCACATCGCCTCTAATGACTGCATTAAACCAAATGCTGCATTGTTTTCCTATAGAAACATCACCAACAATGGTTGCGTTTTCTGCGATGTAACAATCATCTGAAATTTGTGGATGTTTTCCTTTTACTGGTTTTATAATTGGCATGATTTGTTGGTATTAGTTGGTGTATTCTTGAAGTAATAGTTTATTGTCTAGATACCAAACTTTTCCGTTTACTCCTGTTCCGAAGAAAAAATCTGGATGTCCTTTATAATTTTTAATGTTGTGATTTGCTAACTCTTTTTTTATGGATTTTGGCAACCAATCAAAATTGAAATCTCGCTTATTATGATTTTGTTCCATCCATTCTAAATTCAATTCAAAATCGTTCATTGCTTTAAACGTTTCTTCATCAAAATATAAAATAGCTTCTAAATAATAATCTGATGGTCCAGAAACGGAAAGCCTTTCATGTTGCCCAGAATTGTCAATAAACACATATTTATAATGGACTTTAATTGGTTTATGCGTTTCGAAATCTAGAATCTTACTTAGCTTTTCAATGTTAGTTGATGTGATTTCAGTTTTATTATCTGTTTTAATTTCACTTGTAGTTACATCTACTTTTTCCACTTTTTCATTAGAATTGCATGACATAAAAAATGAGATACAAAGAGATAACATATAAATTTGGTTTTTAAAACTCATACTACTTAAAATAAGACAACAAATCAGACTTTTTAGAGGCAGATACCATAATTTCCTTTCCGCTGCTTAAAACAACGCTTCCGCCTTTTCCTTTGATGTATTTAGTCACTTCATTAACGTTGACGAGGTAACTTTTGTGAACTCTGGCGAAACCACTTTCTGTCAAGGCATCTTCAAAATACTTTAAGGTTTTACTAACGAGTTTCTTTTTATTGTTGTTGAGATAAATTTCGGTGTAATTATCATCTGCTTTACAATACATGATATCTGCGGTTTGCAGGACTTCAAACCCATCTTGCTGCGGAATCGTAATTTTACCATTAACAGTTGTCATTTTTGGAACTAGAACTTGATCTTGTAGTGCGTCTTCTTTGGTTCTAATTTCGGTCACATAATCTACAGCTTTAATGAGTTCGTCTATAGAAATAGGCTTCATCAAATAATACGATGCATGTGCATTTAAAGCATCAATTGCATAATGATTATATGCGGTTACAAAGACCGTTTCAAAATTAACATCACCAACTTTATCTAATAAATCAAACGCGTTACCATAAGGCATCTCTACATCTAGAAATACTAAATCTAATTCTGTATTACGAATTAAAACCAAAGCCTCTTCTACATTGGCAGCTTCTCCTAAAACTTCAACATTTGGACAATACTTGTTGAGATAATTCCTCAGGATTTTTCTGCTAGTTTCTTCGTCTTCTACGATTATTGATTTTAGTTTCATAGTATAAATTCTTACTTAATAATGACAGTATTACCTTTTTTAATATTTTCTTCCGTTCTAGTAATAAGCCTTATGAGATTTACACTTACATTTTCTTCGGAAGTTTTAATTTCTTCTACAGAAACCACCATTATAAAATGTTCATCAATCAAAAAGTCATCACTATTAACATTAAGTATAGTTTCATCTAATTGAAAAATTTGTGGTAGATCATTCAATTCTAAATGAGTTGCAATAAAATCCTTCAAGGAAATTAATTTTGGCTGATAACCATCAACTAAATTGATAAATATTTTTCCAATATATAAATCATCATTAATTGTTATTGAATCTTTTTCTACCGATAACGATTGTATCTTTTTTGGGTTTATAGTTTTCAATATTGAAGCATTACTTATAAAATCTCCGTTTATATAAAATGCCACTTTAGGATCTTCTATTACACTTTTGCTAGTATTGTCATATACTTTTAATTGAGAACTATCAGAATACATTACTCTTTTTTCAGTATAAACTAATTTTAGCTTGTCATCTGTTTGAGCAAATGATATTCCTGATAAAAAAACCAAAAACAATAAAATCCAATTTCTCATAATTAATCTTTTTTTAAAGTTACCACCACTTTTGTTCCTGCATCTTCATCCGCAGAATTATCATCAATAAACACATCTACCTTATCTTTATACATATCATTAAGAATAGCAACACGTTTTTTAATGTTACCCATGCCTTTTGAGTTTTGTTTCTGTTGGTTTTCGGTTTTTAAATCTTTAGATCTTGTTCGTCCAATACCGTCATCTGCTACTGTGATTGTTATTTCGTTAGCACTCTTTTTTGCTACTGTAATTTGTAGATGGCCTTTTTCGGTCTTATAACGTAATCCATGCCAAACTGCATTTTCTATATAGGGTTGCAATAGCATTGGCGGAATTTGATACTCACTAACAACCACATTGGCATCTACCGTAATATCATAATCAAATTTATCTTGAAATCTGAAATGCTCCAACTTAGTATATAGTTCTAACAGTTCAATTTCCTTTTGCAACGGTATAAAATCTTCCTCACTATTTTCTAAAACTGCTCGCATAAGATGTGAAAAATCACTTAAATATTTATTTGCAGTACGTTCATCATTACTCGCAATAAAGCTATTTACTGAATTTAAGGCGTTAAAAATAAAATGCGGATTCATTTGACTACGCAATGATTTTAAAGCCAGCAAATTATTAGCAAAACGCTGTTGCTTAATATATTTATACATAAAAAATGCTGTAATAGTCAATAACACCAAACCTGCAACCAAAGAATAAATAATTAATTCTTGATTTTTACTACGCTCATTTGCTAAACTAGAATTGAGCTGACGATCACTTTCTAAACTGGTGATTCTATTTTGTTGTTCTACAATATTGCGTCTAAAACGATCAGATTGAGACAACTCTTGCTCACGTTTTATATATAACTCATCAACGACTAATTTATAAGCTTCAAAAGCTAGTTTAGCGTTTTCAAAATCTCCTGCATCAACATATACATCAGAGATTTTACGAATCGCATCCTTTTTTACAACTAAATCTCCTTTTGCATCTGCCTCTTCTCTACTCTTCTCTAAATAAGGGATAGCATTTGCATAATCCTTTTGCAAGAAATAAGCATTACCAATTTTATAGTTTTGCTTTTGAAGTGTAAGTGCACTTTCGTTTTCTACGATAGAATCGCGTTCTACATCTTCAACATCTTTTACAATTTCTTTTCTAAGTTGAATTTCTTCGGAATAATTGCGATTGGTATTATTAAATTCTGCTACCGTTTCTTTTTCTTCTAGGGCTCGTTTTTTGGTACCTTCTTCAGCGAGATTAAGAGAATTATCAAAAAAATACTCTGCCTCATCAACGCTACCTTTACTATTATAAGATTGCGCAATTTTTGAATTTAAATCAACAACCTTAGGTTTGATCAAATGTTTGTTAGAAATTTCAAGTCCCTTTTTGTAAGCGTTTATTGAAGCATCATAATCTTTAATACTAAAATAAGTATCTCCCAAACCTTCATATAAAGTCACCAATTGATAATTACTCAATTGTTTTTTATCTATCGCTTTATAAGTATCAATACTTTCTTGATAGTTTTTATTACGTTCGTAGGCTTTTGCTAATCCTAATTTTGCTTCATTGGATTCATTGTTTTGTAGGCTTACTCGATAATTTGTAACTGCCAAATCAAATTGTTTCCAATGCATGTAGACTTCGGCTAAAACTAAATATGCTTCAGCATTTTGTTGCTGTGATCCACTTTGAGATATGGCTTCACCTGCAAAATTTATACTCTTACCAATATTTAGTTTTTTGTATTTACCAATAGAATCAATTAATGCATTAAATGTTTTTACATCTGTTTTAAACTTTGATCTAGATTGTTTGCTTTTTATTGCTGGTTCTACTTCTACAGTAATCCGTTCATCATCTTCAATCGTGTAATAAACTGTTTCAAAGTCTTTATGTCTTAACACTAATTCGTCACCTTTTCTAGCTCTAATAATAAAACTTCCGTCTATACTCGTCATCGTATATGCGCCTCCATTAACTTCAATATTTACTTTTGAAATGGGCTTGTAAGTATCACTTTCTCTAACCGAACCTCTAATTGTAAATAATGTAGTTTCTTTTTTCTCGTAAGCTTTATCATCTTGTTGAGCAGTAATATTTCCGAAGGAAAAAAACAGTAAAACTAAGAGACTATATGTAACTAATTGTTTCATCTTATGCCCATTTAATTGGGTCTATTTTTATTGAACGGAATAAACTTACATACTTTAATTGATTAAATAAAATGGAGTCGTACCAATACATCACATTTGAACTTCAAAATGTGCGAACTCACTCATTTACCAATCGGTTTGCCTAAATCAAACGACCTCTTTACTCATTCTAGTTTTTTTTCAAATTAAGATGCTTCTAGATTTACAGCAATTCAAAAAACAAATCAAAGAATGAAAAACAATGTATTAAGTGTGTTACTCATTTTATTTTTCTTCGGAAATGTAACAGCACAACACAAAGGAAATTACGATCAAATTTCTCGCCAAAATGTATTACACTCTGGTAATGCAACCATTTACAATCCTACTGTACAACAACAAATCAATAAAGTTCTTAGTCCAAGTACACATGTTTTTATTGATGTTAAGGCATTACAAAATGTAGAAGCCACAACCTACACTGCTATTTTTAATATTTCACAAATTGGTCCAACAGCAGATAGTACCAACCTATTAATCAATCAAAGAATTGATAAAATTAAAAGCCAATTAAAATCGGTTGGGATTACAGATGATGATTTTGCTGTTGATGTGATTTCATTTGTTCCAAACTATGAAATCGAGGTACAAAAAAAGTTATTTAGTAAAACGTATACTGAAGTTCCTAACGGATTTGAATTACAGCAAAATTTACACATTCAGTTTACAAAAACCAATCAATTTGAAACCATTTTAACTGCTTGCGCTAAAAGCGAAATCTACAATTTGGTAAAAGTGGATTACTACATTGAAAACATTGCCGAAGTCTATAAAAACTTACAAACCAAACTCCTTAAACTTATAGAAGAGAAGAAAGCGTATTACAAGATTTTAGGTTTTGATTTAGCAGATTATAATGTAGCCATTGCAGATGATCAATATTGTTATTTCCCAAAAGATTTTTACCAAAGCTACCAAGCATTTAACAGCGTTTCTTTTGAAGCTATTCATAAGAAAAAAGGAGTTACTGCTGTTAAAAAGCAAACGTCGTATTACTACCAACCTTTGTCTTATGAAAATTATGATGTGGTTGTAAATCCGTCAATTTTGGAGCCTGTTGTACAAATAGGTATGAATATAAGATTACAATACACACCAAAACCTAAGGAAGCTAAAGCTGAGCCTGTAGTTAAGACAGAAATCAAACACAAATACTATGTGGTGTCTCCAAACGGAACTTTAGATATTAAAGCATTACAAACCGATTAAACCAAAACCATAATGAAAACATTTATTTTATTATCAATGACACTCTTAATGTGTTCTACTTCGGAAACTCAAAAACCCAACTTCCCAAAAGCTAAAGTAAGTTATAGCGATTTTGAAGATTTGGTGAATGTAGTCAAAGATCACAGAGCAAAAAGACTAATAAGTTTTGAAGAATTTTCAGAGAAAAGCAAAAATCCAAATGTCATTATTCTAGACACACGTTCTAAGGATATGTATGACAAGAAACATGTAAAAGGTGCTCTGCATTTAAATTTCTCAGACTTTTCTCAAAGTAATCTGGCAAAGCTAATTCCAGATACAAACACGACCATTCTAATTTATTGCAATAATAATTTTGATGGAGACGAAGTTCACTTTATGAGCAAAACTTTGTTGCTTCCTCCTTCCGAAGAAGACAAAAAGAAGACATTATCATTGGCATTAAATATTCCAACCTATATCAATTTATATGGCTACGGTTATAAAAACGTCTACGAGTTAGATGAATTAATCTCCATCCTAGATCAAAGAATCGTGTATGAAGGCACTACAATTAATCAAGAATACACAACAATAAATAATAAATAACGAACACATGAAAACAAAATTTAAAACACTCGTCTTCTTATTCTGCATGATTGGGTTTATGTCCTGCAATGCCAATGAGAAAAAAGAAAAAGAGCAAATAGCACTTTTAGAAACCGAAACACACCATCCAAATAAGCAATCTATTAAAGTGGCTCTATTGCTCGATACAAGTAATAGTATGGATGGATTAATTGACCAAGCAAAAGCGCAACTTTGGGACATAGTTAATGAATTATCCTATGCAAAATGTGGTAATGAACAACCAAATCTTAACATTGCTCTTTATGAATATGGTAATGATAATCTCAATGGAGAAGAAGGTTTTATTAGACAAGTCATTGCTTTTAGTGACGATTTAGATGAAATTTCAAAACAATTATTTTCTCTCACTACAAATGGAGGAAATGAATATTGCGGTCAGGTGATACAAACCTCATTAAACCAATTAAAATGGGGAGAAAATGAAGATGATTTAAAACTTATATTCATTGCAGGTAACGAACCTTTTTCACAAGGTAAAATCAGTTATCAAGATGCTGCAAAACAAGCGCATAAAAATGGTGTTAGTGTAAATACTATTTTTTGTGGTGACTATAATCAAGGCATTTCATCCTATTGGAAAGATGGTGCAGACTTATCACATGGTGATTATATGGCCATTAATCACAACCATGCAACAACTTATGTTGCTACACCTTATGATGATAAAATATTAAAATTAAATCATAAACTTAATAAGACTTATGTTGCCTACGGAAATATCGGACGAACAAAAATGGCGCTTCAAGCAGAACAAGATGATAATGCACAAGGTTATAGCGAAGAAAATGCTGTGAGTAGAACAGTAAGTAAAAGTTCACATTTGTATAAAAACTCCTCTTGGGATTTAGTAGATGCTGAAAAAGAAAAAGATTTCAAATACAGTGATTTAAAAAAGCAAGAGTTACCAGCAGAACTAAAAGATAAGAGCACCAAAGAAATTAAAGCTTATATCGCAAAAAAAAGCAGCGAACGTGAGGCAATTCAAACAGAAATTCAAAACTTAAATGAAAAGCGTAGACAGTATATTAAAACACAACAAAAAGAAGAGGATAATGGTTTAGAGAAAGCTATGATTAACGCTATTAAAACTCAAGCCAAAGCAAAGAAATACACATGGTAATAATCAATTCCTTATGTGTTAAACTAAAAAGTCCCGACTAATGATCGGGACTTTTTGTTATGTATATAAAGTTGATTTTCTAATTAATTGCTGGACAATTACATTCGTATTTCTCTCTCTTACAATTAAAGTTATAACCTAAAGTTATTTGGTGAAATCCACCATTATTAAACACTACAGAATTTGCTTGGTATGAATATGTATATGCAAATACAAAGTTATTGTAATCTACACCTACAAATGGTGTGAAATATTGTAGTTTTTGACTGCTTACTCCAGATCCATCTAAAAACTCTGCACCATCTAAACTTCTTCTATATGATAATCCACCCCAAACGTTACCAAAGTCCATTTTTTTATAAGCTTTAGCATTGATATCAATAGATGCTTCTTCAGTTGCGTCTTTATAAATAAACATCATTGACGGTTCAAAACTCCAATCGCTATTAAATTTACTAAATGTATTTCCAGCAGAGACTATATAAGTTCTTAAGTTATCATAACTCAAACCTTGTTCATTAAAGTTAATACCTTCGTTACTTAATACATTCTTAACCGTTGCATGTGCATAAAAATCAATTAAGTGATATGAAAGTCCAACGTCAACATTAAAGTTAGTAGCACTTTGCTCCACTCCTGCAATAATTGGATCAAAGCCATCTGCTAGAAATTCTGTTTCATCTAATTTATATTGAATAAATCCAGCACTTAAACCAAATGACAACATATTTAAATCAATCGTGTTACGAGAAAACATTAAATGATGAGCATACGTAAAATAAGCACCTGTTTGAGAATGATATCCATTTTTATCATTGTAAACAATACCACCAATTGCAGAAGGAGAGTCTCCTATTCTACCATTAATACTTAAAGTTTGAAGATTTGGTGCTTCATCTTGACCAAACCATTGTGCACGAGCAGTCAATCTCACTTTAGCACAATTAGCTACTCCAGCCATTGAAGGGTGGATTAAATAATAATTATCAGTTAAATAATCTGAGTAAATGGGTAATCCTTCTTGTGCTGTTCCTATTTGGCTGAACAGAGCTAAAATTGCTATTAAACAAAACTTTTTTAGATTCATATCGATTTATCTTTTCAGGGTAAAATGGGCTTTAAATTCTTTACGGTCACCTGTATTAGGCTCATTGTACTCTACTACAAACCAGTAGTCACTAGAAGGCAGTTGGTTACCATTGTAGGTACCATTCCAGCCTGCTCCTGTTGGACTGAGTTGTTTGAGTAACTTTCCGTATCTGTCAAATATATAAATTTTTGCGTTTGGTTGTCCATTTATTGCACTAATGTTCCATGTGTCATTATATCCATCTCCATTTGGTGTGAAGAATTTTGGGTAATCCATCACGGTAACATTTGCACTTGCCTCTCCACATCCATTGATGTCTCGTACTGTGACAACATGCTCTCCTAATGAAACATCTACAAAGATTGGTTCTTCTTGCCATGGTCCATTATCTAAGCTATACTCGTATACTCCTGGTCCGTCTGCTGTAACTTCTATAACGTGAGTATCTGCAAAGGCATCTGTTGTTACGGTTGCCAATACTGATGGTGGTGCACTTTCTATAACTTCTGTCGTGTCTGTACCTACACACATCGTGTTTAGTGAGCTGGTAATATCGGTAACGTTTACAGTATAGGTTCCTCCTTGGGTTGGCATGTAGCTGCCTTCGGTTGCGCCTGGTATTGTTGTTCCGTTTAATAACCACTCAAATGTATAGGTTGGTGTGCTTAAGCCTGTATCTATAACTAATGGGCTTAACACTTCTGTTCCATTAAGTCCTACACATAAGATATAACTGTCTTCTAAATCAAATACTGGTAACGGATTAACTTCTAAAGTTAATGGTGCTACTGCATAACAAATAGAGGTATCCATACCTGCAACATCTGGTGTATCATTATCTACTCTTGCCCAAATCACTTGTGGGTTCACTAAGTTCTCATACAAGAATGGTAATGGGTTTACACCTAACTCGGCATCAGCTTCTGTTTCATAATAACTGATGATGTAGTTGGCTGGGTCTTGACCATCTAACACTTGTGCTTGAACACTATCTGGATCTAAATCTACTAGGTCTGTAACTAGTGTTAAATCAAATTGTGCACTGTTATTGGTTGGATCGTTATCATCATCCATTTCATCATCACAAATCTCATATAGTATCGTTTCCATATCACTATTGGCTTCGGCTGCTTCTTGGACTTCTACATTGAAACTTGGTGTGCTAATAGAACAGCCTGTATCATTATTGGTAATGGCTACAAAAATCTGTTGTGGATTGGTCACATTGGTATATGGACTAACTAGTGCATTCATTAAATCGTCTGCATCTTGTTGGTTCACGTGATAGGTCACGGTGAATAAGCTGGCATCTTGTCCGTTTAAGACTTCTGCATCTTTCATTGTTAAGTCAAAATCGTAGAAACCATCATTATTTAATTCACAGGCGATAAAATCGGTTACTGCTATCACATCTGGTAACGGGTTAACGATGATGGTGAAATTCACTATCGTATAACATTGTGTGATATCATTGGTCACTCGTACATAGATCACTTGTGGTGTACTCGTATTGGTGTACATCGTTGGGTCTGCTATGGCATTAATGCCATCTTCGGCATCTTCTATTGTTTCATGATAGGTTGGTGTGACACCTAATTCTCCATTGAGTAATAAGACTTCGTCTGTGGTTAAATCAAACACTTCTTCCATATCTCCTGGATTGATATCATCACAGAGAATTAAATCTGGTAGCACTTCTGTTGGTGTAGGATTTGGTAATACTCGTATCGTAAGAGTAACTTGATCTGTACATCCTGTATCGGTATCTGTTACGACTACATATAAGGTTTGTGGGTTTGCTGGTGCTATGCCTATTGCTGTATTGGTATAGGCTTCTGCATCTACTGCGTTGTCTTGTGCATTAGCATCTGCTTGAGTTTCATAGTAACTTACACTCCAACTGCCTTCGCCTCCAGTGATTTCATTGTCTTTTACGGTTAGGTCAAAGACTGTGATTTCATCTGCAACCTCATCATCACATAATTCTAATGGTGTTGGTTGTACTGCTACTGGTGGTAATTCTACTCTAATATCAAACATACCTGTATCGACACAACCATTAGTATTGCTTACTAGTCTCACATAAATCGTTTGTGGATTACTAGTATTGGTATAATTACCGACGTTAGCTATTGGGTTAGCACCTGATTGTGCGTCTGCTAAAGTAACGTGATAGGTTAATGTCACATC
>NZ_JBBMRC010000005.1:0-334332 GCF_038900375.1 Psychroserpens sp. AS72 | reverse complement strand
TTAAATGTTGCAGATTCCCAACACTCAAGACCTATTGGTTGTAATGGTTGCGTTCCTGAAATATCCCAACTACAAGTTGTAGCATTAAAACTAGTGGTTTCCCAACATTCTAATTCTGTAGGTTGTGTTGGCTGACTTCCTGAAACTTCCCATAAACACGTACTATCATTAAATGTTGCAGATTCCCAACACTCAAGACCTATTGGTTGTAATGGTTGCGTTCCTGAAATATCCCAACTACAAGTCGTAGCATTAAAACTAGTAGTTTCCCAACATTCTAATTCTGTAGGTTGTGTTGGCTGTGTTCCAGATACTTCCCACAAACACGTACTATCGTTAAATGTTGCAGATTCCCAACACTCAAGACCTGCTGGTTGTATTGGCTGTGTTCCTGTAATTTCCCAACTACAAGTTGTTGTATTAAAACTAGTAGATTCCCAACACTCTAATCCAGAAGGTTCTGTTGGCTGTGTTCCAGATACTTCCCATAAACATGTTGAACTATTAAATGTTGCTGTTTCCCAACAGTCAATAGTTGGTGGTGCTGGTTGTGTTCCGGAAATATCCCAACTACACGTTGAAAAATTGAAGCTAACGGTTTCCCAACATTCCAATCCTGTTGGTTGTATTGGCTGTGTTCCTGTAATTTCCCAATCGCATGATACATCATTAAACACTGCTGTTTCCCAACACTCTAAAGTTGGTGATACTGGTGCTTGAGTGATTAAAATTTCAAAAACATTAGAAAACGTATTACAATCTGTATTGTTCAAATTAGAAGCATATTCTGCAACTTTAGCTCTGTAATATGTTGTTGATGTCACACCAGAAACAATCAAATTTTCAGTTGTCTCTCCTACAATATCAACCCAATTTATGTTGTCAAAACTTTCCTGCCACTGATAAAAATGACTACTAAAGACTGCATTATCTGGTGTTGCTGTAAGTGTCGTATTATAAGGTGCTAACGCACTACATAAAGAAACGCTATCATTAGAATTTGTGTTTTCTACTGCAATAAAATCACCACAACTTTTAAATATAATATCATCTAATGCTAAATCATTCCCACAACCACCAGAACCATTATTTATCATTTTTAAAATCACTGAGGTTTGCCCTACAATCGTTTGAAACACTAATGCATATTGTTGCCAATTAGGTGAAAATGAGGCTGAGATATTCCCTGTATCTCCTGTTGCTAACAAATTAGAATCTGTATTATCCCAAATTTCAAATTTCACATTAACAGGAATTGCTCCTGCACCACAAAAACCATTTGAAGGTGTGAGATTTAGTATCCATGATGAAAACTCATAGGATGTATTTTCACAAAGACCATTAATAGTCGTTCTATAAAACTCTCCTGCTGCAGATGCAGAATTTACTAAGAGCATTCTTCCATTAGTATCATCAGGTGTGTGATCTTGAGCGTCGAACCAATCAAAGTAATTAGTATTGCTAGTTACAGTGTATCTTCCATCATTTGGTTCGCCTCCATTTGCGTAATTGTAGGTTGTCGTTCCTGCTGGTAAAGGAGAATCTGTAGTCCCTGTTCCGAAAGTTTCATTGAAAATTGGATCACCAGAATTACCTTGACAAAAACCTAATTGGGCATATCCTTTTTCCGAAGAAAAAAATAAGCAAAAAATTAAGATAACTTTAATACAAATGAAGCTTTTTTTCACGTTAAATAGGAATAGTTGTTTGCTGAAATTACCTATATTTATTAGAAGACAATTATTAAAACTAATAAAAACCACTCTTGTATAGTTCATGTATAGGTTAATCACATATTTTAAGAGAAATAAAAAGAAAACGATTGTATTTTCAGTCCTAATAATCGTTTATTTTTTCTGTCTTCCTCGTGATTTATTTAAAGATCCAACTGCAACTGTAATCACGAGCAAAAACAATGAGCTTTTAGGAGCTCAAATTGCCTCAGATGGTCAATGGCGATTTCCTCATAATGATAGTATTCCAGAGAAATTTAAAATCTGTATCGTACAATTTGAAGATGAGTATTTTTATGATCATCCTGGTTTCAATCCCATTTCTATTTTTAAAGCATTAAGAGATAATGTAAGTTCTGGAGAAGTTAAACGTGGCGGCAGTACTCTAACACAACAAGTGATTAGATTATCTAGAAAAGGGCAAGCAAGAACCTATTTAGAAAAAGTAAAAGAAATTATTTTAGCCACACGATTAGAAGTAAGAGATTCTAAACACGAAATTCTAGCATATTACAGTAGTAATGCTCCTTTTGGAGGTAACGTTGTTGGTCTAGATGCGGCTTCTTGGCGTTATTTCAATAGAGATGCACATCATTTATCTTGGGCAGAAAGTGCAACATTAGCTGTTTTACCAAATGCACCAAGTCTCATTTATCCTGGGAAAAATCAAAAACGTTTATTAGAAAAACGCGATAGGTTATTAGCTAAACTTGTAGAAAATAAAATAATAGATAGCTTAACTTATCAATTATCCATTTCCGAAGAGCTTCCGCAAAAACCTTATGCATTACCACAAATTGCGCCTCATTTACTTCAAAAAGTAGCGACTACAAATCGCGGTGAACGTACACAAACCACAATTGATCGAAATCTTCAAGAACGCGTCAATTATATTGTAAAAAACCAATACAACATCTTAAAACAGAATGAAATTCATAACGCTTCTGTATTAGTTTTAGACGTTCATACTCGTAAAGTTTTAGCCTACGTTGGCAATACTCCAACAGATAGAGCGCATCAAAAAGATGTTGATATTATTGATAAACCAAGAAGTACAGGTAGTATTCTAAAACCATTTTTATATGCTGCCATGTTAGATGCTGGAGATTTATTGCCTAATACTTTGGTTACCGATGTTCCGAGTCAGTTTGGGAGTTATAATCCAGAGAATTTCAATAAAGAATATGATGGAGTTGTGCCTGCAAGTCGTGCGTTGTCTCGTTCTTTAAACGTTCCTGCAGTGCGAATGCTTCAGGATTTTGGACTAGATCGCTTTCATCAATATCTAAAACAATTACAGCTTAAAGATTTAAAATATAATGCCAATCATTATGGATTATCGTTGATCCTTGGAGGCGCAGAAAGTAATTTATGGGATTTGTGTAAAAGTTATGCATCTATGTCATCTACACTAAATCATTTCTCTGAAACGTCTAGCGAGTATTATACTAATGAGTTTGTAGAGCCTACTTTTTTTGCTTCGGAAATTGTAAACTTTGGAGATAAGTCTACTGAAAAAACACTCTTTGATGCTGCATCAATTTACCTCACTTACGAAAGTTTAAAGAAAGTAAATAGGCCTCAAGGTGATGAAAGTTGGGAATTTTTTGATGACTCCAAACAAATTGCTTGGAAAACAGGAACCAGCTTTGGTTTTAGAGATGCTTGGGCAATTGGGACTACAAAAGATTTTGTGGTTGGTGTTTGGGTTGGCAATGCAGATGGTGAAGGTCGTCCAGGATTAGTAGGTGTTCAAACTGCAGCACCAATTTTATTTGATGTATTTGATGTGTTACCAAATAGCGATTGGTTTGCTAAACCTTTTGACGAAATGCAAGAAGTGACTATTTGCTCTAAAAGTGGACATCGAGCATCAACCAATTGTGATGTGACTGAGCAAAATTATATACAAAATAGCGGATTGAAGACTGAACCGTGTCCTTATCATATTCTTGCTCATGTGGATAAAACTGAAACATATCAAGTTAATTCTTCATGCGAGAATCTAAGTGATATCAAACATAAATCTTGGTTTGTATTATCACCTTTAAAGGCTCATTATTATAAAAGTAAAAATCCGTTTTATAAGCCATTGCCCAAACTGCGTTTGGATTGTATGGGAGAACATCAAGTATCGATGGATTTTATTTATCCTAAAGAGAATAACTCGATTTTCCTTCCGAAGGATTTCGATGGCGAAACCAATGAACTTATTTTAAAGATTGCACATTCTAAACCAGCATCTAGTGTGTTTTGGTATGTTGACGAAACGTATATTGGGACGACGAGAGATATTCATGAACTAGCTATTCTTCCGAAGAAAGGAAACCACACCATAACTGTAGTTGACGAATTTGGAAATGAAGTGAAACGCTTGATTTCTATTTCAGAGTAAAATATCGTTTAAATTATTACCTTTGGATTATAATTTAAAACCATAACGATGTACGAAGTTGTTAAAATGATTCACTCTTACTGGGCTTACCTAGTAGTAATTATGCTAGTTGTAGCCACATTTAATGCATTAATAAAGTTTTTTGGAAATAAAGAATTTCATGCAGTAGATTTTAGAATTTCTCTATTTACTTTAATTGTAATGCACATTCAACTTTTAATTGGTTTGGTATTATATTTTACGTCACCTTTTGGATTGAAAAATATCACTGCAAACGGAATGGGAGGATTAGATCCATTTGCTAGACTCTTAGCAGTAGAACATCCATTTGTTGGCATCCTTGCTGTTACTTTTATTACAATTGGATATTCAAAACATAAAAAGAAATTGACATCAAAGCCAAAATTTAAAATGTTAGCTATTTTTTACACTTTAGGTTTACTTCTTGTCTTATCTAGAATTCCTTGGTCAAACTGGCTATAAGAAGATATATGAACAAAAAAATGCGCTATTAATAGCGCATTTTTTATTATTTCTCTACTTGAATATTATTGTACTACTTCTTTAATTAAGTGCACATATACTGGAAAGTGATCACTAAATCCATCTGAAAAACTACCGTCGGCAAAGCTTCTAAAAGGATATCCTTTCCATCGTCCTCTTTTATTAGTCAAGAATTGTTTATTATAAATTCCTGCTCTGTAAAATCTAAAAGAAGAATAATCATCTTTTTTTATTAGTTCTTTAGTAAACATAATTTGATCAAACAAACTCCACGCATCTCTGTATGCAGTAGTTCCTAATCCTTCTTTAGTAAACATGTTTTCGTAAGGATTGTAAATGTCTTTTAATTCAACATCTTCTTTATTACTTTTTGCGTTTAATACACCTTTTACACTTTCATTTGTTGGATCATCATTTAAATCACCCATAATAAAAATCTTAGCATATGGGTCTTTAACCATCAAAGAATCTTTAAGATACTTAGTCACTCCGGCTGCAGCGACACGGTTTGGTCTACTACGTGCTTCTCCTCCACTTCTTGAAGGCCAATGATTGACAATGATATGGATAAGATCTCCATCTAACTCACCACTTACCAATAATTGATCTCTAGTTTGCTTACGTTCTTTTGTATTATGATCATAAATTTTAACCTCATATGATCCATGAGTTATTGGTTTAAATAGGGCTTTTTGATACAATAATGCTACATCAATACCTCTAGCATCTGGAGATTCGTAATGAATGATACCGTAATCTTTACCAAGTAAAAGTGGATCATTGACGACATCTACTAAAACCTGTCTGTTTTCTACTTCACAAACACCAATAACGGCTGGCGAGTTTCCTGTCATATCTGCACCAATCTCTGCAATAACGCGTGCCATATTTTTAACTTTCTTAACATAGACTTCTTCTCTATTAGCATTCATTTCCATGATAGGACTAGCTTCATCAAACTTAGTTGTATCATTGATAGTATCAAATAAATTTTCTAAATTGTAGAATGCAACAGTGTGAATTTTAAAACGTTTTTCTTTTTTCTCTTCTTGAGAAAAGCCACTAAAAGTGATTAAAAAACAAAAAATTGCTATTGAAAAATGTGTTAGTTTCATAGTATGTAAATTATTTTAACATTATGATATAAGCAAATGTTGAGCCAAAAGTATGTATTTATTATAAATAATGTAAATTTGCAGGCTTTTAAATCTTAATATTTAGTTAAGCAAGATCTATTAATCATTAAAATAAGGTATGAAGAAAAGTTTTTTTATTCTATTATTCGGAATTTTCACTGTTCTCACATCATTTGCACAAGATACTATTGTAAAGGGTAGTGTGTTAGATGGTGTCACTGGTGAACCAATTCCTGATGTAACTATTACAATAGAAGAAACCGGTCAAGTTGTTAAAACTGATGTCAATGGTGAATTTCAATTTCCAGGCATTGTCCCTTTGGGAGAACAAGTATTAAAAATTGAAAAAGATGGTTTTATAACCAAACGTTATCCTATTGTTGTAAACGAAGGTAAAACCGTAGATATAAGCGGAATGACATTAAATATAGATGTCTCTGATTCTGTTGATTTATTTACTATTTCACTAACAGACGATGAATTAAATGATGATACAAGTGCTTCAGATAATATTTCTGGGTTATTACAATCATCTCAAGACATTTTTCAACGTACTGCTGCGTTTGAATTCAGTTCTTCTTTCTTTAGAGTTAGAGGTTTAGATTCAGATAATGGTTCTGTTTTAATTAACGGAATAGAAATGAACAAGATCTACAACGGTAGACCACAATGGAGTAATTGGGGAGGACTTAATGATGTTATGCGTAACCAAGAATTAACTTCTGGATTAACACCTTCAGCATATAATTTTGGTGGAATTTTAGGAACTTCAAATATTAGCACTAGAGCTACTGCATACAGACAAGGTGGAAGAGTTACATATTCTTCTTCAAATAGAAGTTATGCTAATCGTATAATGGCTAGTTATTCTTCTGGTTTAGTTGAAGGTGGATGGGCTTATACTTTTTCTTTAGGAAGACGTTGGGGAAATGAAGGTTTCCAAGATGCCTCTTTATATGACTCTAATTCGTTTTTTGCTTCCGTAGAGAAAAAAATAAATGATAAGCACAGTATTAACTTCACATCAATTTACGCACCAAATAGAAGAGGAAAGTCTTCACCTAATACTCAAGAAGTCTATGATTTAAAAGGTATTAAATATAACGAATATTGGGGTTATTTAGATGGAGAAAAACGTAACTCTCGTATTAAAGAAGTTGAAGAACCAATTTTGATGTTAAACCACTATTGGGATATTAACAGTAAAACATCTTTAAATACTAATGTTGGTTATCAATTTGGTAAATTAGGAAATAGTCGTTTAGATTATTCTGGAGGTGGAAATCCAAGTCCAGCTTATTACCAAGATTTACCTAGTTACTATTTAGCTGATGATGATGGTCCTGACAATGCAGGAGCTTATATTGCTGAACAAAATTTTATAAACGACGGTCAACTTGATTGGGAACGTATTTTAGATGCGAACGTGACAAATAATGATCCAACTAATGGTGGAGCTTCTCCAGCTGCTTATGTTCTTTATGAAGATAGAAGTGATGATAAGCAATTAACTATAAATTCAATTTTAAGTTCAGAAATTAATGAGAATATCTTATTAAACGCATCTGTTAACTATAAAAGATTAAAATCAGAGAATTTTGGAGAAATTATAGATTTACTAGGTTCTAATGTTGGTGCCTTAAACGTCGATTCTTTTGACGGTTTCCAATATGACGCACAAAACCCAGACCGTATCGTTGGTGAAGGAGATAAATTTAGATATAACTATAATTTATTTGCTAATATAATTTCTGGTTATGCTCAAGGTCAATTTAAATATAACAAAGTAGATTTTTATGTATCTGCAAGTGTTACAAACACAACTTACCAAAGAGAAGGCTTATGGGAACATAGTAGATTTGCTGGTGAAGAGTCTTTAGGTAAAGGAGATGAATTAACTTTTACTGGTATTGGAGCTAAAGGAGGATTTACTTATAAAATAACTGGTAAGCATTTAATAGATGTTAATGCTGGTTACATTACAAGAGCGCCTTCATTACGTAACACCTTTTCTAACTCAAGAGAGAATAGTAGTGTAGTAAGAGGAATAACAGAAGAAAAAGTAAGCTCAATTGATGCTAGTTACATTTTTAGATCTCCAATTGTAAAAGCAAAACTTACAGGATACTATTCTAAAATTGCAGATGCTAATGAAGTTGGCTTTTATTATGCAGATGGTTTAAGTGGTTTTGATATTGAAGACAATGACACTTCTGCATTTGTTCAAGAAGTATTACAAGGTATAGACAAAAAGCATATTGGAGTTGAACTTGGTATTGAAGCTCAAGTAACACCAACTATTAAATTAAAAGGTGCTGCTTCTGTTGGTCAATATACTTATGATAACAATCCTAACTTATATTTAACATCTGCTAGCTTTACATCTACTGATGGTTCAATTTCTTACGGACAAGCTAATTTAAAAGATTACAAAATTGCTGGAGGACCTCAACGTGCTGGTTCAATTGGTTTCGAATATCGTGATCCTGACTACTGGTGGTTTGGTGCAACAGCAAACTTTTTCTCTAATGCATATATTGATATAAATACTCTAACTAGAACAGAAAACTTTTATTTAGATGCAGATGGCTTACCATTTAATGATTATGATGAAGACATTGCTACAGGCTTATTAAAACAAGAGAAAATAGATGATTACATGGTTGTTAACCTTATTGGAGGGAAATCATGGAGAATTGATGATTACTATATTGGCTTTTTTGCAAGTGTGGGAAATATACTAGATAAGCAATACAAAACTGGAGGTTTTGAGCAAGGTAGAAATGCAAATTACAGAGAATTAAGAGATGATAATTCTAATCCTCAACGTGTTTTTGGGCCTAAATATTGGTATGGACGTGGTACAAATTACTTTGTAAATGTGTACTTTAGATTTTAAAAAAAAACAATTATGAAAAAATTAATATTAACACTTATGAAAACGAATAAAATTTTTACACTTTTCACGATTATAGCTATGAGTTTTGCTGTAACATCGTGTG
This sequence comes from Psychroserpens sp. AS72, assembly GCF_038900375.1. Taxonomy (NCBI): domain Bacteria; kingdom Pseudomonadati; phylum Bacteroidota; class Flavobacteriia; order Flavobacteriales; family Flavobacteriaceae; genus Psychroserpens; species Psychroserpens sp. AS72. Next base: position 325,562 of record NZ_JBBMRC010000005.1, on the reverse strand, counting down.
TACAAGACGATGATTATACAGTGCCTAGTAGTTTAGGAGATGAAGAAAATGCACTTTTAAACGACTTATTATCAGGAAGCGCAATTGAAGTTACAATTGATCAAGTAAAAGCTATGTATTTAGTAGAATTTGACCCAGGAGATAATGCAGCAGTACTTATAGATGAAGACATTTATGTTAAAGGATATGTGTCATCATCTGACCAAACTGGAAACTTCTTTAAAGAATTTTATATCCAAGACAGTCCTACTAATCCTACAGGAGCTATAAAAATAGCAATTGATCAAGTAGATACATACAATCAATATAATTTAGGTAGAGAAGTCTATGTAAATTTAAATGGCCTTTATGTAGGAGAGCAAAGAATTGAAGATGGTGTTATCACAATTGGTGGTGATTCTGAAACAGATCAATTTGGTACTACAGTTGTAAGACTAAACGAAATCCAAAAATCTAGACAAGTATTAAGGTCTCCAACAACTGAAGTAATGGAACCATTAGTAACAACTTTTTCTCAATTAACAGCAAACTCTGTTGGACTGTTAGTTAGCATTGAAAATGTTGAATTTGCAGATAACTTAGCTGGAGAAGCTTATTTTGATCCTATTCAATCTTTTGATACTCAAAGAACTCTTCAAGCTTGTGAAGGAGCAACATATACTACATTCAACTTAGAAACAAGTAGTTTTGCAAACTTTAAAAATAACCCATTACCTCTTGGCAATGGAACAATTACAGCTGTTGTAAATAAAACTTTTGATGGTAGTAGCTTAATTTTAGCATTAAACTCACCTGATGATGTTGATATGACTAATCCAAGATGTGCTTTATTAACACCTGCATTCTTTGAAGATTTTCAAGATGTACAAGATAACTCGAACCTTGATCTTCCTGGTTGGGTTAATTTTGCAGAAGTAGGTGGTGAGTTATGGACAGAACAATATTTTGATCCAATTGGTACAGCAGAATTCTCTTCTTTTAGTACAGGAGACTCTGTAAACATTGGTTGGTTAATTTCTCCAGGAATTGACATGGATGCTCAATCTGGTGAAATATTAAACTTCAAAACAGCACAACACCATTTAGATGTTGACTCTGAAGATAATGGAATTAAAGTATTTGTATCTACAGATTTTGATGGTACTGATGTATTAGGAGCTACTTGGGAAGAAAAAACAGCAACGTTCCCAACGTCTAGTAATAGCTGGTATGATTTAATAGGATCTGGTCCAATTGATTTATCATCTTATACAGGAACATTATATGTAGCATTTAGAGTTACAGGTTCTGGAACAAATACAACTCTTGACGGAGCTTTTCAAATTGATGATGTTTCAGTCGTAGGACTTTAATTTAAAATAATTATAATAAAAGCCTGCTAATTTATTTTAGCAGGCTTTTTTTTAACCATTTATATAATGACAACCTTCAACACCCTTTTTTTTAATGTTTTTGAGCATTATAAACCTACCAAAAAGAAAAAAGCAAACACTATAGCCTTGTATTATATAACTACTCTACAATGTAGCTTACTATTATTATCTGGCATCTTTATAACTGCATTTTTAAATGAAATGAACTCTATATCTTTTTCTTCGGAAAGTGCTTGGGTGTTATTCATTTTATTATGCATTGTAATTATTTTTAGAAATTGGATGCAATATAGTGGCAAGAAACGAACAGTGCTAAAGGCAAAACTTAACAGTAAAAAAACGAAAGAACACTACAATATTAATTTATTATGGTTTTTACTAGCTGTTAGTATCGCATTACCTCTAGTAATGTTAAGTGTAATCTAAAACGTGTTTCAATTAGTACAAAATGACAGTATTCCTTTCTTTTTTAGTATGAGGTTAGAATTAACGAAACAACTACAATAGATTAAAAAGGCTAGTATAAGATTCATTAATATTACAAGTGAATATTCTTCCGAAGTGAAAAAATAAGAAGTTATTTATTTTGTTTTTATAAAACCATAATTAAAAAAGCCTCAAGCAAATATATGCTTAAGGCTTTTTAGTTATAAATTTGGTTGATTATTTCTCTCTTTGTAAGTATACCCAACCGGTTTCACTTTCTCTGTCTTCAAAGTCTACAGAATAGAAATAAGTTCCTACTGGCAACTCGTCTCCTTTATCTGATTGACCAGCCCATTCATCAACATAATTAGCTTTTTGATATACAGAAGAACCATATCTATTAAAGATTTCTAATCTAGTAACTCTAAAGTTACTTAAATCAAAACTATCATTCATACCATCACCATTTGGTGAAATTCCTTGTGGAATAAAACAACTCTCTAATTGAATAACTTCTTGCGATTGAGAAGATGTACATCCAGTATCATTAAAAGAAACCTCAATAGTATAAATACCTCCTACTAAAACAGGAAGTGTTAAACCATTTTCTCCTGCAATTAGATCTGGTGTTGCACTAGCATCAAAAGCATAATACCAACTAATTGATACTTGTGAAGCGTCATAGTTTACTGGAGTAGCCTCAATAATAATTGGTACAACTGCATTAGGACATACCTCATAATCAAAATCTTCAGTAAATGTGGTTTCAGGCTCAATACCTAATACTAAATTAAAACTTGTTGTATTAGTACAACCAGTTACATTATTAGTTACAAGTGCATACACTGTTTGAGGGTCAGAAACACTAGTGTAAGGACTCATTAATGGATCTACACCATCAATAGCATCTTGCTCAGTGAAATGATATGTTACAGTAAAATCAGAAGGACTTTGAGTATCTCCTAAAATAGAAAGATCATTGTCTGGTAAATTAAAAACTGCTGTGTCATTACCAATAGAACATCCAACTAAATCTGGAGGTGTGTTTGCAATTGGTAATGGTAAAAATTCTACAATAATATCATCTGATATAATACATGTTGGTGAAAATATAATTTGAGTTGTATAAGTACCATCTTCAGTAACAACTAAAGTATTAGTTGTTTCACCATCGATTTGAAAACCATCTTTAAACCAAACATGTGCAACAGAAGGTGCTTGTGTTTCAAGAATTACTTGTTCTCCAATACAAGCAGCAGTACCAGCTGCAACAGTAATATCTGCTCCCAACTCTACTTCACCAATATCAAAACTTCCAGCTTTTAAGAATACACCAGAATCAAGTGCGGCATCAGATGCATCAGCAATTACCAATTTAATATGATATGTTTCACCAATATTTACTGGTGAGAATGCTGTAAACACTTCTGTTCTTCCATCAAAAGAGATTGGAGGTAAATCTTGTGGTGTATAACCTCCAAAATATTCTTCATTAATAGCAGGACATCCAGGATTTTGTGGATGAATATTTGTTACTAATATTGGTGTAGTTGTTCCAGGTAAAACTGCTAAATTGGTTGTTATATTGTTTTCATCGGTTAATAAGAAAGCAAATGCATCAGAATATGTACATTCAAACGTTCCGCCTGTTGCTCCATTATATTCTTCTGAAGCCATTAAGAAATCAAAACTAATCTCATCGGATAAAGGCACAAAATCAAATTCTATAATCGAAGCATTGTTAGAGTTTATACCAACTTCAGTATCTAAATCAGCATCACCAACCCATGCAAATCCACCATCACTCATTGCATTGAAATTAGGACCACCAGCTAAAGAAGCGTCACCAGAAGTAAGTAAAATACCTTCTTCAAAAGGAAAACTATCTTCATCAGAACTAAAATATCCAATTCCATTTACATCACCAAAATCAGTTCCTGTAGATGAAGTAATGTTGGTAATTTGAGCACAAGGACTATTTATTAAAATATCCACAACCAATTCTTCAATAGTGTACGTTGTTTGATCGATTGCTACATTTCCAGATCCTGGTCTAATACATAAATCAAATGTATAATCAACTGGGTCTGAACCTGCAGAAAATACTCTTACATAATACGTATTACCAACTGTTAAAGATGGAGTTAAACTCGCATCAGCATCAGAACAATACAATTCTACTAGAGCATCACAAGTTCCTTCATAAACTGCATGGTCAAGATTCTCGAAAAAACCACTACTATCTATATTTGTTAACTGAATAATTTGAAATTCATTAAGTGCAGTAAATTCAAACCAAACATCATCATCTGGATCACCAGTACAAGAACCTGCTATTATACCAGAATCTGTTGCTTCTAATAATGTTCCAGAAGTCACAATATCACAACTATCGTCTGCATTTACTCCTGCAACAGTTGCGTTACAAGGATTATCATTATCTGGCGGACAAGCTTCTAATCTAATAGGAGAACTGTTAATTATACAATTAACATCTTGATCATTACTTAAAGTAATTACAACGTCTGTAGCAAAAGGAAATGGTCCCACTTGGTAAACACCTGCTGCTGTTACAGGAACTGTATTTGCATCAATATTATTTGAAATTGTAATTGAGGTAGCATCTCCAATAGTTGTAACATTTACATCCACTAAAAATTGTTCTCCATTTACACAATCATCAATAATTTGATATGTTGCAGCTGGATTTATACATGTAGCACAAGCTACTGTAAAATCTATACCATCTGAACAACAGAAACTATTTGCTTCACAACTTACAGAACCGTCTGACGTGACTTGAAAAGAAATGGTATCTCCAGTAGATTGAAACGTTAATCCTGAAATATCTCCATCATTACCTTCATCATTATAAAGCTCAGATCCATCTGTGTCATAAACAACTAAGAAATCAAATGGAGCACCTTCAACCTCACCTGCTATAAAAGATAAATTAAGTTGTGAACCATCTGTACTTGTATATGTTAAAATTATTGAGTCATTATTTCCGTAGCAGAAAAAACCTGGTAATGGACCTGCTCCACAGTCTACATCAAAATTTGATTGAATTGTAGTGTTAAATTCTCCTGGACCAACCCAACTACTTAATCCGTTTGCATCACAGTCTGCTCTTACCCATACTTCATATGCTGTATCAAACTCTAATCCTGTTATAGTTACCGTATTAGTTGTAGTTACAGTTCCTGCAGTTGTTGGAGGTCCTGTACCAGCAGGAATAACTATATATTCCCAACTTGTTTCAGCACCACCAGCATTCCAACTAACATCTAATGTAGATCCAGTAACATTTGCTATTGTTAATCCAGTAGGCTCTTGACATGAAGGTATTACTCTTACTCTAAAGTTATCTACAAAAACATCATTATCTTCTGTATCATCTACTGTTCCTTCAGATCCTAGAATACCAAACTGTACTATTTGTCCTGCATAAGCAGTTAAATCATATACAACCTGAGTACCTGTTGCTGGTACAACAGTTGTATTATCAAATGTTATTAGGTTTGTCCAAGAAGCTCCATTATCTGTACTTATTAAAAGCTCTACAGTATCATCAGAGCCTAAAGTTCCTGCAGTTGTCTGACTACCAAAAGTCATAATACCGAAATCAAAATCTACTTGGAATGGTCCACCTGTTAAATCAAACTGTGGAGATAAAATCCAATCACTTTTAAATGCTTGCCATAAATTAATTTTATAAGCACCTGTAAAACCGTTATTCAAAAACCCGTCAGGATTCCAATCACCTGCACCTAGACCTGTTGGACCAGTTACTGCATCTCCATCTCCAGCTTCATCCCAACAATCTGGTATTATAGTACCAAAAGACTCTAAATAATCTGGTATAAACACATCGCAACCAGTTTGAAAATTCACTGGTCCAACCCAACTACTTAAACCTTCAGCATCACAATCTGATCTTACCCAAACTTCATAGTCTGTAACTGGAGTTAATAGTGTTGCTGTATATGGATTATCTTGCGTAGCTGTTCCTGGACCTGAAGGTAAACCTGTACCAACTGGTTGAATAGCAACTTCCCAATCCATTTCTGATCCTCCAGCAACCCAGTTAATACCTGCAGTAGAAGCTGTAATATTATCTACTGTTAATCCTGTTGGTTCAGGACATGTTGGTATAGCTCTTACTCTAAAGTTATCTACAAAAACATCATTATCTTCTGTATCATCTACTGTTCCTTCTGATCCTAGAATACCAAACTGTACTATTTGTCCAGAATATGCCGTTAAATCAGCGACAACCTGAGTTCCTGTTGCTGGTACTACACTTGTATTATCAAATGTTATTAAGTTAGTCCAAGAAGTACCATTATCTGTACTAATCAATAATTGTACTGTATCATCAGACCCTAAAGTTCCTGCTGTTGTCTGACTACCAAAAGTCATAATACCAAAATCAAAATCTACTTGAAATGGACCACCTGTTAAATCAAATTGCGGAGATAAAATCCAATCGCTTTTAAATGCTTGCCATAAATTAATTTTATAAGCACCTGTAAAACCATTATTCAAAAATCCATCTTGATTCCAATCTCCTGCACCTAAATCTGTAGGTCCAGTAATTGCATCTCCATTGCCTGCTTCATCCCAACAATCTGGGATTATGGTTTCAAAATTTTCAACATATTCTGGAAAAAATACATCGCATGCTGACTGAAAGTTCACTGGACCTGCCCAAATACTAAAACCATCGGCACCACAATCTGATCTTACATAAACCTCATAATCTGTTATAGCAGTTAAAGTTGATATGGTATAAGGATTGTCGTTAGTCATAGTACCTGAACCTGAAGGTTCTCCAGAACCTGCTGGTTGTACAACAACTTCCCAATCCATTTCAGATCCACCTGCTATCCAGCTTATTTCTGCTGAATTTGCTGTAATACTTGCTACAGTTATATCTGACGGGAAATTACATGTAGAGTTATAAACTTGTACGTTATCAACTAACCAATACCAAGCCCAATTATTTCCATCATTATAGATAAATCTAATCTGCATATTAGCATTAGAATATGCTGTAATATCAATATGCTGTTGATCTGGAGCATTAAACGCTCCTGCATTAGCATTTTGATTTAATATTTCAACCCAAGTTGTACCATCAAATATTTCAACAACTGCTGTATCTGTTCCTATATTATTATAAAATTGATCAAAATCTAAGAACAATGCTATTGCACCAGTAGTGTCAAAAACTGGAGAAGTTAATGTTTCTATTAATTCAGTTCCATTTCCATTTGAATCACTATCAACAATGGCACTATTGGTACCATCAAGACTGTTCCCTGCTCCTTGTTGACCAGAAATCCAAGAATCTCCTGTAGCGCCACCACCATCTGTAATAGTCCATGTTGCAGGTATTTCTGTATTAAAATCTTCTTGTAAATACGTTTGCGCATTTACCCAAGAACAGGTTAAAATTAACGCAATTATTAAGGTAATATTTTTCATTTGTGTTGGTTGTTACTTTTCCTTATTACATAATTATTTTTTCGTAATTGAATATAAACGAACAAAAGCCCTGATGATTAATCAGAGCTTAAGGTTTAAATTTTATTGTTGTAGTGGACCACCACTAACAATAATAAATTCAGATCTTCTATTAAGTTGGTGTTCTTCATCAGTACAATTAGAACCACAATCTATTTTTAATTCATTTTCGCCTTTACCTACTCCTGAGATTCTAGACTTATCAATTCCTTTAGAAATCACATATTGAACGGTAGTTTTTGCTCTTCTATCTGATAATCTTTCGTTATATGAAGCTGGACCTCTATTATCCGTATGCGAAGTAGCATTGATTACTAAATCTGGATATTTAGTCATAATTTGAACTAATTTATCCAATTCAAAAGCTGCTTGTGCTGTTACATTTGACTTATCAAAGTCAAAATAAATAGGATTTAGATTAATGGTTTCTGGTCCTACTATTTCTTCTATTGGATCTAACATAACACTTACTTCTACTTCCTCCTCTTGTGAAGCTGAAACTGTTATCTTTTGACTTTCATAACCATCCATGGTTACTTCCAACTCAGAAGCTTTGTCACATTCTACTATAAATTCTACAGTACCATCTGAATTAGTCACTTTAGATAATACTTTATTTCCTTGATCATCATACATTGTTACAGATGAAGCGTTAATTGGATTCCCAGTTTTGCTATCTGTTACTGTTCCTGTAATTAAGACATCACATAAAGGTTGTAGTTTTTTAATTCCGTAGATATCATCACTACCTAATCCACCTTCTCTGTTAGAAGACACATAACCTTCTTCAGTTTCTTCATCTAAACTAAATGCAAAATCATCGGCATTACTATTAATAGGAATTCCGACATTTCTAATAGGTGCCATTTTACCATCAATTTCCTTAGTATAAAAAACATCTAAATTACCTAAACCTAAGTGACCGTTTGAAGAAAAGTAGATTGTATTGTTGCTACTTATAAATGGAAACATCTCTTGACCTTGAGTGTTTACTTTTTGACCAAGGTTAACTGCTTCACCTAATGATCCATCAGTATTAATAGATGCTTTATAAATATCGAATAACCCATAACCTCCTGGCATATTAGATGCAAAATAAAGTGTTTTTCCATCTGGACTAACAGATGGGTTTTTAACAGTATATTCTTTACTGTTAATAGAGAAACCTTCTACATTACTCCAAGTATCTCCATTTTTAGTTGCTTTGAACAAATGTAATTGACTCTTTTTGTAGTTTGTTAATGAATCTTTTTCAAACTCATTTTCAAAATAACTCTCACGTGAAAAATACATTGTTTTTCCATCTGGAGAAAAAGACACTAAACCTTCGTGATATTTAGTATTCACTTTATCTTCAACTAATGAAGCTGCTTGATAACTTCCATCTTCACCTTTAGCTAATTCATAAATATCTAAAAACGGTTCTTCATTCCACCCATAAGTTTTACGTGATGTATTTCTTGCTGATGTTATATATAGTTTGCCATCTTTAAGTGTACCTCCAAAATCAGAATACTTGGTATTAAAACCTAAATTTTGAATATTAAATTTCTTTCCTTTCTCTAAAATTTTTGGTAGATAATCTGGATTTTTATTGAATGCTATTGCTCTATCATCACTAGGTCGCATTTTAGCAAACTTTGTCATTTGAACATTAGATTCTTCATATTTTCCATTTGCTTTAAGCATTTGTGAATACTTAAAAATCATTTCTGGACTATCTGAACTCTCTAAAGCTTTAGCATACCAACGCTCAGCTTCTTGAGTGTTAAATACATTATAATAGGCTTCAGCTAGTTGACTGTAAACATAGGTATCTCCTTTACCATTTTCAACTAATTTTGCATAGTCTTTTGCTGCTTCAACAAATTCAAATTTGTTAAAATGTTTATCAGCTTTTTTGGTACTTGCATTTTGTGCAATTAAGCTAAAACTACTTAACGCTGCGATTGTAAAAAGTGTTAATATTTTTTTCATAATAATTAGCTTAACTGTTTAGAAATATCTTGGTGAACGTGAAACTTTTTTCGGGAAATTTAAATCAAATAATAATAAGAATTCATGTGATGCTGGTGCATACTTCTTAATATCTGAAGTCACAGCATCATACGCATATCCTATTCTCACAGATGGCGTAATAGCAAAGTTTATTAATCCTGAAAAAGAATCATCTAATCTATATGAACCACCTAGTTCAAACTTCTTGAAAAAACGTGCATTTAGGTTAACATCAAAAGATGTTGGTGCTCCAAAAGCAGACTTAACCATAAATGATGGTTTAAGCTCTGTATTGGCAGATAAGTCAAACACATAACCTCCTGTGAAAAAATAGTGTGCTTTCTCTGATCCAATTTTATTACCATTGGCATCTAAATGAACAGAGCTTAAAATATTAGGTACAGAACCTGCAAAATAGTACTTGTCTGTATAATAAAAGAAACCTGCTCCTATATTAGGTGTCGTTGTATTTATATTTTGAAAAAATGGATCGTTAGGATCTATCAAATCTATACCAGCTAATCCAATATCATGAAAAGTAGCTCCTGCTTTTATACCAAAAGCTAAGTTATGTTCACCACCTAATTTTAATGTATATGAGAAATCTGCATACACATTAGTTTCTTTAACTGGTCCTACCTCATCAGAGATAACAGATAAACCTAGTCCTACTTTTTCTCCTACTGGAGAATGTCCAAAAAATGTGGCTGTTTTAGGAGCTCCATCTATACCTGCCCACTGTGTACGATAAAGCAACCCAAATGACAAATTCTCTTTAGAACCTGCATAAGCTGGATTGATGACATTCATATTATACATGTACTGTGTATATTGAGGATCCTGTTGTCCATACACCTGTGTTGCTATAAGCAATACAATAATGATATAAAATTTTTTCATTTGTTAGTTATTTGATTTTAGTTGTTTTGGTTGAATTCAAGAATTCGTATTGTGATTATTAATTGGTTTTTATTTTAAACGTTGTATATAAACCCATGCGGTTCTTCGCTTACCGTTTTCATATTCCATAGTATAGAAATAGGTTCCTACTGGTAATTCGTCACCATCATTAGTTTGTCCGTACCATTCATCTGTATAGTTAGCTTTAGAATAAACTAATGTTCCGAAACGGTTAAATATTTCAAGTTTGCTTACATCATAACTGCTTAAATCAAACCTGTCATTCATACCATCACCATTTGGAGAAATACCTTCTGGAATAACACAACTCTCTAACTCTATGATGTTTTGAGCTGTAACATTAGTACACTGTGTACCATCATTAAATGTTACTTCAATTTCATATAAACCTGCTTCTAAGACTGGAAGGGTTAAACTGTTCTCTCCAGCAATAACACCTCCATCTTGATACCAAACAATAGTAACTTCAGACTCAGAATAATTATTTGGTGTTGCTGTAATTACAATTGGAACAGTTGCATTAGGACAAACTTCATAATCAAAATCTGTTGTAAACGTTGTACTAGGTAATGGTTTTACAATTAAATCGATAGGTACAACTGTATAACAATCAAAAGCGATATTACTTTCTACACGAGCCCAAATCGTTTGAGATGAACTGGTATATAATAATGCTATTGAACTAGTTGCGGTTTCAGCATTTGCTTCCGAAGCATAATACGTTACAGTATAATCTGTAGCACTTTGACCATCTAAGATATTGACACTATGTGCAGCTAAATCAAAATCTGCTATCCCATCTGTATCATCGTCACAAACTTCTATAGGAATACTAAGTGCCGTTGGTGTTGGTCCAGAAATTATTAAATCAAAACTTGTAGTTGCGAAACAAAACTCTGCGTTGGCATCTTCAATTCTAACAAAAATTGTTTGTGGATTTGAAATGTTAGTATAAGGTGATGATAATGCTCCTATATCTGCCTGAGCATCTGCTAAGGTTAAGTGATATGTTACATTAAAATCTGTTGCAACCTGAGTTCCTAAAACTCCTGCTGTTTGAATCTCTAAATCAAAATCTTCAACTTCATCTGCAGAATTATCATCACAAGTTATAATATCATCAACAGCATTCGCTACAGCTTCTTCTCCAAAAGTTATGGTAACAGAATCTTGTGCTTGTGTGTCACATTGTTCGTCATAAACAATAACAGTATATGTACATGTTTCAGTAACGATTAAAGAAGAAGACGTTTCTCCTTCAATGATAAATCCATTACAGTACCACTCCCAAGTATCTGCAAAAGGAGAATCTGCGATTATCTCATAAGAATCAAATCCACAAAGATTTTGATCTTCTCCTAGATCTACTTCTATTTCTGCTGTTATATCACCATCAGTTGCTCCTCCACTATTAGTTTGACTAATTGAAATTATACCTGGATCATCAGAAAAATTAGTTACTAGTAGTAAATAAATTTCTCCTGTTAGAGCGTTATCTATCGTTAAGTTTTCTACGGAAACGAAAGAATAACTACAATCTACGATATTTCCGAAGGGATAAAAATCTGGACTTGTTGTATTATTAGGACAATCATTTGGATCTGGACAACCTAAATCTAATCCATCACAAGCATCTTCTAAATCTGGGAAAGGTCCCCAAAGAACAAAATCAACATCTAATCCTGCTCCGTTTGCATCCACTTGAGAGATTTCAATTTCTATCAATCCAGGATCTCCAATTTGGATAATATTCCAAGTTGGGTTTGGCGCAGAACCTAAACAAGCGATATCTGTTGGATCAGGAATACCTATGATATTTGGTGTCGTTAATGCACCTCCAACTTCTGCACAGAAATTTTCTGCATTTTCACAAATAATATTAGTTGGAGCTTCTTTTATACACAAATCAAATGTTGTTGTTTCAGGATTATTTCCTCCTGAAAACACTCTAACATAATAGGTATTACCAATAACTAATTGAGGTGTCACACTTGCTTCTCCATCTGTACATTCTAATTCTACTAAATTATCACAATCTCCTTCATATAAAGCGTGATCTGTATTAAACCCACCACCTGCAATATTTATGATAGAAATTAATTGAACTTCACTTAATGCTGTAAATTGAAACCAAACATCATCATCTGGATTTCCGCCACAACTTCCGTTAGGTACACCAGAGTCAGTAGCCTCAATCAAAGATCCAGCTGTAACTAAATCACAAGATTGATCATCGTTAACGACTGCAATTGTTGCGTTACAAGGGTTGTCATTTTCTGGAGGACAAGCTAATAATTGTATTGCATTACTATTAATAACACAATTGATATCATCATCATTACTTACTGTAACTATAACATCTACAAGGAATGGGAATGGTCCAATTTGATATATCCCAGTTGCAGAAATAGATTCTGTTGTTGCATCTATATTATTAGATATAGTTAAAGCTGTAGCATCACCTAAACTTGTAATATTGACATCAATTAAAAATTGATCACCATTGTCACAATCATCAACAACTTGATATGTAGCTGCTGGATTTACACATGTAGCACAGGAGACTGTAAAATCAATTCCATCTGAACAACAAAAACTACCTGATTCACAACTTACAGACCCATCTGATGTCACTTGAATAGTAATTGTATCTGTAAAAGATTGAACAAATATACCATCTAATACTCCATTGTTACCTTCTCCATTATATAGTTCTGAACCATTACCATCTCGAATTATTAAGAAATCAAAAGGAGCTCCTTCAATTTCTCCAGTATTTATAGTAAGATTTAAAAGCGAACCATCTGAACTTGTATAAGTAAATATTTCAGAATCATTGTTTCCGTAGCAGAAAAAACCATTGACAGGTCCTACTGTACAATCTACTAAGTTTTCAGTACAAAATTCCTGATTTAATGTTGAACTAGTTAGTGTACAATTAGCATCATCATCATTAGCTACTGTAATTACAACAGGTGTATTATTAGCAAATGGTCCAAAAGTTACAATACCTAAAGCACTTACTGTTTGAGTAGGACTTCCTTGATCATCACTAACTGTAACTGATGTTGCAGAACCTAAATCTGTTAAGTCTACATCAACAAAAAACTCTGGTCCAACCAAACAATTTGAATTCACTGTATAGGTAGCTTCTGGCTGAGTACAAGTTGCACATGCTACTGTAAAATCCCATGGTGTAGTACAGCAGAAACTTCCGGCTGCACAGCTAACTGATCCATCAGAATCAATTTCCATAAATAGAGTATCTCCAGAAGAATTTAATTCTAACCCAGAAAGATCTCCTCCATTATTTCCTTGATATAGTAATGGTGCTGTATTATCTGCTCCATCATATACTAATATTTCATCACAGCAACCCTCAATACCACCAGCGTTAAAAGTTAATCGAATTTGACTACCATCTGTTGAAACAAATGTCCACGTATTCGTATCGTTATCATCGTAACAGTAAGTTATTTGTGTTGGAGCTTGTGTACAATCAATATTGTAAACTGACTGAATAGTCGTTGCGAAATTTATTGGTCCAGACCAAATACTAAATGTTCCACCACCACAATCTGCTCTTACCCAAACTTCATATTCTGTTTCAAAATCTAATCCAGTTATACTTTCTGTAGTTGTTGCTATTGTTGTTCCAGGACCAGAAGGCTCTCCTGTTCCTGCAGGAACAACCACATATTCCCATGAAGTTTCTCCGTTATTAGCAGTCCAGTTTATATCTGCAGATGTACCTGTAATATTAGCTACTGTTATTCCACTTGGAGCAATACAGAAGTCACCACATGATTCTACTCTTATAAAATCTATTGACATATCACCTTCAAAACCAGTACCTGCTCCACCATAACTAAATTCTAAATAGATAACTTGACCTAAATAAGCATCTAAATTAATACCAACTGGTACCCAAGCTTCATCGTCTGTAAGTTGTAAATCTCCAACCCAGCTAAATAAGTTTGTGAATGGACCTGCTACATTATTAGCTATACCAACATTTAGTGTCCCTATATCTTCTCCAAAAGCATGAAAGAAAAACGATAGTTCAGCACCATCAATTGCATCGGTTAAATCAATTGCTGGACTAATTGCAGAGGCTATATCTGTTGCATTTCCTCCTGCTTCATATTCTAAATGAGTACCTGTACCACCATCATAAGCATTTGCTGGTCCTGTATTAAATGAATTAGCATCTGCATCAGTTATATCCCAATTCCCATTAGAACCATCAAAACCGGTCCCAGTCCAACCTAATGGTGGATCTTGGTCAAAATTTTCAGTAAAAACAAAAGATGAAGTACCTGCTGCACATGAAACTCCTATTGGTGCAGGAGGAGGTGTGTTTAATGTTGTAAAATTAATTGGGCCAACCCAATTACTAAAACCATCTGCTCCACAATTACTTCTTACATATACTTCATAACCTGTACTTGGTGTTAATGACGATGCATCATATGCAATATTATCCATAGTAGATACACCTGCACCTGCTGGTAAACCTGTACCTGCAGTTTGAACAGCTATTTCCCAAGTTGTTTCTCCGCCACCTGCTGTCCAACTTATATCTGCCGAATTTTCTGTTACTGCAGCAATTGTAATTCCTGAAGGTTCTGGGCAACTTACCTCAAATATGGATACAGTATCAAAAGCCACACCTTCATCCTGAACTGAACCATCTGATCCAAATGCAACTCTTAAAGTCACACTAGATTCTCCACCTAAACCATTTAAAGCATGTCTTGCAATTAACCAACCAGCTGATCCATTATTTGTTGACACTCTACCTGACCAACCTTCTTGTTGACCTCCTGGTTCTCCTGCAATAGTTCCGTCAGTATACCAATTATTAGAATCACCATTTGCTCCAACGTTTTGCCATGATGTTCCTCCGTCAATTGAAGATTGTAATACCATACCATCCCAACTAAATTCGGAATTCCACCAAACACTCATTTCTATTGAAGGTGCATTTAAAGTTGATAAATCAAAAACTGGGCTTACTACAAATGAATCTTCATTTGCGTTATAAACTCCAGAGAGATTTGTAACCCAGGCGTTTGAGCCAGAGTCTGCAGAATTAATTACGCCTCCAGTTGGAGCTCCAAGAGCCCATGAACCTGCGTTTGTGTTGTCTACAATCCATCCACCATCACCAGATTCAAAATCTTCTAGATATGGATATGTTGTTATTTGTGCCTCGGCACACCAAATTGAAAAAATAAACAGAAATGGTAACGTGAGTAAAAATTTTTTCATATCAATGAATGCTATTAAATTAAATTAATCATTTGATAATTAATATCTTAAAATTGGTCTTTGGGACAGAACTAGCAATAGTTAATAAATACGTCTTGTAGGAAAGACCTATATAAGATACCGAAGATAAAAAAAATGATAGTTAACAGACTGTTAACATTGTTATAATAGATAAAAGGCAATTATTATCGATAAAAAGAAAAAGTATTAGTGAACTTATTTAATGGGTAATATTTATTTGAACATAAACAGGGAAGTGATCACTATAGCCTCCCTTATATTTTTTACCAACATAAGTTCTAAATGGTTGACCTTTAAATTTGCCTTTATATTGTGTTAAAAACTTCTCGTCGAAGATATTAGCTTCGTCAAATTTGAGTTTGTTTTTTTCTGTTTCGAAAAAATTGGTAGAGAATAAAATTTGATCAAACAAATTCCATTTAAAGTTATGGTTTACACTACCTCTACTATATGAAAGCAATGTTTCCATTGGGTTGTAAAGCTCACCCTTATTTGACAATAACTTAATACTATCATTACTTGGATTGTCATTAAAATCACCCATGACCAATATTTTAGGGTTTATATGGTTTTCTTTTAAACTATTAATAATTTCAACCACTTTCTCAGCAGCTTTGACACGTTTAGGGTTAGAAATTAATTCTCCTTCTCGTCTTGAAGGCCAATGATTAATAATAAGGTGTAATTTTTCAGATTTAAACATTCCTGTGACTAGCAAAATATCTCTTGTATAATCTTGTTCACCAATCTCATCTTCTAAATACACAGCATATGTTTTAGATGTTTCAACAGTAAAAACAGTTTTATCATAGATCATAGCAACGTCAATACCTCTTTCATCTTTTGAGTCATAATGAACTAAACCATAATCATAAGGCTCTAAGTCTTCACTTTTAATTAAATCATTAATGACATTTTTATTCTCTATTTCTGCTAAACCAATAATTGCTGGTGGTCGTTGAGTGTTTTCAAAACCTATTTTAGAGATCACTTGTCCTAATTTATAAAGTTTTCTTTCGTACCTTTTTTTTGTCCAACGTTTTTCTGAACCTGGCAGAAAATCGCCATCATGTTTTGTTGCATCATTATGGATATCGAATAGATTTTCGAGATTATAAAATGCAATGGTATATTCTGAAGTTTTTAATTCTTGGGAATTCACAACACAAATTTAAGTTTTAAAATGCAATACACGAACATTCAATTATGTAACTTTGTTTTTTATTAAAATTTATGATTGAAAAAAAAGACATAGCACTAGAAAAAGCAGTACTCATTGGTGTGGTTACTAGAGAACAAAATGAAGATCAATCTAATGAGTACTTAGATGAATTAGAATTTTTGACGTATACAGCTGGAGGAGAAGTTTTAAAACGATTTACTCAAAAAATGGACATGCCAAATCCTAAAACGTTTATAGGCTCTGGTAAAATGCAAGATGTTCAACAGTATATTGAAGATCATAATGTAGGAACTGCCATTTTTGATGACGAGTTATCTGCTGCTCAAGAGCGCAACATCAGTAAAATTTTAGGTTGTAAAGTTTTGGATAGAACCAACTTAATCTTAGATATTTTTGCGCAACGTGCTACAACGAGTTATGCACGTACTCAAGTAGAGTTAGCACAATGTGAATATTTATTACCTCGATTAAAAGGAATGTGGACACACCTTGAAAGACAAAAAGGTGGTATTGGTATGCGTGGTCCTGGTGAAACAGAAATTGAAACAGATAGACGTATTGTTCGTGATAAGATTGCTTTGTTAAAAAAGAAGATTAAAACTATTGATAAACAAATGGCTGTACAACGCGGTAATCGTGGTAAAATGGTACGTGTGGCTTTAGTTGGATATACAAATGTTGGTAAGTCTACTTTAATGAATGTGATTAGTAAAAGTGATGTTTTTGCTGAAAATAAATTATTTGCAACATTAGATACAACGGTTAGAAAAGTTGTCATACAAAACCTTCCATTTTTATTAACAGACACCGTTGGTTTTATCCGAAAATTGCCAACGCAACTTATTGAGAGTTTTAAGAGTACTTTAGATGAAGTAAGAGAAGCCGATTTATTACTACATGTTGTAGATATTTCTCATGCTAATTTTGAAGAGCATATTGATTCTGTAAATAAAATTCTAGGTGAAATTGATAGCTCTAATAAACCTACAATCATGGTGTTTAACAAAATTGACGCTTATAAAGCTGAACCTTTTGATGATGATGATTTAGTGACCGAAAGAACCTCATTACACTATACTCTTGAAGAATGGAAAAAAACATGGATGAATCGAGTTGGGAATAATGCTCTATTTATTTCGGCAATAAATAATAAGAATATTGATGACTTCAAAAAACGAGTATATGATGAAGTAAGAGAGATTCATGTGACTCGCTTTCCTTATAATAGTTTCTTATATCCAGATTATTCTGAAGAAGAATAATTTCCGAAGAAAATAAGATATTAAAACAAAAAAAGCATCTCGAAATTAACGAGATGCTTTTTTAATTTATGCAATAATTACATTTAGAATTTGTAAGTCAATCCTAATGTATAGTATGTTTGTAAATCGTTATCTACATTGTCAAAAGTAGGTGTTGCACCTGTTCCTATTGGATCAAATTGACCAAGAGCATAGTTTAAAGCTTCTTGCTTGTTGCTTCTTAAACCAAAATCAAAACCAACACCAATCATTTTCCAAAGTGTATAGCTAAATGAGTTTGTCCAAGTTGCGTTAGATAAGTCTCCACTCTTGTAACTTTGAAACATAGATAAGTTAGATTTGAAAGCTACAGCTCCTATTTGACGTGTATAATCTGCAACTATTTTTGCTCCTAAAGAAGATTCAAATACATTGTCATTATCTGCAAATACAAAATTGTAGTTTAATGGGTGAACCACCACGATTAAATTTTCTATTGGAGTCCAAGTTGCACCAATACCAATATCTAAATAACCAGGATCATTGAAGTTATCTAAGACTGTTGTTCTATATTCCATTAAAGCAGAAGCAGCTAATTTTTCGCTTAATTTTCTACCATATAAAGATGAAATATTAAATACATCTGTTGTAGGTTCAAATTTGTCTGAATCTAAATCTGTATCTTTATTATCTAATTTTACCCAACTAAAGTTAGTTGCTAATGAATTTCTCCAGAAATATTTATCTTCAAGTTTATTTGCGAAAGCATTGAATGAAATACCAATATTTCCTGAAGAATTATTTGCTGCAGCTTGAGAATACCAATTGTTAAAGTTTGATAAGCTTCCTCCAATAACTCCAAATCCACCTATTCTCCATCCTGGAAGTGCATCTATTTGAGCTTGTAGAGCATCTGCTTCTGCTTGTGCAGCATCTGCAACGCTTTGTTTTTCTGCTTTTTGAGCCTTTAATTCTTCTTTAGTTTGAGAAAAACCAAAAGCTATTGATAACATCAATACAGCTGTTAAAAGTACTTTTTTAGTCATAATTTTAGTTTTAATAGTTTTCAATTTATTAATTAAAGGTGCAAATATAATTCTTTCTCGATTTTTAGATTAAAGTTTTAATTTAAAATGAGTGTTTATTGACACTACACCATTGGTTTAGACTCTTATATTTATATAAAGTCACAATTAATTTCTATTTATTTTTTTTTATATAATGGAACCGAAGAACATGCCTCACCATACATTATAGATTTGGCAACTGGCTTTAATTTACTAGACAGCATAATATAAGCATTTGAAGGCACTGGTTTATGAGCACAACCTTTAATTATCAGAGGTTTATCTTGATAAGGCTCCACATCTAAATTATTTATAATGTCTTGATAAATCGAAGTTTCTAAAGCTTCTAAATCTCCTACATTAACTTTTTTTGCATAAGGCTGTAATTCTATAGTCAATAACATAAAAGCCCAAGCAGGAATAATAGCATCTGTAGAACAACCTAAGGCTATGAATTGATTTTGATGTTTTGACCAATCATAATCTTTAACCAATTGCCTAAAATCTTTTTCTTTTAGCACAAAACCTTCATACAACCAATCTTTGATATCAAAAACGACACGCTCACCTTCTGGATAATAATCTTCTAGATCTACAACCATTAGTTTACTGAGCGCTACTCTATTTACAATCTCTTTCTCCATAATACAAAATTAGGTTATTTTCTATTGATAGCCTTCTGCTTGAAGAGTGAATAATTCTGCATATAAAGATTGGTTAGCCATTAATTCTTCATGCGTTCCAATTTCTAGAACTCTACCTTCTTCTAAAACGAGAATTCGGTCTGCTTGTCTAACCGTTGAAAATCTATGAGAAATAATGATACTAGTTTTGTTTTCGGTTAAAGCAATAAAACGTTGGAATACTTCACTCTCTGCTTTTGCATCTAATGCAGATGTAGGCTCGTCAAGCACCATAACTTCAGCATCTTTCATGTATGATCGTGCTAATGCCACTTTTTGCCATTGTCCGCCAGATAGGTCTTGACCTTTTGCAAAACGTTTACCTAATTGTTGGTTATATCCTTTTTTTAATTCTGAAATGACATCACTTGCCAAGCTCATTTCCGCAGCATTTTTAATTTTATCCAAATTATCTATCTCATCAATATCACCAATAGCGATGTTTTCTTTAGCAGTAAATTCATACTTAAAGAAATCTTGAAAAATAACACCAAAAAACTCTTGATATTCTGCCTTATTAAATCGGTTAATATTAATTCCATCTAATAAGATCTCACCAGATGTAGGTTCATAAAAACGCAATAGTAATTTTGTAAGCGTCGTTTTACCTGCACCATTTTGTCCAACAAAAGCTAACTTTTCACCTGCATTTAACTTAAATGAAATGCCTTTTAGAATTTTTGTGTCAGATCCTGGATATGAGAATGTGATGTTTTTAAATTCAAATCCGGTTTTTATTTTAGCTGGTACTGGTTGATCTTCAATATGGTTTGGTTCTATTGAAATATCAATAAATTCAAAATAGTCTTTTAAGTATAATGCGCTTTCAGTAATTCGTGTGAATTTGGAGAAGAAGTCCTGTAAATTTCTAGTCAATCTATTAAATGAACCAGATAAAAAAGTAAGTTCACCTAATGTGATTACACCAGTAACAACTCTGTAAATTATAAACACATAAGCACCATAATAACTCAAAGTTCCCAGCACATTAAACAAAAACCCTAAAGCAGATCGCTTGATTGCTAGATTTTTATTGAGGTCGTAATATTCTTGTGAGAGGTTTTTAAAACGATCAACGATAAAGTCTGTGAGACCAAATAGCTTAATCTCTTTTGCTGTTTCATTATTGGCACCAATATATCTTAGATAATCTAATTCGCGACGCTCTGTTGTCCAACCTCTAGCTAAAGAATATTGCCGTTGACTAAACCAAATTTCATTTATAAACGATGGAATGATACTAATAACGAGCAGTATAATTAAATAGGGCTCAAAATAAATTAAACCTGCAACTAAAGTGGCAATAGAAATAAGACTTTGGACTTCGCCAAGTGCATTAGACATTAAACCTACACGTCCTGTGGTTTGTGTTCTTGCACGTTCTAGTTTGTCGTAAAATTCGGAATCTTCTAAAAGACTAATATCAATTTTATTTGTCTTTTTAATAATATTAACTGAAGAGTTAATAGAATAGGCATCTCCCAAAAGTCCATCTGTTAATGAGATGGCTCTACTTATTAAATCTGAAAGAATAATAAGACCAAACTCAATACCAACATATAACCAAAGTGTAGATAAATCTGTAACCTCAGCTTTTGCTTGTAAGATAATTTCGTCAATGATAAGTTTGCCAATCCATAATATGATTACAGGCAAAACTGCTGCTATTAAACGACAAAAAGCAGACCCTAAAAAAAGTGTTTTATTGGTGTTCCAGATTTCTTTAAAAAATCTGGGAATATAAATTAAGGCTTTAAAAGACCCTTTGAGGTTTACTTTATTTCCCTCAGTTATAGATTTGGGTTTTTGTCTAGGCATTTAAAAATATAATCTCTAAAAGCATCAAAGCATTCCTAATTCTAACTTTGCTTCTTCACTCATTAAATCTTGCGTCCAAGGTGGATCAAAAGTAATCTCAACTTCAGCCGTTTTGACATCATTTAAAGATTTCACTTTCTCTTCTACTTCTAATGGTAATGTTTCTGCCACTGGACAATTAGGAGTTGTCAAAGTCATGAGAATTTTTACATCATAATCCTCATTTACAAATACATCATAAATAAGTCCTAATTCGTATATATCTACTGGTATTTCTGGATCAAAGATGGTTTTTAAAACGCGTACTATTTTTTCTCCTAAAAGATTTGTATCTATTGCTGTATCGCTCATTTGAAGTTGTGTTAATATTTCCGAAGAAAAATTTAATTTAATTGTGTTTGATATGCCAAAGCATACATTTTTATTTTTTTTATCATACTTACCAATCCATTTGCACGTGTTGGTGATAAATGTTCTTTTAATCCAATCTCATCAATGAAATCTGTATTACCTTCTATGATATCTTTAGGATGCTGATTAGAAAATACTCTAATCAATATGGCTATAATTCCTTTCGTGATAATTGCATCACTATCTGCAGTGAATTCAATTTTATCATCATTCATCTCAGCATGTACCCAAACTTTACTTTGACAGCCTGTAATAATATTGTCTTCAGTTTTATATTTTGGGTCTATTAGAGGCAAGGATTTGCCAAGATCTATCATATATTGATAACGTTCTTGCCAATCATCAAACATTGAAAATTCGTCTATTATTTCTTCTTGTATTTCTGAAATTGTCATCCTTTAATTTTTGTCTATTTCAACATGTTCTTCCGAAGATACAAAGATACGACATCTCTATTGTTTCTCGATCATTGTTTTAATCGATAACATCTTTTCTACTATTGCTTTTATCGATTCTGGTGGATTCCCATGATCAAATGCGACTGTTTTGTATGAATCTTCTCCTTTTGTAACTTCAAGAGTTGCGATTTCTGCACCATCAAATTGATGCTTTGTTGAAGGTGCTTCTAGTTCTGGTAGTGACGTTGCATCAATCTCGCTTATGAGTTTTAAGAGTGCGTCTTTTTCTTCCTTCGGAATTTTATGAGTAGTAGCAGATTTAACATCTCTTTGATTTAAGATTGTTATTGTATCACCTTCTAACACAACCGATAAATAAGAGCCTCTTGAGACTGCTAGATACGTAATTTCAGAATCGTTTTGCATTTTCATATCAGACCCTTCTGTTATTGAGGTTTCAGTATTATTTTGACTCGCTAGTTGCGCTTTATTTTTATCACATTCTTTTGCTGAAATAAGCACAATGAACATACATATAATTAGTTTCATACTCTTTATTTTTAATGGTTACAATAGTAATATTACAAAAAAGAAGCCAAAGTTTAAGAGAGCATCATTTTTGCAGTCTTAACACCTTCTACTAATGCATCAATTTCTGCTTTAGTATTATAAAATGCGAATGACGCTCTAACCGTTCCTGGAATTTTAAAGAAAT
The DNA here is from genome assembly GCF_038900375.1 of Psychroserpens sp. AS72. Classification (NCBI taxonomy): domain Bacteria; kingdom Pseudomonadati; phylum Bacteroidota; class Flavobacteriia; order Flavobacteriales; family Flavobacteriaceae; genus Psychroserpens; species Psychroserpens sp. AS72. The sequence continues at coordinate 302,504 of NZ_JBBMRC010000005.1, read as the reverse complement.
CCATTATAGGTTGTGCACAATGATGACCTGTTCTTACTGCTATTCCCATTTTATCTAGAATTGTTCCAATATCATAAGGATGAATGCCTTCAATATTAAATGAAATCACAGCCGTTTTTTCTTTTGCTATTCCGTAAATTTTTAATCCTTCAATTTTTAATAATTGTTGCGTAGCATAATCTAATAGTTCGTGCTCATAGCTCGCGATATTATCAAATCCAATTTCATTCATATAATCTACAGCAGCTCCAAAAGCTATACCTCCACAAATATTAGGTGTGCCAGCTTCAAACTTATGAGGTAAGCCAGCATACGTAGTTTTCTCAAAAGTAACTTGATCAATCATTTCTCCTCCTCCTTGATAAGGTGGTAATTTGTTGAGCCATTCTTCTTTTCCGTAGAGCATACCTACACCAGTTGGTCCACACATTTTATGTGCAGAAGTGACATAGAAATCAACATCTAATTCTTGAACGTCTGGTTTTATATGCGGACAAGATTGTGCACCATCAACCAAAACAGCTGCACCAACTTGATGTGCTTTTTTTATCATCTCTGCAATAGGATTAATCGTTCCTAAAGCATTTGAAATATGGTTAACAAATACCAATTTTGTTTTTTCTGAAAGCAATTCATCATAAGCGCTCATAATCAACTCTCCATTTTCATTCATGGGAATCACCCTCAAAGTTGCTCCAGTACGCTCACACAACATTTGCCAAGGCACAATATTACTATGATGCTCTAAAGCAGAAACTAAAACCTCATCTCCTTTGTTTAATAAAGTAGAGAAACCGTTAGCCACTAAGTTGATTCCGTGCGTGGTTCCAGAAGTTAATATAATTTCATAGTTATGTTTTGCGTTGAAATGTTTTTGGATTTTTAATCGTGCTTGTTCATATAAATCGGTGGCTTCTTGACTTAAAGTATGTACACCTCTATGAATATTAGCATTGTAATTTGAATAATAATCAACAATCACATCAATAACTTGTCTAGGCGTTTGAGATGTTGCAGCATTATCAAAATATATTAAGGGTTTCCCGTTAACCTTACGGTTTAATATTGGGAAATCTTCTCTTATTTTATTGACGTTTATCATAATAACAAAGTTACGAGATGTTTAGTTAAAAAGATATTCTGAAAACGAAAGTTATAATTTTTTTAATATTTTATTTGAATACATTTAAATAAAATGTATATTTGTAAAATGTATAGCAAAGAACTCACAAAAGGAACATTACAACCTATCATTTTAAAACTAATAGATAGTAGAGATAAAATGTATGGTTACGAAATAACGCAAGAGGTTAAAAAATTGACTTCTGGGAAAATAGATATTTCAGAAGGTGCTTTATATCCTATTCTTCACAAACTAGAAGCTAAAGGTGTATTAGAAACCGAAAAAGTATATATAGGAAAACGCGTAAGGAAATATTATAAAGTCACTAAAGACGGCAAATTAATGGTTGCTGAAGTCACAAAAGAAATCAATGACTTTATGGACACCTTACATATTATTTTTAATGCTAAAATTTTAAAATCATGAAATTAACAGATCAACACATTCAATTTATTGAAAACAACCTAAAACTTTATGGTGTAAAATCTAATGATTTAAGAGAAGACTTATTAGATCATATTTGCACGTATATGGAAACAAATGAATCTCAAGATTTTGATAGTTTATATCAAGAAGCGCTTCAAAAGTTTGGTGGTTATATTAGTTTTCAAAATCTTCAATTGGAGACAAATTTGCAGAAATTTTCGGCACAAGCTATTCGATTAAAACGAATACTTCATTTAGTTTCAACGATTGCTATACTATTAATATTAACAGGTTTGCTATTTAAAATGATGCATTGGCCTTCTGCTACAATCCAATTATTTTCTGGTTGTATTATATTTATTTTAATAGTGATACCTACATTTTTTTACGATCGCTATAAATCTTCAATTCATAAATTCTCATAAATTATAATTATGAAAAAATCTTTTTACGTCTTAGGATTTATCACTTTTTTTATTCTAGGTATTGGTGCTATGTTTGAATTTCTAACATGGCCTTACAGAGGCATAATCGTATTTATTGGGTTCTTGTTTTTAAATTTTGGATTGATTCCAACTTACTTTTATCAAAAATATAAGCAATGTCAAAGTTAAAAACCTTCGGCTTAATAATACTTTCATTTTGCTTTACTAATCTCAATGCTCAACACCAACTAGAGTATACAATTGATAGTATTTTAAAAACATATGACACTAATCATGAGCCAGGATTAGCTATTAGTGTCATTAAAAAAAATGATGTACTATATTCTAAAGGTTTTGGAATTGCTAATTTAGATTATGCTATAAAAAATACAGATTCTACAATTTTTAGCTTAGCATCTATTAGCAAACAATTTACAGCGGCAGCAATATGGGCTTTAATTGAGGAAGGCAAGCTTAGTTTAGATGATAACTTATATCAATTTTTTCCAAGTTTTCCAGAATATAGCAAATCCATAAAAATTAAGCATCTTTTAAATCATTCGAGTGGTATTAGAAATTATCACACAACAATGTATTTATCTGGTTTTGATTATAACAAAGATTATTATGATAACACTTATGTTCTTAATCTAGCTCAAAGACAAAAAAACCTTAATAATAAACCTGGCGAAAAAATCATTTATTCTAATACAAACTATAATCTATTAGCCTTAATTGTAGAACAGTTATCTAATCAAAATCTAGATGAATATCTCAAAGCTAAAATTCTTGTCCCTTTGGGAATGAACGACACATTTGTGAGAATTTCTCATGGTAAACCTATAAAAAATAAAGCTGTTGGTTACCAAAAACAAAACGATGACTATGTTTTTAGCACATCAAATCAGTTAAGTTATGGTGCAGGAAGTATGGGAAGTCATATAAATGATATGACAATTTGGGCCAGAATGCTTAATGAAGATATTCCTAAATTTAAAGATCTCGCAACTTTTCTTAAAACTACTGAAATTCTAACAACTGTAAAAAAAGCAACTTATGCCAGAGGATTAATGGTTGACAACTATAAAGGGTTTGCAACCTTAAGTCATAGTGGTTATGGTTTTGGAGGACGAACACAACTTATAACTGTTCCGGAAGAAAATATTGGAATCGTTATTCTAACCAATTTACAATCTATAAATCCAACTCCAATTTCTTATAAAATTTTAGATGTACTGCTAATTTCCGAAGAGAAAAAACCAATTATTATAGAAAAAAAGAGTCCGTTTAAACCTCAAAATTTGGAATCATTTATTGGAGATTACAGAGAAATTAATAGTGATATGACCATGCAGATTTCAATAGAAAATGATACACTAAAAGCTAAAGGTTCTATGGGTAAAACAAAAATCCCATTAATACAAATTAACACTAATGAATTTGTAAGACGTAATGCCCAAAATGTAAAATATGATTTTACTAAAACCAAAACTCATGATATGATTGTTTCATTTGGTGGTACACCTTTTTATTTTAAACGAGCGCAATTGGTTTACGAAAACCCAAAAAAATTAAGTGAGTTTGTAGGTCGTTACTTTTCCGAAGAGCTAGATACTACCTATACTTTTTATATAGAAAATAATGAACTAAAATTATCTTATACAAATCATGAAGCTGTTACACTATATCCAATACAACTAAATGCTTTTGGCAATCATGATAGAACATTCTATCAATTTACAAGAACAGATGATCAAACTAAAATTACCGGAATGCTTTTATCGTGCGATGGTCAAATAAGCAATATTGAATTTACTAAAGATCAAACCCAATATTAACACCCAATTTATTAGCAATAATCTTAGTGATACGTTGCTTAATTTCAGGAATTTTCACTGAATCTAGAACGTTGTTACTAAAGGCAAACATTAATAAAGCTTTGGCTTCTTTTTCTGGAATTCCACGAGAACGCATATAAAACATAGCACTTTCATCTAATTGTCCAATCGTACAACCATGTGAACATTTTACATCGTCTGCAAAAATCTCTAACTGAGGCTTACTATTAATTGATGCTTTATCACTCAATAATATATTATTATTAGACTGAAACGCATTTGTTTTTTGAGCTTCTTTATTTACAAGCACTTTTCCGTTGAAAACACCTGTAGATTGATCTGCAAAAATACCTTTATAATCTTGATGACTTTCACAGTTTGGTTCTATGTGATGAACCAATGTGTTGTGATCTACATGTTGTTTGTTTCCTATAATTGTAACGCCATTTAAAGTAGAATCCATGCGCTCTCCATTTTGATAGAAATTAAGATTGTTACGCGTTAATTTTCCACCAAAAGTAAATGTATGCATAGAAACATGACTCTCGCGTTTTTGATTAACAGAGGTGCTATCAATTAAAGAGGCCGTTTCTTTATCATTTTGAATTTTATAATAATCTACAATTGCTCTTTTACCAGCAAATATTTCTGTGACACTATTTGTTAACACAGGATTCTCTGTCAAACTTTGATGACGCTCAATAATTTGTACATGAGAATTTTCATCTACAACAATTAAGTTTCGTGGTTGTAACATTAAAGCAGATTCATTCCCTGTTGAAAAATGGATAATCTGAATAGGTTTCGCTACTAGTTTATTCTTCGGAATATGGATATATGCACCTTCTTTAGAAAAGGCAGTGTTTAAAGATGAAATACCATCTTTTGAAGCTACTTTATTAAAATAGTTTTCAATAATAAGTTGATACTTTGGTTTTGATAAAGCAGACGACATTAAACACACATCAATACCATCATGTGTTGTTTGAGATAAATGAGAACAGTATTTACCATCTATGAAGATAATTTTATAACTATCTATATCGTGAATAAAATATTTCTTTACTTCACTGTATTCAATAGCCTTTTCTTGCTTAGGAAAAACACTATAATCATGTTTTAAAACACTGTTTAGTGACGTATATTTCCAAGCTTCATCACGCTTTGAAGGAAAGCCTTTATCTTCAAAAATCTTTATCGCTTCATTACGAACATCATGCACAGGAGTATCTACATCTACCGTGTTTTCAAATGCCATAAATGACGATACTAATTTATCTTTTAATTCCATGTTTTCAGTTTTCGGTATCAGTCCTAAGTTTTCAGTAAAAACTTCAAATATATAGACTGTACTTTTCTTATTTAGTATTCATCTGAGTATACAACTGCAAACTGCGACTGAATACTGTAAACTAATCTTAAGCTTCAACTTCTTCTTTAATCCAGTCGTAACCTTTTTCTTCTAATTCGTGTGCTAATTCTTTTGTACCAGATTTTACAATACGTCCATTGTAAAGTACATGAACAAAATCAGGTACAATATGATCTAATAGCCTTTGATAATGTGTAATTACAATCACAGCATTATCTTTACTCTTTAATTTATTAACACCATTGGCAACAATACGTAAAGCATCAATATCTAAACCAGAATCAGTCTCATCTAATATTGCTAATTTAGGCTCCAACATTGCCATTTGAAAAATCTCATTACGTTTTTTCTCTCCACCTGAAAATCCTTCATTTAAAGAACGTGATAAAAATTTTCTATCAATTTCTAAAAGCTCAGCCTTTTCTTTTATCATTTTAAGCATGTCTTTAGCAGGCATATCTTCAAGACCTTTTGCTTTTCTGGTTTCGTTGATCGCTGTTTTTATAAAGTTAGTTACACTAACTCCAGGAATCTCTACAGGATATTGAAATGACAAGAACACACCTTTATGAGCACGTTCTTCAGCAGCTAATTCTTCAATATCTTGGCCATCTAAAAGAATTTGTCCTTTTTCAACTTCATATTCTTCTTTTCCAGCAATTACAGAAGCCAATGTACTTTTTCCAGAACCATTTGGTCCCATAATAGCATGAACTTCTCCAGCTTTTACTGTTAAATTGATTCCTCTTAAAATTCCTTTTCCTTCTACACTTGCGTGTAAATCTTTTATTTCTAACATACTATTTGCTTCCAATTTTTATAACATCATTTGCCTCAGGATTAGGAGGCGAAACTTTCAAAATTTCTTTTATCTCAATTTTATCTTCCCATCCTTCTTCGTTTGGGTCTTTTTTAAACATGCGTCCTCTAACAGTTACAGGAACCATATCTGTATCTTCTTTTTTGTAAGCTTTAACTTGATCTTGTAATTCTTGCATTTTCTCGTTAATAACTACACCATACATTTTTGTTGGTGTTTTTAAAACTGCTGCATCTGAGTAATAAATAAAATCACCCTGAACTGCAATTAAGCCATCACTTTGTTTTAAAGTCTTACCATCTTCTGCAACGATTATTTTATCATCTTGAGATGTAACAACTTCAGTCTTATTGTCTTCTTTACAGCTTACAAATACTGTAAGCATCATCAATAGTACAAGTAATTTTTTCATGCTATACTTTTTTGTGTTTATCCTACCGAACCTTCTAAACTTATTTCTAATAATTTTTGTGCTTCTACAGCAAATTCCATTGGTAATTTATTGAGGACTTCTTTACTAAATCCGTTAACGATTAAAGCAATTGCTTTTTCGGTTTCAATACCTCTTTGATTACAATAAAAAATTTGGTCTTCACCAATTTTACTGGTTGTTGCTTCGTGCTCTATTTGAGCCGATTTATTTTTTGCTTCTATATAAGGAAACGTATGAGCTCCACATTCATTTCCCATCAATAAACTATCACATTGCGAAAAGTTACGAGCATTATCTGCTCTAGAGCTAATTTGCACTAGTCCTCTATATGAGTTTTGGGATTTTCCTGCAGAAATTCCTTTAGAAATAATTGTTGATTTTGTATTTTTTCCTAGATGAATCATCTTGGTTCCAGTATCTGCCTGCTGATAATTATTAGTTACAGCAATAGAGTAAAACTCTCCAACAGAGTTATCACCTTTTAAAACACATGAAGGATATTTCCAAGTGACAGCACTACCAGTTTCTACTTGAGTCCAAGAAATTTTTGCGTTGGTTTCGCACAAACCTCTTTTCGTTACAAAATTGTAAACTCCACCTTTCCCTTCAGCATTTCCTGGATACCAGTTTTGTACTGTAGAGTATTTAATTTCAGCATCATCTAAAGCTATCAATTCTACAACTGCTGCGTGTAATTGATTTTCATCACGACTTGGTGCAGTACAACCTTCTAAGTAAGATACGTAACTCCCTTCATCTGCAATAACAAGTGTTCTTTCAAACTGACCAGTTCCTGCTTGATTAATTCTAAAATAAGTAGATAATTCCATAGGGCAACGCACACCTTTTGGGATATAGCAAAAGCTACCATCACTAAACACTGCACTATTTAAAGCTGCATAGAAATTATCTTTTTGCGGAACAACTGTTCCTAAATATTTTTTTACTAGTTCTGGATGTTCTTTAATTGCTTCAGAAATGCTCATGAAAATGATTCCTTTTTCGCCTAAAGTCTTTTTGAAAGTCGTTGCTACAGAAACCGAATCTACAACAATATCCATTGCCACATTATTCATTTTCTTCTGCTCATCTACAGAAATACCTAGCTTTTTGTACATCGCTAGTAAATCTGGATCTACATCATCTAATGTTTTATTAGGATCAATTGCTACTGGAGCAGAGTAATAAGCTATGGACTGAAAATCTGGTTTTTTGTAACGTACGTTTGCCCATTCTGGCTCAGTCATTTCTTTCCAGGCTTTAAAAGCTTCCAATCGCCATTCAGTCATCCATTCTGGCTCTTCTTTTTTCTTAGAAATAGCACGAACGATATCTTCATTTAATCCAATTGGGAATGTTTCAGATTCAATGTCTGTATAAAAACCATATTCGTATTCTTTGGTTTTTAATTCTTCTCTTAAATCGTCTTCCGTATATTTACTCATGTTTTTTTAATTTTATAAAGTCTTCCCCTAGGGAAGATTTAGATGGGCTAGAGTGAAAATGATTCTCCACAACCACAAGTTCTATTAGCGTTAGGATTGTTAAACACAAATCCTGCACCATTTAAACCTCCAGAATATTCTAAAGTGGTTCCTATTAAATATAAAAAGCTCTTTTTATCGACAATAATTTTTACACCATTATCTTCAAAGACTTTATCATCTTCTTGTTGTTCGTTATCAAACTTTAAATCATAAGACAAACCAGAGCAACCTCCACTTTTTACTCCAACACGCACATAGTCTGTTGTTGCATTAAAGCCATCATCACTCATGAGTTCTATGACTTTCTTTTTTGCTGTTTCTGATACTTTTATCATTTGTTATATAGATATTGTCTAAATAGATTGCAAATATACGACATAAGTCGATTTTTACCATGCATCCTAACATTATATTAGTAAATGATTGCATAAGAAATTGTAATGCTAAGAAGTTAATCTTGCATTAATTAATAAGATAAAATAATAATGATTTTTTACACGGAAATATGCCTGCGAGAATACTGACTCTGCAAAATAAAAAGCTCTTGTAAAGCGGTTCTTATTTCTTTATTTTCAAATGGATACATATCTAAACTTTCTAGATCACTATCTAATTGTTTAGATTGGCAAGTCGCACAAGATAAAACATGTGCCTTTTTTGCTTTTTTAGAAGTATACTTCAAGTTATGTCCAAAAACTGAACATAGCAGTTTGCTAGTAGTCGTTTTCATAGTAGGTCAATAGATTTGGGAAAGCTAACTTATACTAAAATTTCAATTAAACCGATTAAATACTTGTTTTTTCGATGAAATACACGTTTTAAAATTTCCGAAGTACCTAAACCTAAGTTCAAACTAATATTTTTTTCCAGTTTGATTAAATTTTTATTCGATATTAAAAACTAAATTATTTAATTTTAAAAATTCATCAAATCCATTCTCTGCTTCAAAAAATGGACTTATTTTTGCAACATGATAGAAGATAAAAACCAGTCTCGTACTTCATTAGATCAACTTGGAGAGTTTGGTCTCATTGAACACCTTACTAAAAATTTTGACATCAAACATACCTCTACAATAAAAGGTATTGGTGATGATGCTGCTGTTTTAGATGCAAAATCTAAGCAAATTGTGGTCACTACAGATTTGCTTGTTGAGAATGTACATTTTGATTTATCATATGTGCCACTTAAACATTTAGGATATAAAGCAGTCGTTGTTAATTTAAGTGATGTGTATGCTATGAATGCTAGTGCAACACAAATTACAGTGTCTATTGCGGTTTCAAATCGGTTTCCTTTAGAAGCTTTAGAAGAATTATATGCAGGAATTGAAACTGCAGCTTCATTTTACAATGTAGATGTTGTTGGAGGAGATACAACCTCATCAACTACTGGTCTTATCATATCTATAACTGCAATTGGAGAAGTTGACAAAAATAATGTTGTTTATAGAAGTGGTGCAAAACCTAATGATTTACTAGTAGTTACTGGTGATATTGGTGCTGCTTATATGGGATTACAAGTTTTAGAACGTGAGAAGGAAGTGTTTAAAGTAAATCCGCAAAATCAACCAGATTTAGATCTATACACTTACATTATTGAACGACAACTAAAACCAGAAGCTAGAAAAGATATTATAGAATTACTCGAAAAATTAGATGTTAAACCAACTAGTATGATTGATATTAGTGATGGATTGTCATCAGAAATCATACACATCTGTAAACAAAGTGATGTTGGTGCAGAGATTTATGAGAATAAAATACCTTTAGATCCACAAGTTATTTCTACTTGTGAAGAATTTAAAATTGATAGTACGACTATTGCTTTAAATGGAGGTGAGGATTATGAATTATTAATGACAGTGTCTCAGGAAGATTTCCCAAAAATAAAAGGGAATCCTAATTTAACTGTAATAGGTTATATCACCGAAAAAGCAAGAGGTATGAACTTAATCACTCGTGGTGAGCAAGCTGTACCAATTATAGCAAAAGGATGGAATGCTATGAAAAATGAGGCGTAAAATCTAAAATTTCATGATTTTGAAGTTGTGAACTTGAATTTTGCGTAATTCTAGCCACTCTTCTTTTATGAATTCGTGATAAGACAGAATTAATTTCTTGAAATTTTGGAGTTAATGGTGTTAAACCACCATTTCCACTTGTGGTTACTTGAGAATTACAATGAGAACATTTGTATTCTTTTACGTGATACGTAATGTTTTTTGAAACTTCATATTGATGTCCAAAAAATGAGCAGTAAATACTTTTCACTTTATTGCGCTATTTTAGTTATTAATTTAGAGGATATCTAAATATATGAAAACCAAATAATAACGTACGATTTTACCTTAATATATCGATGAACTGAGTGATTTTTGCTTTAAACGAGACATTCTTCGTGTGTAGATGTCTGCCAAAATAGCATTTATCTCTTGGTATTTTGGAGTGAGTTCAGTGAGTTTTCCGTTTCCGCTAGTAGTCAATTGTCGCTTACAACATGTACATGTGTACTCTTTAACATGAGAAGTGACTTTTTTTGTCATTTCATACTTGTGACCAAATATATCACAGTATATTTTTAACGGACTAGAACTTTTTTTAGTAGTAACATTTTTCATGGCTGTTAGATTTGGGACTACTAACTTATTAAATAATAATCAATTAAGGTTTAAAAGTGATTATTATTCGATGAAGCGCATTATAATGTAAGACAATTCTTTCTTGCTTTCAATATGACTCATATGACCTAATGAAAGTTCTTCACATTTGATGGTGGTTTCTTTAGTTTCGCTTAAAATGAGTTCACCTTTTATAACAGGATCTTTTTGACCAATAATAATTAATTTTTTTGCGTCAAGGTTATTATAAAAATCAAACTTATCTTCTCTCAACAGCATACCTTCTTGACTCGCAATGTAACCTTGAGGTGAAGTTTTTAGTGCTTGCTTTAAAACCTTTTCAATCTCTGTTTTGTGAGTTGTTCTACTTTCCGAAGAAAACAAATTGGTAAAAGACATCCTTACCAAATTTTCAAAATTGGTTTGAACCATGAGATTCGCCCTTTTACGAAGTGCTTTAAGTTCGTCATCATCTGCATGATAGGTAGAATTCATTAAACATAATCCTAAAACTGCTTTTGGGTTTTTCTCAGCCAAAGCTAATGCCACATATCCACCCATGGAGTGACCAATTACCTTATATGTCTTAAGTTTTAAATGATTTAAAACTGCTAATACTGCGTCTGCCATTTCACCCATCGTGTGACTATAACCTATACAGTCTGTTTGACCATGACCTAATAAATCTACACAAACAACTCTATTGCTTTTTAGTAACTGTGGTTTGAGATCGGTCCACATTGAAGAGTTTTCTAAAAATCCATGAAGCAAAATTATAGCATTGCCTTGACCTTCATCTTCGTAATAAACCGGAATATTTTTATGCTGTAAAATCATATGTACAAAGATACATTTTGTCTAGCCCTTGCAAATAACTATTTGTTATATTTGATTATTATTGATAAGTACAAAAATTAAACATCATGCATTTTTCAAAATATCTTTTACTCCTTCTCTTTCTTTCATTTACAATTTCGCATGCTCAAATTGAAGAACAACAATTAGATGACCTTATTAAAGAAACATTGACAACGTTTGATGTTCCTGGAATTTCAGTTGGGATTCTAAAAGATGGAAACATCGTGTATTCAAAAGGTCATGGTGTAAGATCGCTTACCAATAAAAAAGACATGAATGAAAACACCTTAGTTGGTGTGGCTTCAAATAGTAAAGGGTTTACCTGTTTTGCATTGGCTATGATGATTGATGAAGGCAAACTTAATTGGGATGACAAAGTGCGTAAACACATTCCAGAATTTCAATTATATGATGCTTGGGTCACTGAAGAATTTACAGTGAGAGACCTAGTAACACATAGAAGTGGTATGGGTTTAGGTGCTGGTGATTTAATGTTTTTTCCTGATGATAATGACTTTGATGTCAATGATGTTATTTCAAATGTGAAGTATCTAGAACCTGAAAGTTCTTTCCGCAGTGAATTTGCATATAATAACAACATGTTTATCATCGCTGGTGAAGTATTAAAACGCGTGAGTGGTTTAACTTGGGAAGAATTTATTGAGACCAAAATCATGAAACCAGTTGGCATGAACAATAGCAAAGCATCTTACAATCGTGTGACCGATAAATCAAATATTATTGATGCTCACACTAGAGCAGATGGTGAGGTTGTTCAAATTCCGCATGATTGGAGTCCAACAGCAAATCCAGCTGGTGGTATTGTGAGTAATGTTCCAGATATGTTGACTTGGGCAAAATTTTTGATGAATGAAGGTGTAACTTCCGAAGGAAAAAGATTGTTAAGTGAAAAACAATTTCACGAACTATGGCAATTACAAACACCTTTAAATGTGAGAAAAAATGATAGTTACGATTCAAACTTTAGAGGCTATGGTTTAGGTTGGTTTGTTACAGATGTTAAAGGCGGACACAAACAAGTCTATCATACTGGAGGGTTAATGGGTACTGTGACTCAGTTTACGATGATTCCAGACTTAGATTTAGCTATTGTAGTATTAACCAATCAAATGGTTGGTTCTGCATTTAATACCATTACAAATACAGTAAAAGATAGCTATTTAGGTTATGAAGACCGAAATTGGCTGCAACAATACGGTGATCGAAACACAAAATACATAGCTTATAACGACAGTATCAAAAAAGCAGTTTATGCAAAAGTTGAACTCGCTAAAAAAAGTAAGAGCTTACTAAAACCTTCTCAAATTACAGGCACATATACAGACGATTGGTTTGGAAATATTACAATAACACATAACGGAAAAATCTATAGCATTACATGTGAGCGTTCTTCTAATTTAAAAGGTGAATTATTACCATACAACGCTACAACATTTGTTGCCAAATGGAACAATAGAAGTTACGATGCCGATGTTTATGTTCACTTTTCATTTGACGAAACCGGAAACACAACTGGAGCAACAATGAGTTATATTGCACCAATTACAGATTTTAGTTTTGATTTTCATGACCTTAACCTTAAAAAGACTAACTAATTGAATTCTAAAAAAGAACTTTTTATCACCAGTTTTGGGTTATTCTCTCTGTTTTTTGGAGCAGGAAACTTATTATTACCACCTCTTTTAGGCTACAATGCAGGAGAGAATTGGTTTTGGGTTGCCATAGGTTTTATGATTACTGCTGTAGTCATCCCAATCATTGGTATTTTAGCTCATGCCAGATTACAAGGCACTTTGTATGACTTCGGAAAAAAAGTATCTCCACAATTTAGTCTCATTTATTGTATTTTAATTTATGTGATTGCGGTTGCAATTCCGTCACCAAGAACTGCGGCAGCAACTCACGAGATTGCAATTCATCCTACTTTTGGCACGAGTCCATTATTGACTAGTACAGTGTATTTTATTCTCGTATTGATTTTTGTTCTCAATCGCTCAAAAATATTAGGATTTATTGGCAAGTTCCTCACACCTTTAATCGTCATCATGTTATTATTGGTGATTGGTATTGGATTATTTTCTTCGGAAATGCTCACAACCACATCACAAATAAATACACCATTAGTATCTGGTATACTAGAAGGTTACCAAACTTTTGATGCTATAGGAGCAGTTGTTGTTGGTGCTGTTATTATCATTTCAATCAACTTAAGACACAAAGGGAGTTTTGAGGAGAAAAGAAAACTCATCGCTAAATCAGGTTGGTTTGCAGGAATAGGATTGTTTATAATTTATGCTGGATTGATTTCGGTTGGTGCTTATTACGGATCAGAAATTAATATTAACGACACATTACCAAGTGATATGCAACGTGCCAATCTACTTCGTGCAATAAGTTTGTCATCTCTAGGTGGATTTGGAAATACAGTATTGAGTATTTTAATCTCTCTAGCTTGTTTTACAACTGCTATTGGAATCATTGCAGGTACAGCAGATTATTTTAAAGGTTTGCTTGGTAATTCTCAATTGGTATATATAGTCACTGCAATTTTAGCAAGTGCACTTGGAGTTGTTGTTGGACAGTTGGATTTCAACTCTATTATTATCGTTGCAGTACCAGTGCTTCTATTTATTTATCCAATAACAATAGTGCTTATTCTACTCAATGTATTGCCAAAACGGTTTTCTACACCTATAGTTTTTAGAGCAGTTGTGATTGTAACCTTTATATTTAGTATTCCAGATGTGGTTGGTTTTATTTCTCCTTCGGAAGGTTTAGGGAAAATCACTCAATATATTCCTTTAGCTCAGTTTAGCTTGGGATGGGTGTTGCCAGCTTTGATTGCTTGTTTGTTTGTTGGGATTTTTGAAAAAAAAGAATAAGAGGTTATTTGTTAGTCACATAACTTCCATAATATAAAATTGCCAAACTGATTATAAGACACGGAAACAAACCTGTCAAAAAACCAGTAGCAAATCCAGCCCAAAATAAAACCAGAATAATATATAGCATAAATCCAGAACCAAATTTCAACAAACGTTCTAGAGGGTTCATGTGTTCAGTTTTATAAACGATGAAAATTGGAATAAAAAAGCTTAGCAGAAATCCTGCAAATCTACTATTCATAGTTGCTTCAGAATCTAATAGAAGATAACCAAAAACTCCCATCAATGCAAAATTCAAAACTCCCAAGAAAAAGATATTGGTAGCTATTGTCAAGTACTTATCGAAACTTGTCTTGTCTTGAATTCTTAAATCTTCTGCGTTTATTTGAAGTGCATCACAAATTAAATTCAATGTTTTTCCTCTAGGAACTGTTTCGTTATTTTCAAGACGCTGGATTGTTCTCAAGTTCACACTAGATAATTCTGCCAACTCCTCTTGAGTTAGTCCTTTTATGATTCTAGCTTCGTTTATTTTTTTACTAATCTTAGTCATTTACATTTGTTATTTATCAAATATAATTAACTCATAAAAAAATGTAGCGAATTTTGTACGTCTTTTCTACGTCATTTGAATATGTCGTAAATGTCAAATCAATAAAATTTAAATAGATTCAACTAAGAATTCATCAAATCCTCTATCTCTTCAGCTTCAATTGGAATATTGCGCATCAAATTAAATGGTTCTCCATTTTCTTGAATCACAACATCATCTTCTAAACGAATCCCAAAACCTTCCGCAGGAATATAAATTCCAGGTTCTACTGTAAATACGTTATTGGCTTGCATTGGTTCTGTAAGAATTCCGTAATCATGCGTATCTAATCCAATATGATGAGAGGTTCCATGCATAAAGTATTTCTTATAAGCTGGCCAATCTTTATCTTCATTTTGTACATCGGCTTTATCTAATAAACCTAGACCTAATAATTCCGAAGTCATTAATTTTCCAACCTCAACATGATATTCGGCCCACAATGTTCCAGGAGTTAATAGTTTTGTTGCTTCGTTTTTAACACGATTTACAGCATTGTACACTGCTTTCTGTCTGTCTGTAAAACGTCCCAAAACAGGAATCGTTCTTGACATATCACTCGCATAATTAGCATACTCTGCAGCAACATCAAATAATATTAAATCACCTGCTTTACATTGTTGATTGTTCTCGATATAATGTAACACATTAGCGTTATTACCAGAAGCAATAATTGGAGTATATGCAAAACCTTTAGAGCGATTGTTTAAAAACTCGTGCATAAACTCTGCTTCTATATTAAACTCCCAAACGTCTGGTCTTACAAAATTTAATATGCGACGAAATCCTTTTTCTGTAATATCACAAGCATGTTGCATTAAGTCAATTTCAATTTGATCTTTAACTGAACGTAAACGTTGTAAAATAGGATTGCTTTTTGCAACACTATGTGCAGGATATTTATTTGTTAACCATTTAGTGAAACGGTCTTCTCGAGTTTCTGTCACTACAGAAGCTCTGTAATGTTCGTTAGTATTAATATAAACAGTATCACATTGTGTCATAAGCTCAAACATGATTTTCTCCATGTCTTTAAGCCAGTAAACGGTTTTGATTCCGCTAGTTGCTAAAGCAGCTTCTTTGGTTAGTTTTTCACCTTCCCAAACTGCGATATGCTCATTCGTTTCTGTTAAAAATAAAATTTCTCTATGATTCTCTTTTGGACAATCTGGGAATAGAACCAAAATACTTTCTTCTTGATCTACACCACTTAGATAGAAAATATCACGATGTTGTGCAAAAGGCAATGTACTATCTGCACTTATTGGGTAAATGTCATTAGAATTAAAAACCGCCAAACTACTCGGTTTCATTTTTGACATAAAATTTTTACGATTTTTTATAAAAAGACTACTATCTATTTGGTGATATTTCATATGATTGTTGTTATCGTTTTTATTAAAGGACACATGTTAATCGCTATTAATCATTCATTTTGAATAATACCATATTTAACATGCTGAATTTAATGTTGTGATTTTATAGTGTAAAGATAAATAGATTAAGTAATTATATCAAATTATCGATAAATTGTTATATTTGACCGTCGAAATGCATTTTAAAACTTATTTTGAAACCTATCTAACTATGAAAAAAATTACAAAATCTACTTTTTTAATAGCGCTTTTTTTAAGTACCGCTATGACTTTTACATCTTTAGCTCAAGAGCTAATGATTGAAGTACCACTACCTACTCAAGTACAATCATCTTCTCAAATTATTGAAGGAAAAGTAATTTCAAAAACGTCTTTTTGGGATGATAATCACCATAATATCCATACAGTAAACACTATTGAGGTTTACAAAGTTTTTAAAGGACAAACCATTTCTGAAACTATAGAAGTCATTACTCCAGGAGGATCGGTTGGAGATAATTCTGAAGTTGTAAGTCCAAGTCTTTCGCTTAATGTAGGTGAGATTGGTGTTTTTATGCTTCATGATAACAATGTTTCTATTACTAATGGGACATCTCAAAGTAAGTTTAAGCCATATGCGTCTTCGCAAGGGTTTTACAAATATGACTTAAAATCAAACAAAGTTTTTAATCCTTTTATGAGTAAAGAAGGTATTTCAACTGAATTTCATAACACAATAAAAGCCTTAACAAATAATACAAATGTGATTGAGGTAACACATTTTGATGCTCAAGACGTTTATAATACTAACATCGCAAATCGTGATGCTAATGGAGTAATAGAAATAAACAATTTCTCACCTACGACTTTAAATGGAGGTGTTAGAGATTTACTTACAATTAACGGTATTGGTTTTGGAAATACACAAGGAACAGTCAATTTTAGAGATGCAAATTTTGGAGGTAGTCAATACTTTACAGCATTAGACACTCAAATAGTGAGTTGGAATGATTCTCAAATTGTGGTTGAAGTTCCTTCTAGAGCAGGAACTGGTGACATACAAGTTGTTACCTCCTTTAATTTTACAATTACATCGAGTAATGATCTTACAGTTTTTTATTCGCAAATCAATCCAGGTAATGAAACAAATGCTTTTCAATCACAACATTTTGATCTTAACGGGTCTGGAGGATATACATGGCAAATGGAAACAAGTTTTAATGCTAATGCAGCAGCCAATGCTTCATTTGTAAGAGCTTTTGATTCTTGGGTTTGTACTACCGGAATTAATTGGGAAATTGGTGCAGTTACAACAGTTGATATCATTGCTGATGATGATGTTAACGTTATTCGTTTTGATAATGGTGCAGAATTACCAGATGGTGTTTTAGGTCGTTGTACTTCGCGGTTTGGATCTTGTTCTAATGCGTCATCTCCAGGAGGTTTAGATATTGTTGTTACAGAATTAGACATTGTTTTTAATGATGTATTTACAGGAGATTTTTCAGTTTTATCTTGGGAATTTGGACCAGGAACCGCTACAGGTTTTGAAGTTGATTTTGAAAGTGTGGCAGTGCATGAACTTGGTCATGGTCATCAATTAGCTCATATTATAAATCCTGGTGAAGTGATGCATTATTCAATTGCTAACAGTCAAAATAGTAGAGACCTTGGTGCTAGTGATTTAGCTGGAGCAGCAGACATGATGGATAGAAATATTAATACTAGTGTTTGTGGTACTGCATCTATGACAGCTTCACCTTGTTCAACTCTTGGTGTAGATGAAGTTACATTATCAGAAAATGTGTCAATCTATCCAAACCCAGCAAAAAACAATTTAAATATTGTTACATCTTCAAACTTTCAATTAGAGTTTGCAACTATTTATGATGTAAGAGGACGACAAGTAATTACTAAAGATTTGAACACATCTAATAATCTTAATACAATTGATGTAAATCAATTACAAGCAGGTGTTTACTTTATTAAAATTGATTTAGAAAACATATCAACTACTAAAAAGTTTATTGTAGAATAACTTTTTTGTATTAAAAACCAAAAGGCGTTTGATTTTACATCAAACGCCTTTTTTAGATTTACAATGGTATTACTTGCTCATTGCATTTTTTATCATTCCAACGATGGCCATAACTACTCCACCACCAACACCTCCTCCAGCAACGCTTCCAAGAATACTGGTTAAATCCATGTCTGAAGATGCTGCTACAGCTTCTGCTCCTCCTAATCCCATCATACCAAGAAGCTGACCACCAAGTCCGCCTCCTAAAATTCCTACGATTGAATTACCAAGTGTTCCTAAAGAAAACTTTTTCATCAATGATCCTGCAAGGTTTCCACCAATAGCACCACTTACTAATTGAATAATTAAGGGTAAATACTCTTCCATTTTAATATAGTTATTAGTTAATATTTTGAAAAATACATAAAATTATAGCTAAAAAAATATTCATTATCTAATTTAATTAACATTTTTATTAGAAATTGATAATTTTTTAAGCTATTAGAGCATTTATTTAAATTATCCATAAGCTATATTTATTACCTTTAGGTTTCTGAATTCTATTAATTTCAGTTTTAAGCTATACCAATTAAAAACCATCCATTATGTTAAAATACATCTGTTATTTTATTTTTAGCGCGACACTATTTGCTAATGCCCAACAACCTTCAACCTCATCACAAACTATAGAAGATGCACTAAATAAAAAGAAGCAACTCACAAAAACCTCTTTAGTGAAAAATGTTGCTTTTGATAATATTGGACCCACAGTCATGAGTGGTCGTGTCACTGATTTAGCAGTAAATCCAGATGACCCAACAGAATTTTATGTTGGCTATGCTTCAGGAGGTGTTTGGCATACTATCAATAACGGAACAACTTTTACGCCTATTCTTGATTCTTCGGAAACTCAAAACGTTGGAGATATTGCAGTTGATTGGAAAACAAAAACCATTTGGGTTGGTACAGGAGAAAATAACGCATCTCGTTCTAGCTATGCAGGAATTGGAATTTTAAAATCTACAGATAACGGTAAAACATGGGAAAATATGGGACTCAAAGATTCCCATCATATTGGTCGTATACTAATTAATCCTAATAATGCAGACGAAGTGGTCATTGGAGCTACAGGTCATTTATATTCTGCCAACCAAGAACGAGGAATCTATAAAACAACAGATGGCGGAAACACATGGTCACAAACACTATTTATTGACGATATGAGCGGAATTATTGATGTACAAACCAATCCCAATAATTACAATTTGATGTTTGCATCTTCATGGACTAAAGATCGAAAAGCATGGAATTTTGATGGAAACGGTAATAATTCTGCCATTTACAAAAGTACAGATGCTGGAACTACTTGGACTAAAGTATCTACGGAAAATAGCGGTTTTCCAACTGGTCAAGGTGTTGGTAGAATTGGCTTAGCAGTTTATGATGATAATATTATTTATGCAGTTCATGATAGTCAGTTTCGTAGACTTTCCGAAGGAAAAAAAGAAACTTCAAACGTGCTTTCAAAAGATGATTTTAAAACGATGACAACTGACGCTTTTCTAAAATTAGATGACAAAAAATTGAATGGCTATTTAAAAATGAATGGCTTTCAAGAAAAATATAGAGCAGAAAACGTCAAGCAAATGGTAAGAAGCGGTAATGTGAAGCCTATTGATTTGGCAAGTTATTTAGAAGATGCCAATTCTATGTTATTTGATACACCAGTCATTGGCACCGAAGTTTATAAAAGTACAGATGGTGGCATTACCTGGAAAAAAACTCACGACGATTACTTAGATGATATTTATTACAGTTACGGTTATTACTTTGGTCATATTTATGTGGCTCCAAATAATGCAGATAATATTTACATTTATGGTGTGCCAATCGTAAAATCTAAAGATGGTGGAAAAACGTTCACCTCTATAAGTGCAGAAAATGTACATGCAGATCATCATGCACTTTGGATCAATCCAAAAAACCCAAATCACTTAATTAATGGTAATGATGGTGGTGTAAATATCACCTATGACGATGGCGAAAATTGGATTAAAAACAATTCTTCTTCAGTTGGTCAATTTTATGCTATTAATGTAGATAATGAAAAACCATACAATATATATGGTGGCTTACAAGACAATGGTGTTTGGAAAGGTGCTTTTGGTGCACCTGAAGATAAATATTGGCATCAAAGTGGTCAATACCCTTGGAAAAGCATTATGGGTGGCGACGGAATGCAAATTCAAATTGATAGCAGAAATCATAACATCGTTTATACAGGATTTCAGTTTGGTAACTATTATAGGCTTAATCTAGAAACCGACGAAAATACTTATATACAGCCGAAGCATGAATTAGGTGAAAATCCGTATCGTTTTAATTGGCAAACACCAATTTTACTCTCACCTCACAATCAGGACATTCTATACTTAGGAGGAAATAAACTCATGCGTTCCATGAATCAAGGGACCGATTTTACAGCTATTTCTGGAGATCTTACAAATGGTGGTAAAAAAGGAAATGTGGCTTATGGGACATTATCAAGTATTAGCGAATCTCCATTTCAATTTGGATTAATTTACACAGGTAGTGATGATGGTCTTATTCATGTCACAAATGATGGTGGAGGTAATTGGAGAAATATCTCAACAACTTTACCAAAAGACCTTTGGGTAAGTCGTGTCATAGCTTCTCAACATAAAAAAGAACGTGTTTATGCAACATTAAACGGTTACCGTTGGGACGATTTTAAAGTCTATGCTTATATGAGTGACGATATGGGAAAAACCTGGAAAGACATCAGTTCTAATATTCCTGCGTCACCTGTAAATGTCATTAGAGAAGATTCTGAAAATGAAAATATCCTTTATTTAGGAACCGATAATGGAGCTTATGTATCTTTCAATAATGGAGACAGTTGGGAAGCGTTTAGCAACGGACTACCAAATGTTGCGGTACATGATATTGTGATTCAGCCAGAAGCAAAACATCTATTAATTGGAACACATGGTCGTAGTATTTACCAGACAGATATTGAGCCTTTACAACAAATGAGTAGTGACATGCAATCTAAAAACACTACGCTTTTTAAAGTTAATGATACAAGATATTCTTCGCGTTGGGGAAGTGCCTGGAGTAAGTGGTTTGATGCTTATGAACCTAAAATAGACATCACTTTTTATTCTAATGTTTCCGAAGAAAAAACGATTAAAATTTATTCTGAAAAAGGAGCACTTTTAAACGAAGTAAAAGTTAAAGCAGATAAAGGTTTTAATTACTCAGCTTACGATTTAACGGTTACTGAAAAAGGTAGAAAAGCATTGCTAAAAGAAAACACAAGTATAGATATTAATAAAGCTAAAAATGATAAGTATTATGTGCCAAAAGGAATGTATACCATTCAAATAGGTGATGAGAAAACAACATTTGAGGTAAAATAATCGTTTAAAATAGACATGTCTATTCAATGACGCAATAATGCCAAAAGAAATTTATACTACATTAAAACCTAAAAGCGATGTGCTATCCAAGTACATCGCTTATTATTATTTTAATGCTTCTAAAGAAAAAAATTACACAAAATCCTTTGTTTTTTATCCGCATTATAGAAATTCAATAACGGTTTATAAAAATTCTAAGATGAGTTTTTCGGAAAATTCATCTAAAGTTGTTCCAGATAAGCATAAAGATTTTGAGATCACTTACACAGGAATTCATCCTAAAAGTCGAACTGGTCAAATCATAGCACCTTTTGATAAGATTGGAATCGTTTTTCAACCTCTAGGCATTAACAATTTTTTGATTGAGCCACTTTCAGATATTATTACAGAAGATCCAAAAACTAATTTTGATTACTTCGGAAACGACTTCGTCTCTGTTTTAAATAACGTTTATAACACTGAAGATTTTGATGAAAAAGTAACGTTATTTGATTCCTTTTTTATGCAGAAGGTTAAGCCTTTTCAGGAAAACCGTCTTATCAAAGCTGTGGATTTAATGTTTACAGGTGAATTTAGTGTTTTAGAGATTTCCGAAGCATTGAACATCAACCGAAAAACGTTGCTACGCATCTTCAATAAACATCTCAACTGCTCTCCAAAAGAATTTTCTAATCTCGTTAAATTTAGAAAAGCAATCAACACCTATCAAGAACATAAACCAGCATTGACAGACTTGGCGTATCAAAATGACTATTATGATCAGTCTGATTTTATAAAGCATTTTAAGAAGGTAACTGGCTTTAATCCTAAAAAATTCTTTGGTAATTTATCTCACCTTGGCACAGAAGATACATTTTGGACGGTTTTGAAGTCTAAATAATACAGTGTCCCATTTGTACAATTTTTTAACGTTTCATACACCTAGATTTGTAATGCACATATCTAAAAACTCATGTATAGACGTTTCGCTATAATTTGTATTATTTTAATTACTATGTCTTGTAAAGAGACACCAAAAGAAGACGTTGTTGTTGAAAACAATGAATCTTCATTTAATCAAGCTCTAACTGACGAACTAAGTAGAATGGCTAAAATAGACCAAGTGGCTGCATATATTCCTCAGGGGAAATACAAAGAACTATCTAAAGAAGATTGGAACAAATTTAAGGATAGTGTATTCACAACTCACGAAAAACGACTTCAGGAGATTTTTAATAAGCATGGGTTTGTTGGTTATGATTTAGCAGGTGAAGAGGGTTCAAAAAATTTTTGGTTAATGGTGCAACATTCTGACCATAATCCAGCTTTTCAAAATAAGGTATTAGAAAAAATGAAAATTGAAGTCGATAAAAACAATACGAAGTCAAGCAATTATGGACTACTAGTTGATCGTGTTAATCTCAACACAGGCAAACCTCAAGTGTATGGTACGCAAGTCACTTATAATTTTAATACAGGACAAGCCTATCCCAAAACACTTGAAGATAGTGTCAACGTCAATAAAAGAAGAAAATCCATAAATCTTGATCCTTTAGAAATGTATTTAAATGAAATGACTAAGATGCATTTTGAAATGAATAAAGAAGGTTATTTAAAAGATAAAGGAATTACAGAACCAAAACTATACACAATCAATTAGTTTAATGTAATACAGTTACAATTATATCATCATCATCAAAAAATTAACAGCATGAAAATCAATATTTTAATCGCAGTAACATTATTAACGTTTTACTCTGGGTTTACTCAGCAATATTCTGGAATTTCAAAAACGCACAAATTTGAGTCAAAAGCATTTGAAGAAGAGCGTGAAATTCATGTGTATCTTCCGTTTTCTTATACAGAAAATAAAACTCAACAGTACCCAGTTATCTATTTGTTTGACGGTCAATTTGATCCGCTTTTTGATCTAACAAGTGGCACAATGGATTATATGTCTCAAGTTGGAGAGTTTAATCAATATATCATTGTTGGTATTAAAACTACCCAACGTCCACGAGAGTTTACACCAATGTACACAGATGAAAAAACACAAGAAGGTTGGGGAGAAACTAAAGTTGGAGAAGCACACATCCTAGAAAATCATTTACAAAATGAAGTTTTTCCATTAATTGAAAAAACATACAGAACACAACCTTTTAGATTAGCAATTGGACATTCTCTTGGTGGCACATTTGTACTTAATTCGTTATTGAGTAAGCCAGCGTTTTTTCAGGCTGTAATTGCTATTAGTCCTAATTTAATGTATGATAATAGACAAATAAACAACCGTTTTGACACCTATTTTAAAACTCATGACAGTTTAAAGAAATTCATTTATGTTTCTGCTGGAACGATTGGTAGCATGGAAAACAACTTTAGAACAGCTTCAGAAAATTTAGACGCAATTATTAAGTACCATAATCCAAAACATTTGGAATATCATTTTAAAGTTTTAGAAGGAGAAAATCATTCTACAACACCTATTTACACTATTAATAGAGCATTTTCTGAAATGGCTAAAATTTGGACGATTTCCGAAGAAAAATTAGAAGATTTAATCAAAGATGAGAGTATTTCTTTTGTTGATGATCTCAAATCGTTCTATTCTCAACTTTCAGAATTTGCAGATTATGACGTTTTACCATCAGTAGATCAAATTAACACCTTTGGTTATGATTGTTTGTATTATAAAAAAAATGAAGAAGCATTAGGGGTTTTTAATTGGGCCATTTCACTATTTCCAGATAATGCAAATTTATACGACAGTACAGCAGAAGCTTATCTAAAATCTGGCAACAATGAAGAAGCTAGTCGTTATTATCAAAAGGCATTAGATGTCTTAGAAAAAACCAAAAATGATTATGATGCTGAGACCTACGACTATTATAAATCTATGTTTATAAAAAATCGTGACGCTGTAGGAAAATCATAAATTAAATACTTTTTTAATACTTTTAGAGTTATATAAAAAACTCTAAACCGATGAAACTTTTCAAACTATTGCCAATAATCGTTTTTGGAATTCTCATGTCTTGTGGAGAAGATCAAGATGATACACCACAACCAAATAGTCCTAATTTAATTATAAAATTGAAATTTGACCCAACTCAAGAACGCTTGGGTAATTTAGGTCAACCTGTATCTGTAGGTTCTGGAAATGCTGCTCAATCTCCAACAATAAATAAGATGAGTGCTAATTATATAGAATTCGCTCCAACTGCAACAACAGCTCTGGGTACTGGAGAAATTATTTTTAATGGTGATGAAACAAATGCTGGAGGCGATCAAGCCATTAATTTTCAAAACGCTGTTTTTGCTGGGAATAATGAAACATTTATTACAATTCCATTGAGTGATGTTGCTGCCGGAAACTATGAATGGGTTCGAGTGTCATTAGCATATCAAGAAGGCAATATTAATGTATTAGTGAATGGTCAAGACTATACAGGAACCTTAGCTAGCTTTGTTGGTTACAATTCTTACATCACTTCATTTGATCTCAACGGAAGCACTTTTGATGTAAATGAAAATAGACATCAAGGGTTTTGGGCTTTTGAAGCTTTAGGTTTCACAACCCAAGGTCAAGCACCTCCAGGTTCTACGACAGTTCCAAACCCTTTATTTGATTCTTCTCCAATACCTCAAGGCTCTTGTGTGGTTACTGGAGAATTTGAAAATGCATTAACCATCACTGGTAATGAAAGTCAAGATGTTACTGTAACACTTTCATTTTCTATAAATAATAGTTTTGAATGGACTGAAGTAAATATGGACAATAAATACGAACCCGAAGCTGGTGAGCAAGTTGTTGATATGGGACTAAGAGGCTTAATTCCTAGTGTTTCTAATTAATAAATTAGAAACGTTGTATATTCAATTTTTTACGAGATTTCACACTTCTTTTACATTTTTTTGACATCGTTTCAATAGACTTCACCTACTATTGTATGACGATTTCAATATAAATACTAATACAATCTATTTTTCATATAGTAAATAGATATGTACAACTAATCCTAAATTATGCTAAAGTCCGCTTTACTACTTTCAGCATTATTTATAACTTCTTTTGTGTATTCTCAAGAGGATATAAATAATCTCAATATATTTCTAGATTGCAATTTCTGTGACAACACTTATATCAAACAAAATCTTGGCAATGTCGAGTTTGTAAGAGATCAAGAACTAAGTGATGTTCATCTATTTTTTGTATCACAAGCTAATGGCAGTGGTGGATATTTATATGAAATAAATTTTATTGGTAAAGAAAGATTTGAAGCCATCAATTACATTTTAAAATTTTCTACCAATACAGATATGACAAGTGATGCTATTAGAACTGAATTAATAAAACATATAAAAATTGGTCTTGTTAGATACTGGATTGCAAACGGGAGTATAACAAATGTCTCTGTTAATGTACCAAGTCCTGAGAACGAAACAGAAGACACACAAGTTGAAGACAAATGGGATTATTGGGTGTTTAGAATTGGTGCAAGTGGTTATTTAAGTGGAGAAGAAACTAGCAACTACAGTAACCTAAATGTAGATCTTTCTGCTAAACGAGTGACCGAAAAAAATAAATTCTCATTTAGTGCACGCTTTGGGGAAAATAGATCAACCTTCACTTATGATGATGAAGACATTGTTGCTGTTAATAGCAGTAAAGCAATAGATATTAGTGATGTTCTTAGTATTAATGATCACTGGTCTTATGGTTTCTTCGGAAATATTGGCACTTCAACATATAGCAATTACAATACATATTGGAGATTTAAACCAGCGATAGAATACAACTTTTTTAATTACAAGGAATCAGCAAAAAAACAATTGATTATATCCTACAGAAATGGTTTAGTATTTAATAATTATATAGAACGCTCTGTATTTGGTGAGGATAAAGAATTACGGTTTCAGCACTCTTTACTTTTAGGAGGAAGTATACGTCAAGAATGGGGAAATATTAATGGTGAAGCTGCATTTAATCAATACTTACATGACACAACTCTTAATTCATTAGGTTTTTATGTTGGTGCAAATATTCGTGTATTTAAAGGTTTTAATTTCAATGTTGGTGGAAATTATAGAATCACTAGAGATCAAATTAATTTGCCAGCAGGTGATGTGTCATTAGAAGAGCTTTTGCTTCAACAACAACAATTACAATCTGGTTATAATTATTGGGTAAATGTAGGGTTTAGCTATTCTTTTGGCTCCATTTATAATTCAATTGTAAACCCAAGATTCAATTTTTAATTATACCCATTCTAAATAAATAAAATAGAAACTAAAATTTGCTGTACACGGCTCTGAACCTTATCTTTGTATAACAAATAATTAACCACAATTATAATGAGCGGAATTTTAAATTCGTCTATTGGAAGAAAGTTTGCCATGGCACTTTCGGCACTCTTCCTAATGATTTTCTTATTACAACATTTTGCAATTAACATTCTATCTGTCTTTAGTCCAGACTCCTTTAATGAAGTTTCTCATTTTATGGGAACCTTTTGGGCAGTACAATATTTATTGCAACCTGTTTTAATATTTGGTGTTATTTTTCACTTTGTAATGGGTTTTGTCTTAGAGATTAAAAACAACAAAGCAAGAAAAATAAACTATGCAAAAAACAATGGAGGTGCTAACTCAACTTGGATGAGCAGAAACATGATTTGGAGCGGTTTAGCAATTTTAGCTTTTATCGTTTTACACTTTATCGATTTTTGGATTCCAGAAATAAACACAAAATATATCGTTGGTGATATGTCTGGTTTACACAATGGTGAGTATAGATATTTTCATGAATTAGTTGAAAAATTTCACAGTCCACTTAGAGTTGGAGCTTATGTTATAGCATTTGTATTCTTAGCATTACACCTGTTACATGGCTTTAATTCGGCATTTCAATCTGTTGGTGCAAATAATAAATACACAAAAGGATTAAAGACTTTTAGTAAAGTATACGCAATTGGTATTCCATTAGGATTTATCTTCATTGCATTATTTCATCATTTAACAGGACATTAAAAAATAGATTCTATGGCTTTAGATTCAAAAATACCAAAAGGTCCAATTAAAGATAAATGGACAGATTATAAAAATCATATCGACTTAGTAAATCCTGCAAACAAGCGTAACATAGATGTTATTATTGTTGGTACTGGTTTAGCAGGTGGATCTGCTGCTGCTACTCTAGCAGAACTTGGATATAACGTAAAAGCATTTTGCTTTCAAGATTCTCCAAGACGTGCACACTCTATTGCAGCACAAGGAGGAATTAACGCAGCAAAAAATTATCAAGGAGATGGTGATTCAACCTATAGATTATTTTACGATACTGTAAAAGGTGGTGATTACCGATCTCGTGAAGCTAACGTTTATCGTTTAGCAGAAGTTTCAGCAAATATAATTGATCAATGCGTTGCTCAAGGTGTTCCTTTTGCAAGAGAATATGGTGGATTATTAGACAACCGTTCGTTTGGTGGAGTTCTAGTGTCTAGAACATTTTATGCTGCTGGACAAACAGGACAACAATTATTATTAGGAGCATATTCTGCCATGAACCGTCAAATTGGTCGTGGAAAAATCAAAATGTACAATCGTCACGAAATGTTAGACATTGTTAAGGTTGATGGAAAAGCTCGTGGAATTATAACACGTAACTTAATTACTGGAGAAATTGAAAGACATTCAGCGCACGCTGTAGTTCTTGGAACTGGTGGTTATGGTAACGTATTCTTCTTATCAACAAATGCGATGGGATCTAATGTAACAGCAGCCTGGAAAGCTCACAAACGTGGTGCTTACTTTGCAAATCCTTGTTACACACAAATTCATCCAACTTGTATTCCAGTTTCTGGAGATCATCAGTCTAAATTAACATTGATGTCTGAGTCTTTAAGAAATGATGGACGAATTTGGGTACCAAAACACATGAAAGATGTTGAGGCTATTAAAGCTGGAACATTAAAACCAAAAGAATTAGCTGAAGAGGATAGAGATTACTACTTAGAACGTCGTTATCCTGCATTCGGAAACTTAGTCCCTCGTGATGTTGCCTCTCGTGCAGCTAAAGAACGTTGTGATGCTGGTTTTGGTGTTAATGCAACAGGAGAAGCTGTATTCTTAGATTTTGCTTCGGCAATTGAACGTTATGGTAAAGAAACTGCTCACGTAAAAGGATTAGATGAAAATGATGCAGCTCTTGTTAAAAAATTAGGACAAGAAGTCATAAAAAATAAATACGGAAACTTATTCCAAATGTATGAGAAGATCGTAGATCAAGATCCATACAACACTCCAATGATGATTTATCCAGCAGTTCACTATACAATGGGTGGTGTTTGGGTTGATTATAACTTAATGACAACAGTTCCTGGATTATACTGTATTGGAGAAGCTAATTTCTCAGATCATGGAGCAAACAGACTTGGAGCTTCTGCACTAATGCAAGGTTTAGCAGATGGTTATTTTGTATTACCATACACAATTGGTGATTATCTATCTGATGATATTCGTACAGGACCAATTTCTACGGATACTAAAGAATTTGCTGAAGTTGAAGCTGAAGTCCGAAAAAATATCGATCACCTCATAAATAACAATGGTTCTCATTCTGTAGATTATTTCCATAAGAAATTAGGAAAAATCATGTGGAACAAAGTAGGAATGTCTAGAAATGTTAAAGGGTTAACAGAAGCTATTTCTGAAATAAAAGAACTTAGAAACCAATTCTGGAAAGATGTTAAAGTTCCTGGAACTAACGAAGAATATAACGAAGAGTTAGCAAAAGCTGGTCGTGTTGCAGATTTCTTAGAATTAGGAGAATTATTCGCTAAAGATGCTCTTAACAGAGAAGAATCTTGTGGTGGACACTTTAGAGAAGATGCAGTAGAGTTAGATGGCGAACAAAAAGGAGAAGCTAAACGTGATGATGAAAACTTTGCATACGTTTCTGCTTGGGAGTATAAAGGAGAACCTAGTGATGCTGTTTTGCATAAAGAACAGTTAGAGTTCAAGGATATAGAATTAAAACAAAGATCATACAAATAAGGAAAGCTATGAATATGAATTTAACACTTAAGATTTGGCGTCAAAAAAACGCAAGTGATAAAGGAGGTATGGTTGATTATAAAGTCAGCGATATTTCGCCAGATATGTCTTTCCTTGAAATGTTAGATGTACTTAATGAACAACTCATTAATAAAGATGAAGAACCTGTAGCTTTCGACCATGATTGTCGTGAAGGAATCTGCGGAATGTGTTCTTTATATATTAATGGAGAAGCACATGGACCAGATAGAGGCATAACTACTTGTCAATTGCACATGCGTATGTTTAAAGATGGAGACACAATTACTATCGAGCCCTTTAGAGCAACTGCATTTCCTGTAATTAAAGATTTAATTGTAGATAGAACTTCTTTTGATCGCATTCAACATGCTGGAGGATTTATTTCTGTAAACACATCAGGAAATACTATTGATGCAAACACAATTCCAATTAACAAACACGATGCAGATGAGGCTTTCTCAGCAGCAACTTGTATTGGCTGTGGTGCTTGTGTAGCATCTTGCAAAAACTCTTCAGCAATGTTATTTGTTGGAGCGAAAGTATCGCAATTCGCATTGTTGCCTCAAGGACAAATAGAAGCTACAGATCGTGTTTTAAACATGGTTAAACAAATGGACGAAGAAGGTTTTGGTAATTGTACCAATACTGGAGCTTGTGAAGTAGAATGTCCTAAAGGAATCTCTTTAGAGAACATTGCTCGTATGAATCGTGAGTACTTAAAAGCATCGCTTAAAGGTTAAGACAAACCTAAAAATATAAATATGTTTAAGCCCAAGTTGTAACGACTTGGGTTTTTTCGTTTCTTTATACCTTAAATTAATTTATGGATAATTCATTATCATTTTATAACACTCAATTAGAAACCCATAAAACTGAAGTTAGTGCACTTCAAAAGCAACTAGTACTCTATAGTATGTTGCGATTATCAATATTTCTAATTGCAGGATTTGCCATATATCTAGTATTACCAAATTGGCAATTAGCAGCTGTAATTGGAATAATTGGATTAGTAATTTTTATTTTGCTTTTAACAAAATACACTAACAAAAAAGCAAAACGAGAACTTCATAAATCATTGGTTCATATTAATGAAGAAGAATTAAAAATCGCATCTGGAAATTTTCATCATAGACCTACAGGTGAGCAATTTCAAGATCCGTTACATTTTTATAGTTTGGATATTGATCTCTTCGGAAAAGGATCATTCTTTCAATATATCAACAGAACAAGCTCTAATGAAGGCGAATCTCAACTTGCAAATACCTTAAAAGCTAATAACGTTTCTAATATTACAGATAGACAAGAAGCTGTTAAAGAGTTATCACAAAAAACGGAATGGACACAACTCTATGTAGCAACAGCAAGTCTCATAAAAACTGAAACACCTGCTCCTACAATTATAGAATGGTTAAAAACACACAACACCTTCATCCCAAAACAAATGCTTTGGGCAACGTGGCTTTTTGCTTTTATTTCTGTTTTATTATTAGCATTAGCTATTTTTAAAGTTATAGGAATTGGGTTTTTTGGTTATTGGATATTCGCAGGTTTAGGTATAACAGGATTATATCTTAAAAAGATAAATACGCTAGCTTTAAATGCAGATAAAACTAAAGACACTTTTAGACAATATGCATCTTTATTACTACAAATAGAAAACGAAACATTTGCCTCTAAACTACTTCAAGAAAAACAACAAAAAATACAATCTGAAAATAAGAAAGCTTCAGCTATTTTTTCAGAATTCTCTAAATCTCTAGACGCACTAGATAATAGAAATAATCTCTTTGGAGCTATTTTAGGGAATGGATATTTATTACTTGACATAAGAAATGCGTACAAAGTTGAGCAGTGGATTGCTGCCAATGCCAATAAAGTAGAAGAGTGGTTTGAAGTCGTGTCGTTTTTTGACGCATATAATAGTTTAGGCAATTATGCATTTAATCATCAAGAGCAAACGTTTCCTATAATTTCCGATGAAAATACTGTTATTGACGCAAAAAATTTAGGGCATCCATTGTTAGATAAAACAAAACGAGTAAACAGTGATGTCTTAATTAACAATCAAGAATTCTTTATTGTCACAGGTGCAAATATGGCTGGGAAAAGTACATTTTTACGTACAGTGTCATTACATATAGTTATGGCAAATGTTGGTTTACCTATAGCTGCAACATCAAGCAGATATTCTCCCGTAAAATTGATTACCAGTATGCGTACTAGTGATTCTTTAACAGACGATAGCAGTTATTTCTTTAGTGAATTAACGCGATTAAAATTCATCGTTGATGCTATTGTAAAAGAGCCTTATTTTATAATTCTAGATGAAATTCTAAAAGGTACAAATAGCACAGATAAAGCTATTGGTTCAAGAAAATTTGTGGAGAAATTAGTAGCAGGAAAAGCTACAGGTATTATTGCAACGCATGATTTGAGTCTTTGTGAAATTTCCGAAGAACTCAACGAAGTAAAAAACTATTATTTTGATGCCGAAATCGTTAACGACGAACTCTACTTTGATTATAAATTCAAAAAAGGGATTTGCCAAAATATGAATGCGAGCTTTCTATTAAAGAAAATGGAGATTGTGGATTAAGGCTTATAAAGTATCACTTTAAGTATCATGAATATTGTCGTGGAGACAAGAATCTATGAAAAATAAAAAAATGAGATTTTTCGCTACGCTCTGAATGACAAAAAACAAAAAACCCATTCTAATTTAGAATGGGTTTTTAATATTGTGTGATAAAATTCGATTAAGCTTCAAAAGGCTCAATAGAAACAAAAGACTTACCATCTTTTTTCTTTGTGAATTTTACTAAACCATCTACTTTAGCATGTAAAGTGTGGTCTTTTCCGCCATACACATTATCACCAGGATGATGTGTATTACCTCTTTGTCTAATGATAATGTTACCAGCTAATGCAGCTTGTCCACCAAAAATCTTAACACCTAAGCGTTTTGATTCTGATTCTCTACCATTTTTAGAACTACCTACTCCTTTTTTATGAGCCATTGTCTTAAGGTTTTATATTGTTATACTTAAGTGATTTAGCAATTATGCTTTACCACCATCTAATTCGTCTTGCCATTTCTTTAACTCATCCCACTTACCATCAGCAGCCATTTGAGCTTGTGCTGGCCATGTATCTGTTACGTGATTTCCACGAACATCTGCGATGATTTCTGAAATTTTTGCTGAATCTGTTTTTGCTAAATCAGCAAATGTTGCAATTCCTGCTTCAACTAATGTTGATGCAATCTTTGGTCCAATACCTTCAACTTTTTTCAAGTCGTCAGCTTTTCCAGTAGCTTTTTTAGGAGCAGCTGTCTTAGCTTCAGTTTTTGGAGCAGCAGCTTTTGCTTCTACTTTAGGTTCAGCTTTTTTAGCTTCTTTCTTTGGAGCAGCTTTCTTTGCTCCAGAAGTTGTAATGCTTTCAATTACGATTTCAGATAAAGATTGTCTGTGTCCATTTTTCACACGGTAACCTTTTCTTCTTTTCTTTTTGAAGACTATTACT
The DNA here is from genome assembly GCF_038900375.1 of Psychroserpens sp. AS72. Taxonomy (NCBI): domain Bacteria; kingdom Pseudomonadati; phylum Bacteroidota; class Flavobacteriia; order Flavobacteriales; family Flavobacteriaceae; genus Psychroserpens; species Psychroserpens sp. AS72. The sequence continues at coordinate 269,209 of NZ_JBBMRC010000005.1, read as the reverse complement.
TTGTCACCTTTAAGGTGCTTTAAGACTTTTGCACTTACTTGTGCTCCATCTATAGCTGGGGCGCCTAAAGTAATATTGTCACCATCACCAATTAAAAGAACGTTATCGAAATCTACTTTCTTACCTTCTTCTGTTGCTAAACGGTTAACAAAAACTTTTTGGTCTTTTTCAACTTTAAATTGATGCCCTGCTATCTCTACAATTGCGTACATAGCGTAACGTTTTTATTAATTATTTTATTAAAAATGTGTGCTTTCTCTTCAGAAAGCGGGTGCAAATATACATTCTAATTAATTAATCTACAAACGATTTATGTGTTTTGAGGAATATTATGGCTTTTTTTGAAAATTTGCATAAAAGCCAATGACAACACAACAGTTGAAGCTATGCCTTCAATAAAAATAATGAACACCAAAATACCTGCTCCAGAGTCATAATTTTCAAACCAAGCACCAAGCAATTCTTCTGTAAATGCTGTATCGAGATGAAACATGTAAATAGCCATAAATAGTGTAAAGAAAAGTGTACCTATGAAACCCGTAAGTAATCCTGTTTTAGTTCCATTAATATAGGAGAACTCATCTCCAGAGATACGTTTATAATACTTTATGGCATAAAATAAACCTAAAGACATAGCAATACCATTAAAAAGCCGTAACCATGGGTTTTGATGAAGACCTAACAATTTTAAAATTAAAAAATAGGCAACCAAACTTATTGCTATAAATATTCCATAGCGCAATGCAACTTTAAATGAAGTGTTCATAATTGTTGGTATTAAATGTTCTGGAATTCTACTAAAGTTCGTGAAAAAATTCTAATAACGTATTGGTTTTAAGATAAATTTTGCACTTCAAAATCAAAAATTAGCCTTTGTAATTACTATTTTTGTAGAAATAGTGTAACATTTTAACTAAATGAAACACTTGTAGTGCACATTGAAAAAAATTAACACAAAATCACAATTAATTAAAACAAACTCACAATGAAAAATTACCTATTAATTTTAGCCTCTTTGGTGCTTGTTGGCTTTTCTGCCAAAGCGCAACAGGTTGAATTTGAAGAATTTGATTTAGATAACGGACTTCACGTTATTTTACACCAAGATAATACTGCTCCTGTAGTAACAGTTGGTGTCATGTATAATGTAGGAGGAAAGGATTTAGGAGGAACTGCAGCAGCTCCTCGTACAGGTTTTGCTCACTTTTTTGAGCACCTTTTATTTGAAGGAACTGAAAATATTGGACGTGGAGAATGGTTTACAATTGTATCTTCAAATGGAGGAAGCAATAATGCGAACACATCTTTAGATAGAACTTACTATTATGAAGTTTTCCCTTCAAACAATTTAGAATTAGGACTTTGGATGGAATCTGAAAGAATGATGCATCCTGTTATTGACCAAGTTGGTGTTGATACACAAAATGAAGTTGTAAAAGAAGAAAAGCGTTTACGTTATGATAACTCTCCTTACGGTCAGTTTTTATTCGCTGTAAGTGAGAATTTGTTTAAAAATCACCCATATGCAAACAAGAATATTGGTGAAATGGCAGATTTAGATGCGTCTACTTTAGAAGAATTTCAACAATATTTTAAAGATTGGTATGGACCAAACAATGCAGCTTTAGTTATTGCTGGTGATATAGACACAAAAGAAGCTAAGAAATTAGCTGAAAAATATTTTTCAGATATTAAAAGCAGACCTGTACCAACTAGAAACTTCGCAAAAGAAGATCCTATTACAGAAAAAATAGATGCTAAATTCTACGATCCAAATATTCAAATTCCTGCAATCATTACAGCTTATAGAACTCCAGGTTTTAAAGAACGTGATGCTTATGTATTAAGTATGGTATCTGCATATTTAAGTGACGGGAAAACTTCTAAATTATATAAGACTATTGTTGATGACAAGAAAATGGCGCTTCAGGTAGGTGCAATCAATATCGATCAAATGGACTATAGTATTTATGCTATTTATGGGCTTCCGTTAGGAGATACTAAATTAGCTGATTTACTAGCTGAAATGGATAAAGAAATCGTAAAAATGCAAACTGAGCTCATTTCAGAAAATGACTATCAAAAACTTCAGAATAAATTTGAAAACAGATTTGTAAATTCTAATTCAAGTATTCAAGGTATCGCAAACTCTTTAGTAAGAAACTATATGTTATATGATGATATCAATTTAATTAATTCTGAAATTGAAATCTATCGTTCTATTACAAGACAAGAAATTCAAGATGTTGTAAAAAAATATTTGAATCCTAATCAACGTGTTGAATTAGAATATTTACCAAAAGAAAAAACTGACAACTAAAAAATAAATGAAAATGAAATTAAAAATATCAGTATTAATAGTAGCATTTTTAATGTCGGTTGGTGCATCTGCACAACTTGATCGTTCTAAAATGCCAGAACCAGGACCAGCTCCAAAAATCTCACTGGAGAAGCCTCAAGAATTTACATTAAAAAATGGTCTAACTGTTTTAGTTGTAGAAAACCATAAATTACCTAGAGTATCTTTCTCTTTAACTATTGACAATAAACCAATTACTGTTGGTGACAAAGGTGGTGTTGAGAGTTTAATTGGAGCCATGTTAGGAAATGGAACTAAAAACATCTCTAAAGATGAATTTAATGAAGAAGTAGACTTTTTAGGTGCACGATTAAGCTTTAATTTTAGAGGTGGTTTTGCTAGCTCATTATCTAAATACTCTGATCGTATTTTAGAATTAATGGCAGATGCAGCAATCAATCCATTATTAACTGAAGAAGAATTTGAAAAAGAAAAAGCAAAACTTATTGACGGTTTAAAAACTGAAGAAAACAGTGTAGATGCTGTTGCTGGAAGAGTTGGTTCTGCATTATCTTATGGAAAAAAACACCCTTATGGTGAGTTCACTACAGAAGAAACTGTAAACAATGTAACTTTTGGAGATGCTGTTGCTTTTTATGAAACCTATTTTAATCCTAACAATGCTTACTTAGTTGTTGTTGGTGATGTTAAGTTTAAAGACATTAAAAAGCAAATAGAAAAACATTTTTCTAAATGGGAAAAATCTGTTGGTGTAGATTACACTGTGCCAGATGAAGCTCCTAACGCACAATACACACAAATTAACTTTGTGGATATGCCTAATGCTGTACAATCTAATATCTCATTAACTAATAATGTAGATTTAGAAATGAAAGATGACGATTACCACTCTGTATTAATTGCTAATAAAATTTTAGGTGGAGGTTTTAATAGTTATTTAAACATGAATCTTCGTGAAGCTCATGGGTATACTTATGGAGCACGTTCTGGAATAGGAACCGATAAATATGCGTCTCGTTTTAGTGCAGGTGCTGCTGTTAGAAATATGGTAACAGATAGTGCTGTGGTTGAAACGTTGAAAGAAATTAACCGTATTAAAACAGAACCTGTTGAGCAAGACATGCTTAAAAATGCAAAAGCTAAATATGTTGGAGATTTTGTATTGGCTTTAGAAAGTCCTCAAACTATTGCACGTTATGCTTTAAATATTAAGTTGAATGATCTTCCAGATGATTTCTATACAACGTACTTACAGAAAATTAATGCAGTTACAGCAGATGATGTAAATCGTGTTGCTAATAAATATTTTAAAACTGAAAACGCTCGTATTGTAGTTATTGGTAAAGGTAGCGAAGTATTAGAAAACCTTGAGAAAACAGGGATTCCTATTAAATACTACGATAAATATGCAACAGCGACAGATAAGCCTACTTACGATATAGAAATGCCAGCAGATATGGATGCTACTAAAGTAATGCAATCTTATATCGATGCTATTGGAGGAAAAGCTGCTCTAGATAAAGTAAACTCTGTATATATGACTGCGGAAGCTGAATTACAACCAGGTGTAATGATGAATTTAGAGATGAAGAAAACGTCTAAAAATCAAGCAATGTCTGAAGTATCAGCAATGGGACAATCATTCATGAAATCTGTTGTTAGTCCTGAAGGTGGATATATTGTTCAACAAGGACAACGTAAAGATATGACACCTGAAGAATTAAAAGAAGCTACAGTAGAGTCTTCTCCTTTTCCTGAAGTTAACTATCTAAATGGTGGTGTGACTTTAGAAAAAATCGAAAATATTGATGGTGAAAATGCTTATAAAATCACTGTTGGTGATAGTAAAACATTATATTATAGTGTTGAAACTGGTTTAAAAATCAAACAAGTTGAAACTTCAGAATTAGGTTCTCAATCTGTATTTTATGATGAATATAAAGATGTTGGAGGTATTAAATTTCCTTTTAAAATTGGACAAACAGCTGGACCACGTCGTTTTGATTTTGCAGTAAAATCTGTAAAAGTAAATGAAGGTGTTACAGATGCTGATTTTGACTAATCATCTAAGTACATAAATTCTAAAAATCCGAAGTAAAATTACTTCGGATTTTTTTATGCCTTCTTTTTATTGGCTAGATATACACCTAGTAAAATAATCACACTAGCAACAATCTGTAAAGGCCCAAAAGTTTCGCCATCTAATAAACCCCAAGCTAGAGCTACAACTGGCATCAAATATGTCACAGACGATGCAAAAACAGGTGTAGATATCTGAACTAAAGTGTTAAAGAGCACTTTGGCAAGCGCAGTTCCGAAGAAAGATAAAATAACGACATATAGTATTGACATTTTAAAATCTGGATGCTCTAATGTTTCCGAAGAAAAGAAATCTGTAAACATTAATACCACAATTGCAGGAATAATGATTGCAACATAATTGCCAGTAGCAATACTCAATGGCTTTACATTTTGAAGGTGCTTTTTTATAATATTTACATTAAGCGCATACATGACTGTTGAAATAATAACGAAGCCAGCATACAAGTAATTTTGGTCAGGATTTAAGTCTGCGCCTTTCAATATTAATATACTTGTCCCAATAAATCCAATAACAACTCCTAAAAACTGACGTTTAGTAAAGCCTATTTTAAAAATCGCAAAACCTAGTAAAATAGCGTTTAACGGAACCAATGAATTAAGTATTGAAGTGATTGCACTATCTATTTCGGTTTCTGCAATAGCGAATAAAAAAGCAGGAATAAATGAACCGAGAAAACCTGAAATTACAACCCATTTCCATTCATTTTTTTTAATAGATTTTAAGTTCTTCAACCCAACTGAAAACAGAAAAATTCCTGTTATAATTGTACGTAATGCACCTAATTGATAAGGTGTTAAACCTAGTAAGGACTTTTTAATTAAAATGAAAGAACTTCCCCAAATCACTGATAAAATTAGTAGAAAAAGCCATTTTTTAGTGTTATCATTCATAAGTTCCCTTAACTAATTCACAAAATTCGTTAATTTTAATACAAGGAACATCAATATTTATTAAGTTTGTTTAAATTATTATTAAATAAGACTATGAAGACATTAAAAAATTTATTAGCTATTGCTTTGATATCAGTGTCGGTTATTGCTTGTAAAAGTGATAAAGAACCAGAAATTAAAACAGTAGAAACAACAACTGAAATAAATACAAATGCTGCTAAAAAGTTAGATCCTAATGCGACGTATGCAAAAGCAGAATTTGGTATTGAAGGTATGACTTGCGCAATGGGTTGTGCAAAGACTATTGAAAAGAAAATGGCAAAAATGGATGGCGTAAAGTCTGCTACCGTAGATTTTGAAAAAGAAATAGCTATGGTAGAGTATGATGAAGCTATGGTAACTCCAAAAACTTTAGAAGAAGCTGTTGCAAAAGCAGGAGACACTTATAAAGTTAAAAACATGAAAACTGTAGAGTCTTTTTCTACTGAAAAGCATGATTGCTCAGCAAGTTGCGCTAACAAGACTGAAGCTGAAAAAGCTGCTTGTAAAGCAAAATGTGCAAACAAAACTGAAGCTGAAAAAATGGCTTGTGCAGCAGATTGTAAAAAAGATTGTTGCGCTAAGAAAGTTTAATTTAAGCGATACAAAATATAATAACCACTCTATTTGAGTGGTTTTTTTATGACCAGTTTTTAAAAGGGTGTTGACTTAATTGAGAATTGTAATATCGCTTATCACCTGTGACTTCTTTTCCTAACCAAGCTGGTTTCTCAAAAGCTTCTTCTTCGTTATTTAATTCTACTTCAGCAATAATTAGACCTTCATTTTCTTCATGAAACACATCAACTTCAAAAACATGTTCTCCCATTTTAACTTCGTATCGAATTTTATCAATAACACCTTTTTCGCATAACTTTAAAAGTGCTTCCGCATCTGGTTTTGAGATCTCTTTTTCCCATTCAAAACGAGACAAGCCATCTTGTGTAGATTTTCCTTTAACAGTTAAAAAACCTTTATCTCCTTTTATTCTAACTCTAACTGTTCGTTCTGGATTGGTATTTAAGAACCCTTGAATGATCCTTGTGTGTTTATGGGATTCGGTTTTAAATGCTTCCGAAGTCACTAAAAATTTACGTTCTATTTCTATCATCTTTAGTTCCCATACAAATGGGAATCTATTTTAATTAATATTTATTTTATCTATTTGATGTGTATGATATTTTCCGAAGATAATCAAAGCCAAAATAGCTCCAATCGTAGCATACAACATATCAGATTGTGTATCCCAAATATAACCTTGAGTTCCCAAAAAAGAATTTCCACCTTCTCCTGTTCCTAGTGAAACTGCCCATTCTATAAACTCATAAGTCACGCTAATTGCCATAGCAATACAAACCACAATAAAGTTGAGCCAACTATTTGAATTCACGACTTTTTTACGAATCAATAATTCTCTTGTAATCATAGCTGGTACAAAACCTTGAGCAAAATGACCTACCTTATCATAATTATTCCTGGTTTGGTTAAAGGCTTCTTGAAGCCAATCAAACAAAGGAACTTCAGCATATGTATAATGACCTCCAATGATTAAAATAGCGCAGTGAAAAAATATGAGTACGTAGACAAAATTTGTGAATCTAAATTTATTAAACGTGAGTATGAGTACCAAAACACCAATAACAGCAGGTGAAACCTCCAAAAACCACGTGAAATATTCAAAAGGATCAATAGCAGACCAAATCAATAATAAAACTATTAATCCTAAAAGAGTGTATATAAGTTTCATGTTTTGCGCATCGATTAAATCAAAGATATTATAAATTTGTTTTATGCTAAGCGAATTACCAATTAGAAAAATTATTCATGTTGATATGGACGCATTTTATGCCTCTGTAGCAGAAATGGATGATCCAAGTCTAAAAGGTAAAGCCATTGCTGTTGGTGGAGGCGGAACTCGAGGTGTTATAAGTGCTGCAAGTTATGAGGCACGAAAATTTGGCGTAAAAAGTGCTATGTCTGGACGATTGGCTATCAAATTATGTCCGCATCTTATTTTCGTAAAAACCGATTTTGCACGTTATACTGAAATTTCAAAAAAAGTTCGTAGCATCTTTTTTGACTATACAGATCTTGTTGAACCTTTGTCTCTAGACGAAGCTTATTTGGATGTGACTGAGAATAAAAAAGGAAATCCCAGCGCATCTTTATTAGCTCAAGAGATTAGAACTCGCATTTTTAATGAGGTAGGTTTAACAGCCTCTGCAGGAATTTCTATCAACAAGTTTATTGCAAAAGTAGCTAGTGATTATAATAAACCCAACGGACAAAAGACCGTGAATCCAGAGGAAGTCCTTCAATTTTTGGAGGATTTAGATATTAGAAAATTTTATGGTGTTGGCAAAGTAACTGCCGAAAAAATGTATCAAAAAGGGATTTTTACCGGTAAGGATTTAAAATCAAAATCGTTAGAGTATTTAGATGAAAACTTCGGAAAGTCGGGACGTTACTATTACCATGTTGTTAGAGGTATTCACACGAGTGAAGTGAAACCCAACCGAATTAGAAAATCACTCGCTGCAGAACGTACGTTTAGTGAGAATTTATCTTCGGAAATTTTCATGCTAGAAAAACTAGAGCATATTGCAGAAGAAGTTGCAAAGCGACTCCAAAAAAGTAAAGTCTCTGGAAAAACAGTGACATTAAAAATAAAGTATAGTGATTTCACATTACAAACAAGAAGCAAAACCTTGCCTTATTTTGTGAGTGATAAGAGCATTATTCTCGAAACGGCTAAGGATTTATTATTTCAAGAAAAAATGAATAATTCTGTACGCTTACTAGGAATTTCTTTATCTAATTTAAATACTGAGGATTCTAAAAAGAAGAAAAAAGAAATAAAGGAAGAACCTGTTAGTGTGCAGTTGCGGTTTGAGTTTTAATCACAAATTATTCAAACTTTTTATTTAGAACCTCAACAATATGTTCAATTTTTGTGTTTTTATCAGCTCTTTCTAAAGCTAATGCTGGAGCTTGCCTTACTTTACAATCTTTTATAGAACATCGTTCACACGTAACACCAACTTCTTCTGTTTTAATGGTTTTATCACCTAAAAATTTTAGTTTACGTTCTAATTGTTTATTGATCAATAAACCAATACTTATACTTCTATATTGATGATCTCTAAATGGATCTTTAGTTGCAGATGACAATATTAAATAGGTTGCATCATCATTTACATAATTAGAGATTTGAATATCAAACTCATGAGCATTTTTATTGACACTAATATCTTTTAATACGTTTAATGAAACCCATCGTCTGCAATAATGTTCATTGTTTTCATTAGCACGAGGAGAATGCTGATGAGATAAATGAAGTTCTTTTTTTAAATAAAATTTCCCGCTATTTGCTTTGTGTGTAAATCTTAAAAAGAACAAATTTTGAATATTATAGGCTTTAGGTAAAATATTGGTTAAACGTTGATAAAATGATTCTGGTGATGCGTTAAAAGCATTCATTGCTTTAATAAACAAGGCTTCGTCAAAAGTGTCTTTTTCAAAAACTTCATCCAATTGAGCTATTAAATTTGCTTTAGGAATGAGTAATGCGCCTGCAAAATATGATGCATAAAAGTTATTTAAAACTTGATCAAAATTCTCAAATTTTATCCACGGAAATGTATATAATCGATCCTTAATGTCTAAAAAATTACACGCTATTTCTTTAGCATAGATGAAAGAACGTTGTGCTTCATCAATACCATCTGCAAGTAATAGAGTTTTAGTTTTAGGCACAAAAACTGAACGTAAATTTTCTAATACCTCATATTTACTTAACTCATCATCTATGATAACATAACCGTATTCTTCAATTAAAATTTCTTCTAAATCATCAGAAGCTATAGGTTTGGTTAAATCAATTTGATATGCTTTTGAAAACTTTAAAACCTGCTGTTCTAAATCGTCAAAATAATTATTATTTGCTTCTTGAAACGTTCTAACGGAAGCCAAGAAAAAACTTTCTCTACTAAAATTATAATGTTGAGCAATTTCAATTATTGTGCTAATAAATGCATTCACTTTTGCAGGTGCATTTGCAACTATATCTATTAAGTTACTTTCTTTAATCCCAAAAAGTTCTAACGGAATTTCTTTTAAAATTTTAGACTGTAATATGTCTCCAATTGGAGCTAAGTTTTTATCCAACTTTAAAGACACCATTTGATCATAAGGAATGTCTAATTTCTCTGAAAGCATAGAAATTTTATCTGGTTTCGGATATTTTTTTCCTTTTTCTATTTCGTTTAAATACGATTTCGAAAGACCCGAAAGTTTAGATAAACCAAATAAGGATAAATTCTTCTCAGTCCTTATCTGCTTTAGTTTTAAGCCAAATATGAGTTTAATATAATCTTCTTCCATAAAAGCAAATATAAGCTATTTTGCGAATATACTTTTTCAGCGAAAAAATATTTTTAGCGAACGTTCGCTAGGATTTTAAAAAAGTTTATTCTATCATTGTAGTGTAAAATTATAATAAGATGGAAAACAAGCTTTTAAAATTACCTAAAACACAATTCGCTAAAGATGTTAAAAATTATTATCCAGAAATACTTACGGATGACGCCTTAGCTTTTATTACAGCGCTTCATGAAAAGTTTAATTCTAAACGGTTAGAAGTGTTAAAGAGACGTGAGCAAGAACAGCAAGTTTTTGATACTGGAAAATTTCCAGAGTTTCCAAGAGAAACCAAACATATTAGAGAAAGCAATTGGACTGCAGGACATATTCCTTTAGATATGCAAGACAGACGTGTTGAAATTACTGGTCCTGTAGATAGAAAAATGATCATTAATGCTTTAAACTCTGGTGCTAAAACGTTTATGGCAGATTTAGAAGACAGTAATGCACCAACTTGGAAAAATACAATTGAAGGTCAGCAAAACTTAATAGATGCGAATACAAAAACGATCTCTTTATATGATTCTAGAAAAGATAAATCGTATCAATTAAATCCTAAAACTGCAGTATTATTAGTGAGACCTAGAGGTTTACATTTAAACGAACGGCATATTCTTATTAATAAAGAGGAAGCTTCAGGGAGTTTAGTAGATTTTGGTTTGTACGTTTTTCACAACACTAAAACCATGTTAGAAAACGAAACTGCACCCTATTTTTATCTTCCGAAGTTAGAGCATTACTTAGAAGCTCGTTGGTGGAATGAGGTATTTGCTTTTGCGCAAGATTATTTAGAAGTACCACAAGGTACATTTAAAGCAACAGTTTTGGTAGAAACGATTACAGCTACTTTTCAATTGGATGAAATCATTTATGAGCTTAAAGATCATATCGTAGGTTTAAATTGTGGACGTTGGGATTATATCTTTTCATATATCAAGAAATTTAGAAATCATCCAAACTTTGTGGTTCCTAATCGCGATCAAGTAACAATGACGACACCTTTTATGGATGCATATTCTAAACTAGTGATACAACGTTGCCATAAAAGAGGCATTCTTGCTATTGGTGGAATGGCTGCCCAAATTCCTATTAAAAACAATGAAGAAGCCAATGCTGCAGCTTTAGAAAAAGTACGAAAAGACAAAGAACGTGAAGTTAAAAACGGTCACGATGGCACTTGGGTAGCACATCCAGATTTAGTTGAAGTTGCCATGAAAGAGTTCGATACATACATGCCAACACCAAATCAATTACATGTTTTACGTGAAGATATACACATTACTGAACAAGATTTGGTTGAAATTCCTCTAGGAACTGTAACAGAAGCAGGAATTAGAAAAAACATAAACGTTGGTATTTTATATACTGAAGCTTGGTTAAGAGGTCATGGAGCAGTAGCGCTTTATAATTTAATGGAAGATGCTGCAACTGCCGAAATATCAAGAACTCAAGTTTGGCAATGGTTAAAAAATGAAGTCAAACTAGAAGATGGAAGATTATTTACCAGAACATTATTTGATGACATTTTTGATAATGAAGTTGAAAAGATCATTACAGAAATAGGTCAAGATAACATCGTAAATACCAAATTTAAATTAGCAATAGAATTGTTTAACAAACTAGTAACACAAGAAAAATTTGAAGAGTTTTTAACGCTTCCTGCTTACCAATACATTTAAAAAAAATGTCTCGCAACTACTGGAATAGTGTGCGAGACTACCATATCAAAATCTAGAAAAAACCTTAATACGTAAACACAAAATTATGAAAAATTTAGCACAAAGCAATTATGGTTCTGCATTAGAAACTGTAAGAAATCTTAAAGCAAAGTATGGAAATTCATGGAATGCTATTAATCCAGAAAGTGCAGCTAGAATGGTTGCTCAAAATCGTTTTAACACAGGATTAGATATCGCTAAACATACAGCTTCTGTTATGAGAGAAGACATGGCAGCTTATGACAAAGACCCTTCAAATTACACACAATCTTTAGGTTGCTGGCATGGTTTTATTGCGCAGCAAAAAATGATTGCAGTAAAAAAGCATCACAAAACTACTAGCAAAAGATATTTATACCTTTCTGGTTGGATGGTTGCTGCATTACGTTCAGAATTTGGACCATTACCAGATCAATCTATGCACGAAAAAACCGCAGTACCTAGTCTTATAGCAGAAATCTATGATTTTTTACGTCAGGCAGATGCTATTGCATTAAATGATTTATTTAGACGATTAGAAAAAGGGGAAGATGTGCAGGATGACATCGATAATTTTGAATCACATATTGTTCCTATCATAGCAGATATTGATGCTGGCTTCGGAAATGAGGAAGCTACCTATTTATTGGCTAAAAAAATGATTCAGGCTGGAGCTTGTGCTATTCAAATTGAAAATCAAGTATCTGATGCGAAACAATGTGGTCATCAAGACGGAAAAGTAACAGTACCACACGAAGATTTTATTGCAAAATTAAATGCTGTGAGATATGCATTTCTAGAATTAGGAGTTGATAACGGAATTATTGTAGCAAGAACAGACTCAGAAGGTGCAGGTTTAACTCAAAAACTTCCAGTAAGCCAAGAACCAGGAGATTTAGCATCTCAATATTTAGCTTTTGTGGAAGCTGAAGAAATTGCTATCAATGAAGCCAGAGAAGATGATGTATTACTAAAAAGGGATGGGAAACTGGTGCGTCCTGTAAGATTACCAAATGGTTTGTATAAGTTTAAAGATGGCACCAATATAGACCGTGTAGTTTTAGATTGTGTGACTAGTCTTCAAAATGGAGCCGATTTATTATGGATTGAAACACCTACACCAAATGTGAAACAAATTGCACATATGGTAAATAGAGTTAAAGACATTGTGCCTAATGCTAAATTGGTGTATAACAATTCGCCATCATTTAACTGGACGTTGAATTTCCGTAATCAAGCATACGATGACATGCTTGCTGAAGGTGAGAACATGACAGCTTATGATAGAAACAATTTGATGGATTCTCAATATGATGGTTCTGAATTATGCTTTCGTGCAGATGAGAAAATTAAGACTTTTCAAATAGATGGTGCAAAAGAAGCTGGGATTTTTCATCACCTAATCACACTTCCAACATATCACACAACAGCATTACACATGAATGATCTAACCGAAGGTTATTTTGGAGAAGAAGGTATGTTGGCTTATGTAAAAGGTGTACAACGACAAGAAATTAGAAAAGGCGTTGCTTGTGTAAAACATCAAAGAATGGCAGGTTCCGATCTTGGTGATGACCACAAAACGTTTTTTGCTGGAGATAAAGCTTTAAAAGCTGGAGGACAAAATAATACGTCTAATCAATTTGAAGTGAAGTCAGTGAAGAACACTGCTGTAGAAAAACTACGTGCAGCTGTATAAGTTATTTTTGCTAAAATAATTTTCAAAATAATTAATGCGTTACCTTTTTAGGTTAACGCATTTTTTTTGAGGTTCTAATTAATGTGTCTTCGGAAATTTTAATTCTACAAAAAAACCTCACTAAAATAAATTAGCAAGGTTGTTGTTTTTTGCGTTAGCGATTGAACGGTCTGTTTGAGCTCCTCGAAGAGAGCGAGTAGTGAAAGCGCGACCTTTAGGTAACGCCCAAATTACAATGACAATTCAACTTCGCTCAGTGTCTTAAATAGTTTTAGAAACTACAACTAGTAATCTCTGTAACACGCAATGTATTTACCATACCTTTTTCTTGAATAGGCATTGCTGCTAAACTAATGAGCATATCTCCTACTTCTAGATAGCCTTTTTTACAAGCAATAGCATTAACATCTTCTATGGTTTCATCTGTACTAACAAATTTATCGTAGTAAAAGGATTCAACTCCCCAAAGCATACTCAATTGTGTTAAGATTCTTTTATTAGACGTGAACACTAAAATATGTGCACTTGGTCTCCAAGCCGAAATTTGAAATGCTGTATAACCTGAGTTAGTTAATGTAGAAATCGCTTTTGCATTAATATCATTAGCCATATGCGCTGCATGATAACAAATAGACTTAGTGATATAACGTTTTGTCTTAATATGTGGTGGTGATTGTGGTACTTTGATCAAATCTGAGTCTTCAACACTTCTAATAATATTTGCCATTTGAGTGATCACCTGTATTGGATATTTACCAACAGATGTTTCTCCAGATAACATTACTGCATCTGCGCCATCCATCACAGAATTGGCAACATCATTAACCTCAGCACGTGTTGGAGTTAAACTTGTAATCATCGTTTCCATCATTTGGGTAGCGATTATTACAGGAATTCTAGCACGTTTAGCACGCAAGACCAATTTCTTTTGAACTAAAGGCACTTCCTCTGCTGGAATTTCAACTCCTAAATCTCCACGAGCAACCATCAAACCATCACAATAGGCAACTATCTTATCGATATTTTCTACTGCTTCTGGTTTTTCAATTTTTGCTATAATAGGAATTTTATGTTCACTATGCTTTTTGATTAAATCTTCTAATTGCATTAAATCTTCTGCATGACGAACAAATGATAATGCCATCCAATCTACTTTCAAACTACAAGCAAAAATAGCATCTTCGATATCTTTTTCTGTTAATGCTGGTTGTGAGATATTAGTATTTGGAAGATTAACACCTTTTTTAGAACGTAATGGTCCTCCTTGAATGACACGAGTTAAGACTTCAGATTTACCATCAGTAGACACAACTTCAAAAATTAATTTTCCATCATCTAAAAGGATACGTTCTCCTGGATTTGCATCTTGAGGAAATTTATCATAAGTCATGTAAACACGCTCTTTTGTCCCTTCAAAACGTTTTCCGGTAGCAAAAATAATTTCATCACCTTTATTGACAATCACTTCACCTTTCATGACACCAACTCTTAATTTTGGCCCTTGAAGATCTGCAAGAATAGCAGCATTGAAACCAAATTCATCGTTAAGCCCTCTAATCATGTTTACACGCTCTTCTACATCTTTGTAATCTGCATGAGAAAAATTGATTCTGAATACATTTACGCCTTCTTCTAACATGCCTTTAAGTACTTCTTTAGTACTTGTTGCTGGTCCGAGTGTAGCTACTATTTTTGTTTTTTTTCTTCTTAACATTAGTCGAAAATTAAGTGTTCTTTAGATTTTAATTGGTCTATATCAACAATATATGTTGTTATAACTTGTGGTATTGTTTGTATTTTATTTAAAATGATTTTCTCATTAAAGTGCCGATCTTCATTGGTGACTTTAATGAGGTAATCTACTTTTTTTAATTCTGGTAATAGGTTTATGGTTCTTGTAACAGTTGCTTGATTTGCAAATAATGATCCTGAACTTTGCAAACCAGCTTCTTCTTTTTTACAGACGTTAGAGACAAGATTCCATACACTATCAATCTTTTCGTTTTCCCATTCATAAATTGCGAAAGAAGCATCAAAATAATTATAATCTAAATCGTGTTCCTTACGTTTTAAATTAAGTTCTAAATGCTTATTAAGAAGATAAGCTAGACGATAATCTTCTAACCTACAGTGAATCGCAATTAGCGAAAACGAAGCATCATAAAAATCGTCAACAAGTAATTTGTGTAATGCCATAATCAATCAACCACATTATGAACTTGTTTATGCTTTTTTAATTAGTTAATAAATTAAAAAGTTCAAATAAGTTAAATGTAAATATAGTACAATATAGCTATTAAAACGTGAAGTTTTGGTTAATCTTAACGACGCTATACAGCGAAAACGTTGTAGTTGTAAAGAATTGATTACAAAATTTATAAGTGGCTTAAAACGCTTTACTTATTTCATTCTGAAATGCAAAAAATGCACGTTTAGACGCTTTTTCTTCTGCTTTCTTTTTAGAAGTTGCTCTTGCTTTTGCAATTACTTTTTCATCTATTGAGAGCTTTACAGAAAAATGTTTTAATTCATCGTTTCCTGTATCTTCATAAACATTATAGTCGAATGTTTTCTTTTCTTTTTGACACCACTCAATTAATAAACTCTTATAACTAATTACACGACCTTCTAAGGTTTCGATATCTACATGAGGCTTAATCACACGTTTATGAATGAATTTTTCGCAGTATTGATAGCCTTTATCTAAATAGATAGCACCTACTAGAGACTCAAAAAGGTTTCCATGAATATTGTTTCCGAAGTTAGATTTAGGGATTTTACTTTCTACCAAATCTATAAGTTTTAACTCCTTACCTAATTCATTAAGGTGTTCTCTACTTACTACTTTAGAACGCATTTTGGTTAAATAGCCTTCGTCACCATGAGGTACTTCTTCAAATAAGTAAGCAGCAATTACGGCACTTAGCATTGCATCACCTACAAACTCTAATCGCTCATAATTTAAAGCATTACCTTTTTTGTCCTTAATATTCATAGAACGATGGGTAAAAGCCTTGAAGTAAAGTGATTTATTTTTAACCTTATAACCTAGAATATCGTTGAGTAATAAAAAAAAATTCCCGTCTTTAACTGAACGGGAATTTTTTAATATGTTACGAATGAAGCTCATTCGGGATTTAATCTAGTTTTTTGAATAATACACAAGCGTTGTGACCGCCAAATCCAAACGTATTACTCATAGCAACTTTAACGTCTCTTTTTTGTGCTTTATTTAATGTTAAATTAAGTTTAGGATCTATATTCTCATCAACTACTTTGTGGTTTATTGTTGGAGGTACGATACCATGTTCCATTGCTAAAATTGATGCAATAGATTCTATAGCTCCTGCAGCTCCTAATAAATGTCCAGTCATGGACTTAGTAGAGTTGATGTTGATATTTTTTGCATGATCACCAAACACTTCAGAAATCGCTTTAAGTTCAGCAACATCTCCAAGAGGTGTTGATGTTCCATGCGTGTTGATATGATCAACTTCTTCAGGTTTAATACCAGCATTTTCTAAACAATTTCTCATTACAGCAATAACACCAATACCATCAGGATGAGGTGCAGTCATATGATGTGCATCAGATGATAAACCGCCTCCTAATAATTCAGCATAAATTTTAGCGCCTCTTGCTTTTGCGTGCTCATATTCTTCAAGAATAATAGCTCCTGCTCCTTCTCCTAACACAAATCCATCTCTGGTTGCATCAAAAGGTCTAGAAGCTGTTTCTGGGCTTTCATTTCTTGTTGACAGTGCGTGCATAGCATTAAAACCACCCATTCCTGCAATAGTTACTGCTGCCTCACTACCACCTGTTACGATAACATCACAATGACCCAAACGAATCATATTTAATGAATCAAACATAGCATTAGCTGAGGATGCGCATGCGGATACTGTTGTGTAATTAGGCCCCATAAATCCATGTTTAATAGATATGTTACCTGGTGCAATATCTGCAATCATTTTTGGGATAAAGAATGGATTAAATCTTGGTGTGCCATCTCCAGCTGCAAAGTTTAATACTTCGTCTTGAAATGTTTCCAAGCCTCCAATTCCTGCTCCCCAAATAACGCCTACTCGTAATTTATTTATTTTTTCTAGATCTAGCTTAGAATCTATGATAGCTTCATCTGAAGCTACCATAGCATACTGTGCAAATCTATCCATTTTACGAGCCTCTTTTCTATCTAGAAAATCGGTAGCATTAAAGTTTTTTAATTCGCAAGCGAACTTCGTTTTGAACTTTTCAGCATCAAAATATGTTATAGGTGCAGCACCACTTTTACCACTAATAAGCGCATCCCAAAATTCATCTTTGGTATTGCCTATAGGTGTAAGTGCTCCTAAACCAGTAACTACAACTCGCTTTAATTCCATAAATTTTTATTGAATTATTTTGCTGCTTCTATATAAGAGACTGCTTGACCAACTGTAGCAATGTTCTCAGCTTGATCGTCTGGGATTTGAATATCAAATTCTTTTTCAAATTCCATGATTAATTCAACAGTATCTAGAGAATCTGCTCCTAAATCGTTCGTGAAGCTAGCTTCAGTTACAACTTCGTTTTCATCTACTCCTAATTTGTCTACTATAATCGCTTTTACTCTTGATGCAATGTCTGACATAATTTTTTAATTTTAAATTTTAATTTAGGTCGCAAAAATAAAAAAACTTTATTTCAATACACACCTTTAGTTTAAAAATGTGATGGTAATTTAGTAAAATTACTTTGAAGATTTTATCTTTTACGTTCTAATTGTTAATTATTATTCTTTTTTTTGTTTTGAATAACACTAACTGATTGTCTGTAAATGAAACGTATTGTAATTTTTGCGTCCGGAAGTGGCACTAATGCTGAAAATTTAATTAAGTTTTTTCACAACAGAGAAAATGCTTCTGTCATTCAGGTACTTACTAACAATCCTCATGCCAAAGTTTTAGATCGTGCCAAAAAGCTTAAAGTTAGTGCGCTATCATTCAATAAAATAGCTTTAACTGAAACTGATGATATTTTAAATCTCTTAATAACATCACAACCAGATTTAATAATACTAGCTGGTTTTTTATGGATGTTTCCGAAGAAAATTTTAAACAAGTTTCCAAATAAAGTCATTAATATACATCCTGCGTTGTTACCTAAATATGGAGGAAAAGGCATGTATGGTATGAAAGTTCATGAAGCTATTGTTGCTAATAAAGAAACCGAAACTGGGATTACCATACATTATGTGAATGAACATTATGATGAAGGTGCAATAATTTTTCAGTCGAAATGTGCTGTGCTCGACACTGATTCTGTTCAAGATGTTGCAGATAAAATTCACAAATTGGAGATGG
Organism: Psychroserpens sp. AS72; assembly: GCF_038900375.1. Lineage (NCBI taxonomy): Bacteria > Pseudomonadati > Bacteroidota > Flavobacteriia > Flavobacteriales > Flavobacteriaceae > Psychroserpens > Psychroserpens sp. AS72. The sequence continues at coordinate 250,690 of NZ_JBBMRC010000005.1, read as the reverse complement.
AGCATTTTCCTGAGGTGGTAGATAAATTATTAAATAAATAGATTGTGTCATTCAGAAGGAGGCACTACTGAAGAATCTCTAGACCTTATAATATAAAAGATTCTTCGTTATCGCTCAGAATGACAAGACATTAAATTAAAGAGATTTCCATTTTAACGGAAACTAAAAATGAGTAAAAAGAAAAAAAAATATTATACCGTTTGGAAAGGTCACCATACAGGTGTCTTTGAATCCTGGAATGATTGTAAAGCACAAATCAAAAATTTTGAAGGTGCACAATACAAGTCCTTCGCTACATTTGATGCTGCCAAAGCAGCTTTAAAAGGAAACTACTTTGATTATATAGGAAAAAATAAATCTTTTAAAAGTGAACTCACAGCTGAACAACTCAAAAAAATAGGGAAACCAAATTACAACTCCATTGCTGTTGATGCTGCGTCATCTGGTAATCCAGGAATTATGGAATATCGTGGTGTAGACACCAAAACAAAAAAACAATTATTTATTCAAGGTCCCTTTGCGCAAGGCACAAATAATTTAGGAGAGTTTTTAGCACTTGTACATGGATTAGGATTTCTAAAAAAACACGATAGTGATCGTATCTTATATACAGACTCTAAAACAGCCATGAGTTGGGTGCGCAAAAAAACATGCAACTCAAAGTTAGAACGCAATGAAAAGAACAAGCCTGTTTATGATTTGGTAGATCGTGCTGTGCAATGGTTGAAAGATAATGACTACAAAACGACTATTGTGAAATGGGAAACCAAAGCTTGGGGAGAAATTCCTGCAGATTTTGGTCGAAAATAAATTCGCAATTTAGTCCTTAAAAACTGTATATTTGCAGCAAATTTTAAAACGCTTTATGAGCAAATTAGTTATAGTTGGTACAGTAGCTTTCGATGCTATTGAAACACCATTTGGAAAAACAGACAAAATTCTTGGAGGCGCAGCTACCTATATCGGTTTATCTGCTTCAAATTTCAATGTTGATGCAGCAGCAGTATCTGTTGTAGGTGGAGATTTTCCGCAGAAATATTTAGATCTTTTATCTGATAGAAACGTTAATACAGAAGGTATTGAAATTGTAAAAGATGGCAAAACATTTTTTTGGAGTGGTAAATATCATAACGATATGAATTCTCGTGACACCTTAGTAACAGAGCTAAATGTTTTAGAACATTTTAATCCTGTTGTGCCTGAAGCATATAGAGATGCAGAAGTTGTGATGCTTGGAAATTTACATCCAATGGTACAACAAGGTGTGTTAGACCAAATGTCTAAAAAGCCTAAATTGGCTATTTTAGATACCATGAATTTTTGGATGGACATCGCATTAGACGATTTACTATCAGTTATTAAAAATGTAGATGTTATTACTATTAATGATGAAGAAGCGAGACAATTAACGGGAGAATACTCTTTAGTTGTTGCAGCTAGAAAGATTCATGAAATGGGACCAAAGTATGTGGTGATCAAAAAAGGAGAACATGGCGCTTTATTATTTCATGATGACCATATGTTCTATGCACCAGCTTTACCTTTAGAAGAAGTTTTTGATCCAACTGGAGCAGGAGATACATTTGCTGGAGGATTTGCAGGTTATTTAGCAAAGACAGAAGATTACAGTTTTGAGAATATGAAAAACGCAGTCATCTATGGATCAACACTAGCATCTTTTTGTGTAGAAAAATTTGGAACAGAACGTATGCAAAATTTAACCAAAGACGATGTCGAGTATCGATTAAAAGACTTTAAGAGACTCACTCAATTTAATATTGAATTAACATAAACCAACGCGCTCAAAATTGAGCGCGTTTTTTATTTTATACTAAACCCGAAATTTATAATTTTGGAAGACTTAAAAACAATAACATACCAATGAGCGATGCTTTAAAACATGAATGCGGAATTGCACTCATAAGACTCAAAAAACCATTAGAATTCTACAAAGAAAAATATGGAAGTGCATTTTATGGCGTAAATAAAATGTATCTCTTAATGGAAAAACAACACAATCGTGGACAAGATGGTGCTGGTTTTGCAAGTATTAAGTTAGATACAAAACCTGGAGAACGTTATATAAGTCGTGTACGCTCAATTGCTCAACAACCCATACAAGATATTTTTGCTCAAATTAATGAACGTATTAATGATGAGCTAACAAATCATCCAGAATATCAAGACAATGTAGCGCTTCAAAAACAACATATTCCATACATTGGAGAGTTGTTTTTAGGTCACGTTCGTTATGGTACTTTTGGCAAGAACAGTGTGGAGAGTGTTCATCCTTTTTTAAGACAAAATAATTGGATGCACAGAAACCTTATTGTTGCAGGTAACTTTAATATGACCAATGTAAATGAGTTATTTGATGGATTAGTAAAAATAGGACAACATCCAAAAGAAAAGGCAGATACCATTACGATAATGGAAAAAATTGGTCATTTCTTGGATGATGCTGTTGCAAAAATTTATAAAAAACTTAAAAAAGAAGGTTATAATAAAAACGAATGTTCGCCATTAATTGCAGAGCGTTTAAATGTTGCCAAAATATTAAAGAAAGCTGCTAAAAATTGGGATGGTGGTTATGCAATGGCTGGATTATTAGGTCATGGAGATTCGTTTGTTTTACGTGATCCTTCTGGGATTAGACCAGCATATTATTATGAAGATGATGAAATTGTTGTTGTTGCCTCAGAACGTCCAGTGATACAAACCGTTTTTAATGTAGATTTTGATGATGTTAAAGAATTAGCACCAGGTCATGCCATTATTACAAAAAAATCTGGTGACGTATTTATCGAACAAATTTTAGAACCTCTAGAACGTAAAGCGTGTTCTTTTGAACGTATTTATTTTTCTCGAGGAAGCGATGCAGAAATCTATCAAGAACGTAAAAACTTAGGAAAATTGTTAATGCCTAAAGTATTAGAAGCAATTGATGGTGATACAAAAAATTCGGTGTTTTCATATATTCCAAATACTGCGGAAACATCTTTCTATGGTATGATTGAAACTGTTGAGCAACACCTTAACGAACAAAAAACAAAAGCTATATTGGAAGGGAATGGTAAACTTTCCGCAGAAAAAGTTACCGAGATCCTATCTGAAAGACCTCGTATTGAAAAAATAGCGATTAAGGATGTTAAACTAAGAACCTTTATTACAGAAGATAGTAGTCGTGATGATTTAGTGGCTCACGTTTATGATGTCACTTATGGTGTTATTAAACCAACTGATAACCTTGTTATTATTGACGATAGTATTGTAAGAGGTACAACGCTTAAAATGAGTATTATTAAAATGATGGACCGACTCCATCCTAAACAAATTATTGTTGTGTCGTCTGCACCACAAATTCGATATCCAGATTGTTATGGGATTGATATGGCTAATCTAGAAAGTTTGATTGCTTTTAGAGCAATGTTATCACTATTGAAAGAAAATGATAAATACCATTTAATTGAAGAGGTCTATCATAAATGCAAAGCACAATTAAAACTTAAAGATATAGAGGTTAAAAATTATGTAAAGGATTTATATGGTCAATTTACAGCAGATGAGATATCAGATAAAATTGCTGAGTTAATTTCTGACACTTCTGTAAAGGCGAAAGTGAAAACTATTTTTCAACCTATTGAAAATTTACACAAGGCTTGTCCTAAAAATTTAGGCGATTGGTACTTTACTGGAAACTACCCTACACCTGGAGGTAATCGTGTGGTTAACAGAGCGTTTGTCAATTTTTATGAAGGAAATAAAGAAAGAGCTTACTAGATAAAATGCATATAACTGTCACTTTATCCAAGAAAATATGCTTTTTACCTGATAAATAGGTATTTCGTCTAATTTTTAGCAACCTATATATAAATAACGCATACATTGGACTCACCATAACATAAGTAGGTTAAGTTCATGGTAGATTTGGGGCAAAAAAAGGTGAACATCTGTTCACCTTTTTTTATGGTTACAACTCAAGTATTATTTCTTAAGTACAAATCTCAACACATCCTTTTAAGATTTCGTTAATTCGTAGTGTGCATGTTTTCACTTGCTAGCACCATTATATTGTATTTTTAAAAACAAAAAGTATCCTATTTCCTCGTTTAAGCCAATTTATTCGTCGTTGGTCTAAAAATTAATGCATTAACTAAAAGTGCTGTTATATTTGTTTCACCATAACATAAGTAGGTTAAGTTTATGGTAGATTTGGGGCAAAAAAGGTGAACTCTCGTTCACCTTTTTTCATTTTTAGTCCATTCGTAATTTAAATCTTTTCTATTTTTTAATAAGCATAAAAAAAAGCAAACCCAATGAGTTTGCTTTCTTAAAATTTATGTGATGAAAACTATTTAGCTTCTGCGTAACGACGTTCAACTTCATTCCAGTTAACAACATTAAAAAATGCGCTAATGTAATCTGGTCTTCTATTTTGATAGTTTAAGTAGTATGCATGTTCCCAAACATCTATTCCTAAAATTGGTGTTCCTCCACAAGTTACTCCAGGCATTAATGGATTGTCTTGGTTTGGAGTTGAACATACTTCAACTTTTCCTCCTTTATGAACGCACAACCAAGCCCATCCAGATCCAAATTGAGTTGCTGCAGCATTACTAAAAGCTTCAATAAAAGCATCTTTAGATCCAAAAGCAGCATCAATTGCATCTTTTAAATCTCCAGAAAGATACCCTCTATCTTCTGGATTCATTACTTCCCAGTATAAAGAATGGTTATAAAAACCTCCTCCATTGTTTCTAACAGCACTATTTTTCATATCTAGATTACCTAAGATATTTTCAATAGATTTTCCTTCTAAATCTGTGCCTTCAATTGCTGCATTTAATTTATTAGTATAACCTTGGTGATGTTTAGTGTGATGTATTTCCATTGTACGAGCGTCGATATTTGGTTCTAGAGCGTCGTATGCATATTTTAATTTCGGTAATTCGAAAGCCATAATATTATTGGTTTTTATTGTTAATATTTAATTCATTCAAATTTAAGCATAATACAGCGCAATTAAAAATATTAAATATCTATGAGTTCATAGATATTTAATATAATTTTAAGCGTGCAAAATAAATCTCAATTTACAATTTACAATGCTTCTGCAGGAAGTGGAAAAACCTATACGCTAGTAAAGGATTATCTCAGGCTATTGTTTCAATCTAAAAGCAGGTTGACATTTAGAAATATTCTAGCGCTTACGTTTACAAATAAAGCTGTTGGCGAAATGAAAGAGCGTATTATTGATATGCTTAAAGAATTTTCCGAAGAAAAAATTATTGAGAACCCAAACGACATGTTTGAGGATTTAAGTAGTGAGCTTGAAATTTCACCAAAAGATCTTCACCAAAGATCAAAACTATTGCTGGAGACCATTGTTCATAATTATGCAGCTTTTGATATTTCTACTATTGATAAGTTTAACCATAAACTTATTAGAACCTTTGCTTTTGATCTCAAGTTACCCGTAAATTTTGAAGTTGAATTAGATACAGCTTCTATTTTAGCAAAAGCTGTTGATAAACTTATTGATAAAGCTGGAAGTGATGATGAACTCACTAAGGTATTGGTAGATTTTGCGATTGAAAAAGCTGATGATGATAAAAGCTGGGACATTTCTTATGATTTTAATACCATAGCTCAACTATTAGTTAAGGAAAATGATATTACATATTTAAATGACATTAAGGATAAATCTTTGAGTGATTTTAAGGCTCTAAAAAGTAATTTACAGAAACAATACAACGTATTAACTTCACAAGTCACTGAAGTTGCAAAAAGTATTCTATCATTAATAGAACAATCACAATTAGAACATAACGATTTTACAAGCAGTTATATACCCAAACATTTTATTAAACTTTCCGAAGAAAATTTCAACGTCTCTTTTTCTCCCAAATGGCAAATTGATTTAGTAGAAGGAGGTTCTATATTTCCTAAACGTGTAACACCTGATGTAGGAAATACCATCGAAAGTATACGTCCTCAATTAATTGAAGCTTTTTTGAGAACTAAAACAGCTATATTTCAAATTAAATTCTTAAAAAACGCTTTAAAAAATATCACGCCTTTATCTGTTTTGAGTGCCATTGGTAAAACTCTTCAAGATATTAAAGATGAAGACGATATATTATTAATCTCAGAATTTAATGCCATCATAAATACTGAAATAAACCAACAACCTGCTCCATATATTTATGAACGGATTGGAGAAAAGTTTAAGCACTATTTTATTGATGAATTTCAGGATACTTCGCAATTACAATGGGAAAACTTAATTCCGTTAATTAATAATGTGGTTTCTGGAGAAAATTTAAAAGGAGAAACTGGCACTTCTATGTTAGTTGGCGATGCAAAACAAGCTATTTACAGATGGCGTGGCGGACGAGCAGAACAATTTATAAATCTTTACAATGAAAGTCAAAATCCACTTGCTGTTCAACAAATTGTAAAAAACCTTCCAGATAATTATCGTAGTCATAAAACCATTGTAGAATTCAATAACACGTTTTTTAATCATATTGCAGATGTTTCATTTACAAATAAACAGCACAAACAGATCTATAAAAATGCATCACAGAACATAATCATTGATAAAATGGGTTATGTAGAACTATCCTTTTTAAACACTGAAGATGTAGACAAAAACGAACTACAATGTGAAGCCGTTTTAAACACTATAAAAAAGGCAGAAAGTAACGGTTTTAAAAGAAAAGATATTTGCATCATTGTTAGAAAAAAGAAAGAGGGTTTCGCAATTGCAGAATATTTAAGCGATTTAAATATTGATATTATTTCTTCGGAAAGTTTATTACTCAAAAATTCTCCAGAAGTACAGTTTATCAGCCAGATAATAACTTTGAGTTTACAACCTCAAAACCATGCAATAAAAACCACCCTTTTAAATTTCATTGCTGAAAATAAATTGCAGTTAGAAGATACTCATGAATTTTATGAAAGTCTTGTGCATTTAAAAAACGATTCTTTCTTTAAAAAACTAAACTCATTTGGTTTTGATTTTGATTACAGTAATTTTTTACAACTCCCAATTTATGAAGCCATAGAAAGTATCATTAGAGGATTTGAATTAAATAAAACATCTAATGCCTATTTACAATTTTACTTAGATGAAGTTTTTGATTACTCACAAAAGTATAATGCAAGTTTTCAAGGGTTATTAGACTATTGGGAACGTAAAAAAGATACGTTAAGCATTGTATCTCCTTCTGGAAAAGATGCTATACAAATAATGACGATCCATAAATCTAAAGGGTTAGAATTTCCGGTAGTTATTTTCCCGTATGCAAATCAAGATATTTATTTTGATATGAGTCCTAAAATTTGGTTTCCTGTAAATAAGGACAATTTTAATGGATTCTCTAACCTATATATTACTATTAATAAAGATTTAGAATCCTTTAGTGAATTAGGAGCAGAGATTTATTCAACTTATCGATCGCAATTAGAACTAGATAGTTTAAACCTGTTATATGTTGTTTTGACTAGAGCAATTGAGCAATTGTATATTATTTCAGAATATGATGTCGATAAAAAAACGGGTAATGAAAAACTAACGCTTTATTCAGGATTGTTTATCAATTACCTTAAAGCTCTCGGTAAATGGAATGATAATCAATTAGAGTATAGCTTTGGTGAGGACAAAAAAACTTCCGAAGAAAAAATAAAAAAAGAAGAACATATTACCATTGAGCAAGGTCAATTGATTTCTACTAGAAAAGAAGATCACAATCTTAATATCATAACTAATTCTGGCTATTTATGGGATACTGCTCAAGAAAAAGCAATTGAACGTGGTGATCTTGTTCATAACATCATGGCTCATATCAAAACACCAGCCGATGTTAGCTTTGCCCTAGATCATTTTTTAAGTTCTGGTAGTATTAACGATGTTCAATATGACGAACTTAAAATCCTTATATCTCGCATCATAAATCACGAGCAACTACAACCCTATTTTGAGATTACAAATACGGTATATAATGAACAGGATATCATATCTAAAACTGGAAAACTATTTAGACCAGACCGAGTTGTTGTCAATGCAAATAATCAAACTGTAATTATAGATTACAAAACTGGGTTACAGGACTCAAAACATAAAGAGCAACTATTTGACTACCAACTCATTTTAGAAGAAATGAATTTTAAAGTCATAAAAAAAGTGCTTATTTATATTAACGATGAGATAGTTATAAAAGAATTTTAAATTTGTAAAAAATCAAACCAATTATGTACGGAAAAATCCAACAGCACTTACAAAACGAAATAGAATCTATAAAAAACGATGGTCTCTTTAAAGAAGAACGCTTTATTACATCACCTCAAGGCGCAGAAATAAGCTTATCTACAGGACAAACAGTTCTAAATTTTTGTGCGAACAATTATTTAGGCTTATCGTCTCATCCAGATGTAATTCAGGCTGCAAAAGATGCTATGGATACTCATGGATTTGGAATGTCATCTGTTCGTTTTATCTGCGGAACACAAGATATTCACAAAGAACTGGAGCAAAAAATTGCAGATTTCTACGGAACAGAAGACACTATATTATATGCTGCAGCATTTGATGCTAATGGTGGTGTTTTTGAACCTTTGTTAGGAAAAGAAGATGCTATAATTTCAGATTCTTTAAATCATGCATCTATTATAGATGGTGTGAGATTATGTAAAGCGGCTCGATATCGTTATGCCAATAGCAACATGCAGGATCTAGAACAACAACTCATTGCAGCAAATGAAAATGGAGCAAGATTTAAGATTATTGTAACAGATGGTGTGTTTTCTATGGATGGTTTAGTAGCACCTCTAGATGAAATTTGTGACTTGGCAGATAAATATGATGCATTAGTTATGATTGATGAATGTCATGCAACAGGCTTTATAGGTAAAACAGGTAGAGGAACTCTTGAAGAAAAAGGCGTTTTAGGTCGCATTGATATTATTACAGGAACTCTAGGAAAAGCAATGGGTGGTGCAATGGGTGGTTATACAACTGCTAAAAAAGAAGTGATTGAAATTTTACGTCAACGTTCTAGACCTTATTTGTTTTCAAATTCATTAGCTCCTGCAATTGTTGGTGCCTCTATAAAAGTTTTTGATATGCTTGCAAATGATACATCATTGAGAGACACATTAGAAAGCAATACAAATTATTTTAAAAAAGGAATGATAGACGCTGGTTTTGATGTTATTGATGGAGATTCTGCAATTGTACCAGTAATGCTTTATGATGCAAAATTATCTCAAACCATGGCTAAAATGCTGTTAAATGAAGGAATTTATGTGATAGGATTCTTTTTTCCTGTAGTACCTAGAGATAAAGCTAGAATACGTGTTCAACTGTCTGCAGCACACACAAAAGCGCATTTAGACAAGGCGATTACTGCATTTATAAAGGTAGGTAAAGCATTAGAAATTATTTAAAACAATTCCAAACTCCCTATTTATAGTACAATTAATCAATATTTTTTTATATTTGTTTTGTTAATAAAATTTAACAACTTACTTTTGCCTTTAATTAACACTTAAAAATTAAATTATTTTGAATATGAAAAATCTTAGCAGATTATTTTTCGCTTTGTTGCTAGTATTAAGCTTCAATGCTAATGCACAAGATAGCGACAATCCTTGGAAAATCGTTCTTGGTGCTAATGCAGTTGATCTTTATCCTGTTGGAGAAGATGCACCACGTGGTGAGTATTTTGATGAATTCTTCAATGCTGAAGACCACTGGAATATGTTACCTTCATTATCAACTCTATCTGTATCTAGATATTTAGATAGTGGTTTTACATTAACTGCAGCTGGTTCTATTAATGAAATTAGCAAAATTGGAGATTCTACCGCTGACGATTTATCTTACTACGCTTTAGATGGTACTGTATCTTATAGCTTTAAGAAACTTATCAATAAAGATTGGCTTGACCCTTACTTGGGTGCAGGTGGTGGTTACACATGGGTAGATGATATTGGTGCTGGTACTTTAAACGGTACATTAGGTATCAACTTCTGGTTCTCAGATAACGTAGGTATTACTGCTCAAAGTTCATACAAACATGCTTTCGAAGATTACCTTCCAAGTCACTGGCAACATACTTTAGGTCTTGCTATCAAATTTGGTGGAAAAGATACTGATGGTGATGGTATATATGACAAAGATGATGCTTGTCCAGATGTTCCTGGTTTAGAAGCATTCAACGGATGTCCAGATTCTGATAACGATGGTATCGAAGATTCTAAAGATGATTGTCCTAACCAAGCTGGTTTAGCTGAGTTTAACGGTTGTCCTGATGGAGATAGCGATGGTGTTGCTGATAAAGATGATGCTTGTCCAACAGTTGCTGGATTAAAAGCTTTAGGCGGATGTCCTGATGCTGATGGTGACGGTGTTGCTGATAAAGATGATGAATGTCCTAACGAAAAAGGTCCTTCTGCTAATAAAGGATGTCCTTGGCCTGATACTGATGGTGACGGAATCTTAGATAAAGATGATCAATGTCCTAACGAAGCTGGAACTGTAGCAAACAATGGTTGCCCAGAAGTTGATCCAACTCCTGAAGTAATCAAAACTTTAAATGATTACGCTAGAACAATCTTATTTGATACTGGTAAAGCTTCAATTAAAGCTGAATCTAATGAAGTATTAGCTGCAATGACAGCAATCTTTAAAGAGTATCCAAAAGCTGATTTCTCTATCAATGGTCATACTGACAGTGTAGGTTCTAAGAAAACTAACCAGTTATTATCTGAAAGAAGAGCTAACTCAGTAAGAGATTACTTAATCGCAAACGGAATCGATGCAGCTAGATTAACTGCAAATGGTTACGGTGAAGATTATCCTATCGCTAATAACAAAACTAGAAACGGTAGAAAAGAAAACAGACGTGTTGAAGTAAAACTTAAATAAGTTTACATTCACAACATATATAAGTAAAAAAACGCTCCGAAATTCGGAGCGTTTTTTATTTTTATAATAATGAAGTCATTTAATCTTTTTCTTTTGTTGTAAATTTATCTTATCACCTTGCTTTAGACTTTTAAACATAACTTAATTAAGTTTGTGTTATTCAAAAAAAACTCCATCAAGATGAAGAAATCTGTCCCGAAAATTTGGGATTAGCTACAAAATAAAACGTGTAAATTACTCCAATGAGAACATTCATAGATGACGTTATTACAGATTTATTAGATAAAAATCATGATATTTCTCAACTCACATTTGTATTACCTAGTAAACGAGCTGGTACTTTTTTAAAACAAGCTATTTCAAAGCATGTTAAAAAAACTATATTTTCTCCTAACATAGTCTCAATTGAGGAATTTGTTGAAACACTTTCTGATTTTCAATATGCAACCAACGCAGAACTACTTTTTGAGTTCTATGATGTTTATATTAAAAACACTCCTAAAGAACATATAGAACCCTTTGACAAATTTTCTAAATGGGCACAAATACTACTTCAAGACTTTAATGAATTAGATCGTTATTTAATTGAAACGAATAAGGTCTTTGATTATTTAACTGCCATCAAGGAAATTGAAAACTTTCATTGGTCTTTAGATGAAGAACCTACGCAATACATTAAAAATTACCTTCAATTTTGGAATCGTTTAAAAACATATTATACTAAATTTCAAAAACAGCTTAGAGATAAGAAAAAAGGATATCAAGGTTTAATATACAAAGAAGCAGTAGATAATATTGAACAGTACATATCAATAAGTTCAAATAAAAAATTTGTATTCATTGGTTTCAATGCGTTAAACAAAGCAGAAGAACTTATCATACAAGAATTATTGCAACAAGATCTTGCTATCATTTATTGGGATATTGATGAAACCTTTATAAATAACACTATTCATGATGCTGGTTTGTTTACAAGAGCACATAAAGAACAATGGACATATTTTAATACCCATGATTTTAATTGGGTAAAAAGTCATTATTCCGAAGAAAAAAATATTGAAATTATTGGTGCCCCAAAAAATATTAGTCAGATAAAATATGTTGGCGAACTGTTAGAAAACATACATACAAAAAAACAAAACCTCCAAGATGTTGCTGTTATACTAGGTGATGAAACTTTACTTATTCCTTTGCTAAATTCTATCCCTAAATCAATAAAAGCAATTAATATTACAATGGGATTACCGCTTAAAGCAATTCCGTTAGCATCATTATTTGAAAGTCTTTTCATTAGTCACAAATCAACTACTCAAAACCTATATTATAAGGATATAATCAATCTACTATCCAACCCTTTTGTAATGCCTTTATTTGAAAATGAAACATCAAATAGCGCAGAAGAGTTAATTAATCATATACAACTCAATAATAAAGTGTACTTAACGCTAGAAGGGATTAAAGAGATTGTAAGTAACCATAATGATCTTTTAGATATTCTTTTTGATAATTGGGAAGATCAACCTAAAAAGGCACTTAAAAACTGTTCTAGCCTTATTTATCTTATTAAAACAAATTTAGAAAAAGATAAGACCAGTAACCTGCTACCATTAGAATATTTATTCCGTTTTAATCAGGTATTTAATACCCTTGACACTTTAAATTCATCCTTTTCTCATATCAATTCTATTGCAACACTTTTTAGTTTATATAGAGAGCTTATAAAAAGTGAGACCTTAGATTTTAAAGGTGAACCACTTAAAGGCTTGCAAATTATGGGTATGTTAGAATCTAGAGTATTAGATTTTGAAACCGTTATTATAACCTCTGTAAATGAAGGGATTTTACCAGCTGGTAAAAGCAACAACTCATTTATTCCTTTTGATGTGAAAATTGAGAATTCATTACCAACTTATAAAGAAAAAGATGCGGTTTACACCTATCATTTTTATCGGTTGTTACAACGAGCTAAAAACGCTTATATCTTATACAATACAGAACCAGATGTGTTAAATGGAGGCGAAAAAAGCAGATTTATCACACAACTTGAAATTGAAAAGAAACATGACATCAAACATTATATCGTTTCGGCTCAAGTGCCATCCTTAGAAAAAAGTTTAAAACAAATAAAAAAGACACCAAAGGTCATTTCAAAACTTAATAATGTTGCTACAAAAGGGTTTTCACCTTCATCGTTGACTAATTATATGAGAAACCCTATTGACTTTTATTATGAAAAAGTTTTAGGCATTAAGAGATATGAAGACGTTGAAGAGAGTGTCGCCTTCAATACACTAGGAACCGTAATTCATAATACATTAGAAGATTTTTATGAACCTCTCATTGGTAAAATCCTAACAACAGATAACATTAAGGAGATGCGATTAAAAATTGATGCAACTGTAACTTATCATTTCAAAAAGGAATTTAAAGAAGGAGACATTACTAGTGGTAAAAACCTCATCATTTTTGAAATTTCAAAACGTTATATCTCTAATTTTTTAGATGTTGAAATGAAGGATATTAAAAAAGGAAATGCCATCAAAATAATAGCAATTGAAACTAAAAATGATGTACCTATTTATATCGAAAACATTTCAAAAACCGTAAACCTCACAGGTAAAGTTGATCGTGTAGATGAATATAATGGCACCATTAGAATCGTTGACTATAAAACTGGAAAAGTAGATCCTGGAAAAGTAAATATTGTAGATTGGGAAGACATCACAACAGATTATGACAAATACAGCAAAAGCTTTCAAGTATTGATGTACGCTTATATGATGTATAAAGATAATAAGATAAGTTTGCCTGTAGAAGCTGGTATCATATCCTTCAAAAGTTTAAATTCTGGGTTGTTAAAATTTGCAACTAAACCTTCTTCAAATAGTAGAACAAAGGATTATTCTATTACTTCGGAAACTTTAGAGTGCTTCGAGATTGAGCTAAAAAAATTAATTACAGAAATCTTCAATCCAGATGTGAATTTTATAGAAAAGGAAGTATGATATCATTAAATCAAGTTTTATATAGAGGTCATAAAAAACCAATAGTTTGGGATGCCTATTTTAATTCTAACGGAAAGCGAAAACCAATCGTAATTTTTTGTCATGGTTACAAAGGATTTAAGGATTGGGGAGGCTGGAATTTAGTAGCAGAACATTTTAGTCAACAAAATTTATTTTTTGTAAAATTCAACTTCTCACATAATGGTGGCACTATAGAAAATCCAATAGATTTTCACGACTTAGAAGCTTTTGCAGAAAATAATTATAGTAAAGAACTTGATGATTTAGACGCTATGTTAAATCATCTCATTTCCGAAGCATTTGAACATAAAAATGAAATCGATATTTCAAATATCACTTTAATTGGTCATTCTAGAGGTGGTGGAATATCAATCATTAAAACACATGAAGATAAACGTATTACTAAACTCATCACTTGGGCTAGCATTTGTGATTTTGGAAAAAGAACGGCTACCACTGGAGAATTAAAACAATGGCAAAAAGATGGTGTAAAATATGTTTTAAACGGAAGAACAAAACAGCAAATGCCTCATAACTATCAGTTTTATGAAGATTTTAAAGCTCATGAACAGCGTTTGCATATTGAAACTGCTATAAAACATATTGATGTTCCTGTACTAATAATCCATGCTAAAAATGATCCATCTGTGACATTTGATGAAGCAGTAGCTTTGCATTCTTGGAATTCTAAAAACGAATTAGTGCCAATAGAAAACTCCAATCATGTATTTGGCTCAAACCATCCTTGGGAAAACGACAAACTACCTATAGCATTAAAAACCGTAGTTGAAAAAAGTATAGATTTTATAAAAGACTAATTGATTTCAAAATAAGTCAATACGCTATAAAATAGATTATTTCAATCCGCTTAAGACTAAAACTGGTAAACTAGAACTATGAAAATCTTTCTTTAAAATGGTATTACTTTCCCATAACTTAGTGAAGAATCCACGTTTACGTCTCACAACACATAATAAATCTGGTTTATTCGCTTGGTGATGTTCTAAAACACCTTGAAATGTTGTTGGGTTTTCAGAATAGGTCGTTTTAGTAATTAAAGCTGCTAAATTTTCATTCACATCAAAATCGCCTTCATTATAAAACGTTGTTTTTACCAGTAATAAATTAACAATAGATTTAAATTGATTCTTAATATCCTTTAATGGTTGTAACGCTTCGGGTTTCTTAATCTGAGCAGATTTTAACGCCATTAAAATATAAATAATAGGTCTATATGTATATCCTTCTGGTATAATTAAAGCTGGAATATTGGTTTGCTTTATTATTTTTCCAGAGGTCTTACCTAAATACACTTCGTCTTTAATAGAATTAGTTCGAGGTTCTAATAAAATGAGATCTATATCTAAAGCCTCACAAGCCAACTCTATGGTATCTACTAATTTCCCTTTAAAGGTTTTAACAATAACCTCAACACCTTTGGTGTCTATTTTAGCGACATGTTCTTTTAAAAAAGATAAACTTTCTCGTTCTAAAATATGATCTACTTTAATCATAGTACCTGCTTTAGTATAGACATTGAAAATTTGTACAACGTACAATTTAGCGCCAAAAACACGTGCAAAATCTACAGCGTATTGTAAATGACTTTCTGCATTTTTAGAGGATCCAACAGGAACAAGAATAGACTTCATAATCAAATTTTTAAAAGTAACTTTGTAGCATACTATTTTGCAAAGGTAATTATTAAAAATGATACGTAAAGCAACACGAAACGATATTGATGATATAATAAAAATCACCAAGGCATGTGCAAAACACATGATTGATCAAAATATTTTTCAATGGAACGAACATTATCCAAAACCTGAAGCCTTTGAAAATGATGTTGATAGACACGAACTTTATGTATTAGAAATAGAAAACAATATTGCTGGTTGTATTGTAATCTCCACACTTATGGATGAAGAATATAAACCTATAAAATGGCTTACAACAAATACTAACAATATTTATATTCATCGTTTAGCAATCCATCCTAAACATCAAGGTAAAGGTTATGCTCAAAAGTTAATGGAATATGCTGAGGAATATTCAAAAAGCAATAACTATATATCTGTGAGATTAGATACATTCTCTCAAAATCAAAGAAATCAAAAATTTTACGAGAAACGTGGTTATCAAAAACTGGGTGATATCTATTTCCCTAAACAAAGTGAACATCCTTTTCACTGTTATGAACTTGTGTTTTGAAAACAGAAATCACTTTAAAAAACATTAACAAACTCGCAATTCCTGCACTAATATCTGGAGTTGCAGAGCCAATATTATCACTAACAGACACTGCAATTATTGGTAACGTAGATTTTAATGCTGCAGAATCTTTAGCTGCTGTTGGCATCGTTGGCACATTTATTTCTATGCTAATTTGGGTACTAGGTCAAACACGAAGTGCCATCTCCTCTATCGTGTCTCAACATGTTGGCGCAAACAAATTAGACCATGTTAAAAACCTTCCTGCTCAAGCTATTTTTATTATTACATCTATAAGTATTCTCATTATTGTAACGACATTACCTTTTTCTTCGGAAATTTTTAAACTCTACAATGCGTCTGGTACCATTTTAAATTATAGCATTGAGTATTACAATATTCGCGTGTTCGGATTTCCATTTACATTATTCACAATTGCTATTTTCGGAACATTTAGAGGACTACAAAGCACCTACTACCCAATGATTATTGCAATTATTGGTACAATTATAAACATCGTTTTAGACTTTGCTTTTGTTTATGGGATTGAAGGTATTATCAACCCAATGCATATTAAAGGTGCAGCTTATGCAAGCGTCATCGCTCAAATCGTAATGGCTATTTGCTCTGCTTACTATTTACTCAAAAAGACAGATATTTCTTTACGAGTTACATTTCCGCTAAATCCAGAAATTAAAACTTTTATTGTGATGATACTTAATCTTTTTGTGCGCACATTAGCATTAAATGCAACACTTTATTTTGCTACTCGTTTTGCAACATCTTACGGTACAGAGTACATTGCTGCTTATACAATTGCTATTAATCTTTGGTTTTTGGGTGCTTTTATTATAGATGGTTATGCAAGTGCTGGTAATATTCTCTCCGGAAAATTGCTAGGCGAGAAAAATTATAAAAAACTGGTTGAACTCAGTAATTTTCTCATTAAATGCGGACTTGGAGTTGGAATCATACTCACATTATTAGGATTAATAGCTTACAATTTTATTGGTCCAATATTTACAAAAGACCCAAAAGTATTAGAACAATTTTATAACGTGTTTTGGATTGTTCTTGCTATGCAACCCCTTTGTGCGCTCGCTTTTATTTTTGATGGGATGTTTAAAGGTATGGGTAAAATGAAGTTTCTTAGAAATTTACTCCTGCTGTCAACTGGACTTGTATTTATACCATTATTGTTTTTGTTAGATAGTTTTGATCTAAAATTATATGCTGTCTTTATTGCGCTAACCGTTTGGATTATTGCCAGAGGTTTTCCGTTAATCATAAAATTTAGACAACTTTTTTTGTCACTTTCACAAAAGACGTAACTTTGGTCTACAATTAAATTAAAATATGCTTTTAATACATCTTCTCATTCAAGATTCATCAGCTTACGATTCTGGATATACTATTGGCTATGCTATTGGTAAATATTTACCATTCGTAGTTCTAGTTGTAATTGCATTTTTTCTGTTCAGATATTTTAAAAATAAATCTAAAAAATAACCTTATGGATTTTATGTCATTTATTAGTGGAAGTGGACTCTTCCTTATTTTAGGAATCGTTTTGGTAATCGTTTATTTCTATAACCGAAACAAAAAACGTTAGTTACCTTGTTTTTAACCAACCCGTAATACTTAAGCGTTCGGTTTCTACAGGTTTAACTTCGTGCTCTATAAGCTGACTCTCAAAAATCACAATGCGTCCAGGAAAAGGGTAAATTACTTTTTCAGTTTCTATACCATTGTCATCAAGATATAAAACGAGTTCTCCTCCATTTTCTGGTTTCCAATCTTCACTGTTTAAATAGCATACAAAAGATAATTTACGTCTATCATCATTTTGAAATGTATCAATATGACGCTTATAAAAAGTACCTTTAGGATAAAGTGCGTAATGAAATTCTTTATGCAGAATTCCCATAAAACAGGTTTTATTTAGATAAGTAACTAAATCATTTATTTGACCAAAAAACAAATCTTCTGCAGTATTGGAAGTTGTTTCATCAATCCATAAAATATGATCTCCTCTAATAGATTTTATGATTAATTCATTGACACGATTACCAATGGCTGCTTTTTTAAAACAATCTTCTTCATGTTTATTTAGTAGAGATTGTCTTAAATGTGAGACGGTTTCCGAAGAAAAGAAATTATCTATAATACTAAATTGCTGTAATCCGATGTCTTGGATTATTTGCTCATATACTGGGTTTTCAACAAATGGAATCTCTTCGAAAAGTTGATTAGGCAATCCTTCAATCATAACTTTCCTTTTTAAAATTTAAGCTTCCAACGTTAAAAGCGAGCAAATGTAATCTAAAAACCAATTACTTTCACAAAATGAATATCTTTGCATTGAAAACACATAATTAAATGAGTAACATTCGTATCACAAAGCAATTTTCTTTTGAAACTGGCCATGCTTTATATGGTTATGACGGAAAATGTAAAAACGTCCATGGTCACAGTTATCGCTTGGATGTCACAGTTATTGGACAACCTATTACAGATAATACAAATGTAAAATTTGGAATGGTCATTGACTTTACTGATCTCAAAAAAATAGTGAAAGAAGAAATTGTAGATGTATTTGATCATGCAACTGTATTTAATAAAAACACGCCTCATGTTGAACTCGCAAAAGAATTACAAGAGAGAGATCATAATGTGCTTTTGGTAGATTATCAACCTACAAGTGAAATGATGGTCATTGATTTTGCTTCAAAAATTAAAAATCGCTTGCCAAATAATATTAAATTACATTCTTTAAAGCTACAGGAAACAGCAAGCTCATATGCACAGTGGTTTGCTTCAGATAATGACTAAACCTACTAACATAACAATTCCTAAAGGAAAGAAAGTTTATTTTTCTAGCGATAATCATCTTGGTGCTCCAACTAATGAAGCATCATTACCTCGTGAGAAGAAATTTGTAGCTTGGCTAGACGAAGTAAAACAAGATGCTGCAGCTATTTTTCTATTAGGAGATTTATTCGACTTTTGGTTTGAATATAGTACTGTTGTACCAAAAGGTTTTGTAAGAACTTTAGGGAAACTTGCTGAAATTAGCGACTCTGGAATTCCAATCTATTTCTTTGTTGGTAATCATGATTTATGGATGAATGGGTATTTTGAAAAAGAACTCAATATTCCTGTATTTCATAAGCCTAAAGAATTTACTTTCAACGATAAAACATTTTACATTGCTCATGGCGACGGATTAGGACCATATGACAAAGGTTATAAACGCATGAAAAAAGTGTTTACAAACCCTGTATTTAAGTTTCTATTTAAATGGGTTCATCCAGATATTGGTGTTAAAATTGCACAATATTTATCTGTAAAAAATAAATTGATTTCTGGAGATGATGATGCGAAATATTTAGGAGAAGATAATGAGTGGCTCATTCAATATAGTAAATCACAACTTCAAGAACAACATCGTGATTTCTTCTTGTATGGTCATCGTCATCTACCTATGGACTTGGATTTAGGTCAAAATTCTAAATATGTAAACCTAGGTGATTGGATTACTTACTTTACTTATGGCGTTTTTGATGGTGAAGAGTTTGAGTTGAAGACTTTTAAGTAGTTTTAAACTATGAGAAAATTACTTTATCATTCTTTCTAATTTTTCAATAAGTCTATCTTTATCTTGCAAGCGAGCCTCATAAAGTTGAATGATTTTTTGATGTTGTTCTTTGTTTTCCTGATGAAAACGTTCTAATTGCTGTGAATTATCAGTTACAATCTCTTTATTGGATGGGTTTATGACATTTATTTCTAATAACTCATAAACATTTACCTCAAATAATTCAGCAATTCTATACAAACGTTCTACACTGAGTTTAGTTTCTTTTTTCTCTAATTTACTGTATGCCACTTGACTAATATCCAACTCAAGTGCAATATATTCGTGGCTATATCCTTTTTCTTTTCGAATACGCTTAATATTCTCTATAACCTTTTCCATAACTAAATATTATATTTTTATTATCAAAAGTAATCATTTACTCTAAATAGTTATAGTTTTAATAGTCATTTACATAGACATTTACATAGACATTTACATAATTAAAAGTTTGCAAAATTTAATAATCGAATATTAACTTTAAAAATTTAAAATTATGAAAAAAATTGTGTTTTTATTTATGATGTCTTTGACATTTTCGGCTTTCTCAAGTAATTCTATTTCAAACAAATTAGACTTTAATTTTACTAAAATAGATAATAAAACTTTTACTACTATTGAAGATAATGGATGGGGAGTCACCTGCTACATAACAATTGTGAATCAAGTTACGGGAGAAGAAAGAAAAGTTTTTAGTTCAGGAACTGGCGCAACACCTGGTTTGGCTCTTTTAGATTGCGAAAAAAACGCTAGAGAAAAGGCTAAAAGGGAGTTTTTTATTGTTGAATAATATCTATTGGTAAGGAAACATAAAAACAGCTCAGTATTTAAAATTAATATTGAGCTGTTAATTATATAAATTATGAAAAAAAACGTCTTATACTATATATTAATTTTTAGTTTTTATTTTGGAAACACACAAATTAAGGAGGTAAATACTTACACACTTGACTATGTAAAGACTCTTAATTTTGAATCTGGAGGATCCTTTTCTGCTAATCATACATACACTAGATTTATTGAATTGAATAAATCTATATTTAATGTCGTAACTAATCCAAAGGAGGTAAAATCATCAGATGAAAATCAAAATTCACTAGTTGAAAGCGATGATGATGATACTGTTTTTTACTTTAAGCCTACAGGGAAAAATATTAGCTTAGTTTATAAAGATTATCTTAAGCAAGAATTGTTTTCTAAACATGAAGTATCATATAAATATTTTGTCGTTCAAGACACTTTAGACATTTTTAATTGGGAAATTATAGACACTCAAAAAGACATATTAGGTTATAGTTGTCAACTAGCTAAAATGAATTTTAGAGGCAGAGATTATGAAGCATGGTTTGCAACAGCACTTCCTACAGGTGGTCCATGGAAATATGATGGTTTACCTGGTATGATCCTAGAAATTAAATCTATTGATAATTTTATTTCTTTCAAAGCCACAAGTATTAAAAATGGTTATTTTGAATTAGAGAAGCTAGAAAATCCTTTCTCAAAAGAACAAGTATTGACTTGGCAAGAATTTATTGACTTATATAAAATTAAAGCTATTGAATTAATGAGTTATAGACCTACTGAAAACTCTTTTGGTGTTGAGACTTCCAGAGGAGGTATTGAAACTTACATACCCGAAGATGACGTTGATTATAATAATGCGCTAGAAAAAATGAAAAAGCAATAACAATTATTATTTTGGCACTTACACAATCTCTCAAGTTTATAACGCTATTTAGTTTTTTTGTTCTTAATTTTAGCTTGGGTTTCTCACAAACCGTTCAAGGTACAGTTTTAGATAGCAAAGGAAAACCCTTAAATGCTAAAATATTATTTATAGCTTCCAACCAAAACGATATAGTAAGTGAGTATTGCTTAGCTTTAAATGGTAAATTTTTTTATAATCTTAAAAAAAACTATACTAATGGTCTTATTTTAAGGGTAACTGCTACAGGTTATTCTGATTTTGAGACAATTATAACTTCGACAAATAAAGAAGAAACTCTTGTTTATAATATTACTTTAATTAATGAAAAAATTGAACTACTCGATGAAGTCATTGTCAAAAGTAAAACAAAGCCATTCTTAATCAAAAAAGATACTACTGTATTTCGTGTAGACACTTATAAAGATGGAACCGAACGTAAAGTAGAGGATTTATTAAAAAACATTCCAGGTATTGAGGTAAATGAAACCACTGGTGCAATTAAATATAGAGGAAAATTAATAGAAACCGTAACTCTAGAAGGTGATAATCTTTTTGAGTATAATTATACTATAGGCACTAAAAATATAAATATAGATTTAGTAGATGAAATTGAAGCTATTGAAAACTACTCTAAAAATAAGCTCCTAAAAGGTATTGAAAATAGCGATAAAGTAGCATTAAATCTAAAGCTAAAAAAAAATATAACAGATCTTACTGGCAGCATGGATCTAGGATTAGGCGATAAACCTGATGCAAAAGATACCCCAATTAATACATCTGTTAATCTTTTGGCTATAAATAGTTCACTTAAATCTTTTGCGATAGGTAGTTACAATACTATTGGTAACAATTTATCACCATTTAATTATTACGGAAATGAAGTTAGTATAGAACAAATTAGAGAAGACAATTTATACGCTCAAAGAGTAATTCCAGAACTTTCGCTTCCTCGAGTAACAAACAACAATTTATCTAATATAAACCATCAATTTTTTGGTAATTTCAACGGTATTTTTGATTTAAATAAGAAATTAAAAGCTAGAGTTAATTTATTTTATGTCAATGATCGAATTAACAGTAATCAATTTTCACAAAGCGCTATTGAAATAGTTGATGAGCGGTTTACTATTTTCGACGCTGCTATTTTTACGAAAAGTCCTATACAATATCGTGGCGATTTAGAATTAAAGTTAAATTCATCTAAGTCGTCCTTACTCGAATATAATATAAGTTTTAGAGATGAAATCATCAAAACAGACAGGACTATTTCTTCTAATCAAGCCAATAATTTTAGCTCATTTCTAGACTCAGAAAATGTATTTGTTAACCAAAACTTAGAATTCACTAAAAGAATATCACCTGAAAAAGCTTTACAATTTAATTTAAACTATGTTACCAATGACTTAGGGCAAAATTTTAATATTGAACCTTCTATATTCAATAATCCTGAGTTTGATGAAGATGTTCAGAATACAGATACCAAAAAACATAATTTGTCTTTCAAAACCCTTTTATTAGGCAAGCATAAAAACAGTAACTACAGTTTGATATTTGGTGGCACGCATAATACCGAAAATTTTAGTTCGGCTTTATTGAGTCA
The DNA here is from genome assembly GCF_038900375.1 of Psychroserpens sp. AS72. NCBI lineage: Bacteria > Pseudomonadati > Bacteroidota > Flavobacteriia > Flavobacteriales > Flavobacteriaceae > Psychroserpens > Psychroserpens sp. AS72. The sequence goes on along the minus strand of NZ_JBBMRC010000005.1, from coordinate 227,572 downwards.
AAACAACTTTCAAACAGTTACTAATGGCAGTAATTTGAATAATCTAGAATATACATTTAATGAAATATTTACTCAAGGTTCTTATACTTGGAGACTTGGGAAATTTATCATTTCTCCAGAATATATTTTTAGAATACTTAATCAATCATTACAATTATTACAAGATAATACATCCCTAAAATCAAGCGATTTCATTTTTGAACCTTCACTGAGGATCATATATAAAATAGATCAATCATCTGATATAAATTTCACTTCTAGGATTTATCAAGGAACTAATTCTATTCAAAACTTTTATACCAATGGCATATTATTAGATAATAGAACCCTGCGCAACAATATTCCTGATTTGAAATTAAATAAAAGCCAAAATTATAGTTTGACATATCAAAAAAATGATCTTTTTAATCAATTAGAATTATCTCTAGGAACTAATTATGTTAAACAACGTGGTGCTTTTTTTACAAACACAGAGATTGATGAATTATCAACTACTATAACAGATTTCTTTTTGCCTGAACGTAATGAAAATTTAAATTTTTTCTTTGATGCCTCTAAATTATTACCATGGATTGACACAACTATCAAAGTATCATCAAATTATTCAATAGCTAATTTCCAGAATATTTTAAATAATTCAGAATTAAGAAACAACAAAAGCAATTTTTTTATTAATTCTATATTCTTCAAAACAGCATTTAATTCACCCATAAATTTTCAAAACAAAACCACACATTCATATCAAGAAAACAGAAGTGAAAATTTATTTACAAATCAATCCATAGAGAATGAATTTAAATTAGTTTTCAAACCTAAAAAAGAATTAGTAGTAAGTTTTAATTATAATTATATAGTTCCTAACCTTGATGCGTATTCAAATAATTTTTCGTTTTTAGAATCTACCATTACCTATAAACCAAAAGATAAAAATTGGCAAATGAGCATCAATGGAGTTAATCTGCTGAATGAAAAAGTTTTTGAACAAATTAATACTACCGATAACTCGACAAACATACAACGTGTTGATTTGCTTAACAGGTACATTTTATTAAATTTTAACTATAGTTTTTAATTACTAATTTAGCTTTCCTCCTTCTCATGCTCCTCAATATCCTTCCTTAAATCCAGTTTTCTAAAAGAAGGAGAAACCAAACCTGTAGCGACTACAGTAATCAAAGTCATTGTGCCACCAAAAACAACAGCAGTAACTGTTCCCATATATTTTGCTGTAAGTCCGCTTTCTAGAGCACCCAATTCATTAGAAGATCCTACAAACATAGAGTTCACAGATGACACACGACCACGCATATGATCTGGTGTCTTTATTTGTAAAATCGTTTGTCTAATCACCATTGATACACCATCTGTAACTCCACTAAAAAATAAGGCAACAACTGATACCCAGAAAATTGATGACAACCCAAATACGATAATGCAAACTCCAAAACCAAAAATGGCGACGAGTAATTTCATCCCTGCATTTTTACTAATTGGGATGTATGCTGTCACCAACATCGTCAAAAATGCTCCAACAGAAGGTGCTGCAACTAAAACTCCAAAACCTTGAGGTCCAACTTTTAAAATGTCTTGTGCAAAAACTGCGGCTAAAGCGATAGCTCCTCCAAATAAAACCGAAACCATATCTAAAGTAATGGCTCCTAAAATGGCTTTGGTATTAAAAACAAATGACAACCCTTCAGATAAACTAGACAAAATATTCTCACCAATTTTTGGATTAAGTATTGGTTTTCTAGGAATTTGAAATATCATAACAAATGAAAATAATACCAATCCAAAAACGATACATAATGACCAATGCACACCAATCCAGCTAATTGAAAAACCCGCAAAAGCAACGCCTAAAACTCGAGCCATTTGCCAAGTAGAACTATTCCAAGTTGCTGCGTTAGGATATATTTTCTTCGGAACAATAAGTGCAACCAACGAAAAAATAGTGGGTCCAAAAAAGGCTCTTAAAAAACCACCAAAAAATACTAATGCGTAAGTGGAATAAAGAATACTATTTTTAGACCAAGACTCAATTATAGTTTGAGAAGTCAACCAAAATAAACCAAAACTTATCAATGAAAAGGCAGCTATACATAAAGCTAATAAATTTCGTTTTTCTCGTTGATCTACAATATGACCTGCAAATAAAGCCATAACAAATGCAGGTGCAAACTCACAAAGACCAATTAAACCTAAACTCAAAGGGTCCTTTGTTAATGCGTAAACTTGCCACTCTATCACAATAAATTGCATAGACCAACCAAAAATTAGTGCAAAACGCACCAATAAAAACATATTGAATTCTCTATATCTGAGAGCTGCGTATGGATCTTGTTTAGACAATTTTAGTGGATTAAATATTAATCAAAGGTAGATAAAATGTCATTTAGATTGAAGTAAAGAACATCCTAACATTTAAGTTATTTTGTATCAAATAATTTAAACTCTTCACGTCTATTTAATTCTTGTCCTTCTATAGTGTCGTTTGTAGCTATAGGTTTTTAACTTCCGAAGCCCAAAAAATAATATTATCCTTTAATATCTCTCAACTTCAACTGCAAACTCACATTACTTTGCCAATGATTTTCATCTATTGAATATACTGCATCAAAAAATTTGTTTCCAGTTATCAAATCACACTTATTACCTAGGTTAAATCCGATACACACTATTTTATCTTTACCTTGCATTGCTGTTAAACGTAGATGTTTATCATCGTCTCCAACACATTTTCCATAACCTGTATCTTTTAAGTTTTCAGTCATAAAAATAGGTGTCATATTTCCTGGCCCAAATGGTGCAAACTGACTGATAATACGATAAAACTTAGGTGTTACATCTTTCAATTTAATTTGCATGTCTACCTTTATTTCTGGTATGAGTAAATTACGATCTATTGTTTTGGAAACTTCATCTTCAAAGGCTTGCTTAAACGCTTCGTAGTTTTCTGGTTTTAGGGTCAAACCTGCTGCGTATTTATGTCCACCAAATTGTTCAATATATTCTGAGCAAGCTTCTAAAGCATTATACACATCAAATCCTTTTACCGATCGTGCAGATGCGGCAAATGAATCTCCACTTTTTGTAAACACTAAAGTGGGTCTGTAGTGGGTCTCTATTAATCTAGAAGCCACAATACCAATAACTCCTTTGTGCCAGTTTTCATCATAAACAACCGTTGTTAATCGGTTTTCTTCTTTATTTTCTTCAATTTGAATTAAAGCTTCTTCAGTAATTCGCTTATCTGTTTCTCGTCTATCTAGATTAAATTCATTAATTTCTTGTGCGTATTCTTTAGCTAATTCTTCATTGGTTTCAGTTAATAAAGTCACTGCATAATTTCCATGTTTCATACGTCCTGCAGCATTTATTCTTGGTGCAACAATAAATACAACATCTGTAATGGTAAGCTCGTCTTTATTAACTTGCTCAATAATGGCTTTAATTCCTGGTCTTGGTTGGGTATTAATTATTTGTAATCCGAAATATGCCAACGCACGATTTTCACCAACAATTGGGACAATGTCTGCACCAATAGCTGTGGCTACCAAATCTAGATATTCACCTAAATCTTCAATGGTTTTTCCATCTTTAGAAGCTAAAGCTTGAATCAATTTAAACCCAACTCCACAACCACAAAGCTCCTTAAATGGATACTCACAATCGTCTCGTTTAGGATCTAAAATTGCAACTGCTTTTGGTAATTCTGGACCTGGTCTATGGTGATCGCAAATGATGAAATCGATGCCTTTTTCCGAAGCATAATGTATTTTATCAATCGCTTTTACACCACAATCTAATGCAATAATTAATGAAAACTCATTATCATGTGCAAAGTCAATCCCTTTATAAGAAATCCCATAACCTTCATCATAACGATCAGGAATGTAGGTAGCAATTTGCTCTGATTTTGTTTTTAAATACGAAGACATCAACGCTACAGATGTGGTCCCATCCACATCATAATCACCAAACACTAAAATATTTTCATTGTTACTTAGTGCCTTTTCAATTCTAGCCACTGCTTTGTCCATATCTTTCATCAAAAATGGATCATGCAACTCCTCAAAACTGGGTCTAAAAAAACGTTTGGCTTCGTCGTAAGTTTCTATACCTCTTTGAACAAGTAAGGTTGCTACTGTTTGATCTACCTGAAGCGATTTTTGTAAATCTTCAACGGTTTTAGAATCTGGTTTTGGTTTTAGTGTCCAACGCATGTACTAATATAGAAAATTTTCGATACTAATTATGATAATGAATAGATGTTTTTACTTCGGAAAATCTTCGGAACATTTCCATTACACCACAATAGGTATCAATAGACAAGTTTACTGCTTTTTCAATTTTTTTCTCATCTAGCTCATTTCCGTAGAAATGATATTCGACAGAAACCGAATGGTAATATTTAGGATGTTCGTCTGTTAATTCACCATAAGTATCAATTCTAAAATCTGAAAAAGGGACTTTCATTTTCTTGAGAATCGACACCACATCCGATCCAGAGCAACCAGCTAACGAAGATAACATCAATGCTTTTGGTGTAAATCCTGAGTTGTGACCTCCATTTTCTTGAGAGGTATCTATGGTGAGGAGTTTTCCGCTTGGATTATCAGATTCAAACTGCATGTTTCCTTTCCAATGAGTGATAACTTTAGTCGACATAATTATAAATTTTAAATTAAGAGTTGCTGAAGCATTTATAGTTAAAGTAATTTATTTGCAACAGAAAGAAGTTACGATTTTGAAAAAAAACAACTTTAAATACATATAACATTAGACACTTTAAGTACTTTTATAATCAAAAATACTACTAAAAAAAACAAAACTATGGCATTAGTCACTCCTTTATCTGCGGAACATGATCCGGAAACAAAAAAGCTAGCAGAATTCTTTAATGAGACCCTTGGCTTTTGTCCAAACTCTGTGTTAACGATGCAACGTCGTCCTGCAATTTCAAAGGCATTTATTAATCTTAACAAAGCGGTTATGGCTAATGAAGGTCGCGTAACTTCGGCCTTAAAACGAATGATTGCTTGGGTTTCTAGTAACTCTACTGGCTGTCGTTATTGCCAAGCTCATGCCATTCGTGCTGCAGAGCGTTATGGAGCAGAACAGGAGCAATTGGATAATATTTGGGAGTATAGAACACACAGTGCATTTTCTGATGCAGAACGTGCTGCGCTAGATTTTAGTTTGGCTGCTTCTCAAGTCCCAAACAGAGTTGATGCAGACATCAAAAAACGTTTATATGAGCATTGGGATGAAGGTGAAATTGTAGAAATGCTTGGTGTCATCTCCTTATTTGGATATCTCAACCGCTGGAATGATTCTATGGGAACAGACATCGAGGAAGGTGCAGTTGAAAGTGGAAACCAATATTTAGGAAAACATGGTTTTGAGGTTGGAAAACATGATGGATCTAAATATTAGATTTCAGTTTCTGTATAGAGTTTACAATTTCTAACTCATACTTTTAAAATAAATAATTATCCTGCAAGGTCTATTTTTTTGACCTTGTAGGTATCTTAAAAATCAACCTCTTTTTTCCCTACTTCGGAAATAGGCCATTTTTTTATACTTCCCTAAACAAAAAGACCAGTTCACTCATTATTGGTTTTTAAAATCGTCATCCTGATATAGATTTGAATCATCAAACCAGCTATATTATGAAACGATTTCTACACAAAAACTATCTTTTACTCATCTTCACTCTCATTTCAGCGAGTCTATTTTCACAAGAAGGAATTATTTCAGGAACCTTAAAATCACAAACCGATGGCTTGCCGCTTCCTGGAGTAAGCATCATAATTAAAGGCACTAAAAACGGTGTGCAAACAGATTTTGATGGCTATTACCAGATAAAATGTCGTGTTGGTCAAACCTTAGTATACAGCTTTGTTGGCATGAGAAATCGTGAAGTTAGAGTAACACCTCAATTGTTTGACAGCCAATCTCATGATAAGATGGTTGAAGAAGTTCCTGTTAAACCAATAGAAAACGAGGCCTATAAAAAAGCAATTCAATGTAAAAATGATATCACATTACATATTCCTGATTTACAACAATCAAACTTAACCTATAATAAGACTAATAATTATCAATTTGAAAGAATTAAAAATATTGACATCAAAAAAGATAAAGTAGATATTACTTATTTTAATCCAGATGTTTTCTTCGAAGTTGGATTCAATACCGATTTTGGAGTTCAGTATTTTAAAGATAAAAACTTGCCTAAACTTCAAAATACGTATGCTCAAGGTAGCTCACTAAATGGCGAAGTTACCTTTCAAGGTGCAGAGACTGGAAACCTTTTTTCTTATGGTCCAAAAATTAGCAATCTAGAATTTGATGGAAACAACTATGCTTATGATACTAATGGACGTTTAGTTCCATTAGGAGAAGGCAACGGGAATCCTGCTAAAGATTATGATAACTCAGTACTAAAGAGTTTAATAAAAACGTCAAATAATTTATTTTTTAATATCTCTACAGAAAAAAGCCGAATAGAACTCAACTACACAAATATTACAACAAAAGATGTTTTTGATCGAGAACAAAGCAATGGAAATGATCTAAAATTGTCATTTAAAAATAAGAAATCGTTTCATCAAAAAGGACCTAATTGGTCAGGTTACATTTCCTACGGAAATTTTAAAAATAACCAACCTAATAGCAACGGATTTTTAAATAATGTATTACTTAATTCTTGGTCAACGCCTCCAACGTTTAGCAATGTACAAGGAGCTGTACTTTCAGATGGTTCTCAACGTCAATTCAATTCTAATTTTAATAATCCAAATTGGGTTTTAGAACACAATAAAAACGTTGACAAGACTAACTTCTTTATAGCTACAATTCAAAATGACATAGATATTTCCAATAAAATAAATATAGAAAGTAACCTGAGCTATACCTATAATAAAAACAATCAAAACTTTGGATTACCAACTAACACTGTTGGCTTTGAAGAAGGCTACCTCAGCTCAAAATCTATTAAAAATAAAGACTTTAATGCGCTATTAAAATTTAGATATATAAATTATAATAGCGATCCAAGTATCAAAGGTATATCTCAAATTGATTTCTCATCAGAACATATGGAATATGATTTTAATGAAGCTATTGGGTTTATTCCTTTTTCATTCCAAAACCCAAATACTAGTAGCACCATCAAGAATAAAAGTAATCGTACAAGCTTAAGATTACTTAATTCTTGGTCTTTTGATTTTTATGATGAAGGTTTAGATTTTGTTGTAGCCAATAATTCTTATGTCTCATCAATTCAAGATAACAAATGGTTTTTACCTTATTTAGAATTAAAAGTAGATGTTGCAGACTTAATTTATATAGATTTTATAAGTAATTTCTACTTGACAGCAACAACATCATATGATGTTAATGAACCTCATTTATTTTATAATAATATTAGCCACAATAGTCTGCTAATTACACCAGAACAAAGTTTGTCGTATACCACTAATAATGATTTATTCTTAACTAAGAATCTACAACTAGAAGAAAAAAGACATTTTGAGTTGGATGCATCTATGAGGTATTATCTTTTTGATACAGGATTTAATTTTAGGGCTTCTTATTATAATTCTAAAACCAGTGGATCAGTTTTTCCTGTGTTTGGAAACAATGGGTTTCAACTTCAAAATACTGCAGACGTTAGCAATAAAGGGTTTGAATTAAATCTAGACACAAACATTAGATTAGCAAAAAAGTTATACTATAAACCTAGTGTTGTATTCTCAACATCACAAACAAAAGTTTTAAAATTATTTAATGATGCTCAAATTGTACCTATTGCTGGGTTTTCAACCGTATCAAAAAACCTCATAGTTGGTGAGAGCGCAGGTGTTATTGTAGGCTCTGCTTATGCTAGAGATGCTCAAAACAACATCATAATTGATGACGAAGGGTTTCCTTTAGTAGATTTTCAATCTAAAATTATTGGTGATCCTACACCAGATTTTAATTTAGGTTTTGAAAACAACTTAAAATTCAAAGGCTTTAATTTAAACTTTGTTTTAGACTTTCAAAAAGGAGGAGACGTATGGAATGGCACCCAAAATGTACTCAACTATCTTGGGACGTCGCAGCAATCTGCAAACGACAGAAACATTACAAATTTCATATTTGAAGGTGTCAACCAAAATGGTAACCAAAACACAATACCTGTAGATTTTTATAATCCAGAGAATCCTATTTCACAAAGCAGATTTGTGCGCTATGGCTTTTCTGGAGTTGATGAAGACGCTATTGAAGATGGTAGTTATATCAATTTAAAATCGGTGACTTTGTCATATACATTCAAGCAAAAAGAAGACAATCGATTTTTTAGGCAAATAGATATTAGTCTGTATGCAAATAACCTCATCACTTGGACATCTTATGAAGGTGCATCGCCTTATAGAAATCTCTATGATTCGCCATCTGGTCAAGCCTTAAACTTTTTTAATATGCCAATTACAAGTGAAGTTGGTTTTAAACTTAACGTAAAAATATAACGCTATGAAAACTATAAAAAATAAGCTTCCATTTGTAATGCTTTTGTGTTTTATTACAAGCACTTTAACAGCTTTCAAAACCTATAAAACGACACCTGCTCCAATAGAAAAAATCTACACACAAACAGATAGACCTTTCTATTTTCCTGGAGAAACTATTTGGTTCAAATCCTATATTGTAACACAAGAACGTAAGGTTTCTAACATGAGTGATATTGTACATGCGCAACTCATTTCGCCAAGAGGTACAGTAGTTAACTCTTTAAAACTTGCTGTTAAAGATGGTTATGTTTATGGCGATTTTAATATTGATCCTAATTGGGTAGGTGGCATTTATACGCTAAAAGTATTCACTAATTGGATGCGAAATTTTGGAGAAGATTCCTTTTTTACAAAACAAATCACGATCCAAAAAGTCGTAAAACCCAACTTACTCCTTAACCTTAAATTTGAAAAAGAAGGGTACGGTAAAAATTCAAAAGTCGTCGCTAATTTTGAAGCAAAAGATTTAGATAATAATCCCTTATCTAATAAAGAAATCACTTTTGAGGTCACTTTAAAAGGAGAAAAATTATTGACGCAAACTGAAACTACTAATCTCCTCGGAAAAGTAAAACCTACATTTACATTGCCTCAAGATTTAGAAACGTCAGATGTGGTTTTAAACGTTTTAATTCCATACAAAGGGAGTACCGAATCTATATCTAGAGCTGTACCAGTTGTTTTAGACACTATCGATCTTCAGTTTTTTGCAGAAAGCGGACAAATAATCGCAGGTGCTACCAACACTGTAGCTTTTAAAGCGATTAATGAATTTGGAAAACCTGTAGATGTCAGTGGAGACATTGTTAATGGAAAAGGGCAAATCGTAGCCAAATTTTCTAGTTTTCATGACGGAATGGGAAAGATTAATATTTCCGCAGAAAAAGGAGAACTGTATGTTGCAAAATTGAAAACGCCATTTATTTCTACTCGAATTGTTAGGTTGCCTGAAGTACAAAATGAAGGCACGCGATTTTTAGTTAAAACAGATGATACAAAAGCAGAAATTAAATTGTTTTCTACGGAAAAAGAGCCTTTGTATTTAGAAATATCTAATGCTACAAACCTATTGTTTGAAAAGAAAATCTCACCAGATAAAAAACTAATTAAAATAAATACCGAAGATTTCCCAATGGGAATCACAACATTCTCCATAAAAAATTCAAGACATGAGATTGTTGCTGAGCGTTTGGTTTTTGTCAATGCACATAAAGAATTGAATATAGATATTGCTTTAGACAAGTCTAATTATCAAACACGAGAAAAGGTCAAACTAACCATTACCACAACAGATTCTAACGGAAACCCTCTACCTTCAAATCTGTCAATTGCAGTTGCAGATAATAAATTAGTATCATTTGCAGATGATAAGCAAGATCATATCTTGTCGTACTTATTAGTGTCTTCAGAATTAAAAGGAAAAATTCATAAACCTAGTTTTTATTTTAATCCTGACGAAGAAAAATCTACTGAAGCCTTAGATTATTTAATGCTTACTCATGGATGGAGAAGTTATTTAAAAGATTCTAAAATAGACCTAAAAACGGCTCAATTTATACCAGAGCATCACAACACACAAACTGGTGTGATTGTAGATAAAAAAGGGAATCCAACAACTGCTCACCTTTTATTAATGGATCAACGTGGAAATAAAGTATTGGTTTTTGACACAAAAGATGATGGTACGTTTTCTTTCAAATTTGGAGATGAGCGCTCACTCGTTTTATTGGCTTATAGAGATGATGGAGAAACGGTAACAATTAGAACAACAGCATTGAAAAAAGGTCAATATGCGAACCAAATTAATGCTCAAAACAAAAGGAATTCAAATATAACCGAAGCATTTAAAAAAGATAAATCACCTCGTGCAACTGTAGAAGAAAAAGTAGCTGTGGCATCTATAGACATGGAAGAGGATTTGGCAGAACTAGAATCTGTTGTGATTACAGGATATGCAGGAAGTACAAATAGTAGTAAAGTGACAAGTGCTATTTCTATTGTTAAAAGTGAGAGCATCCAAAATGTACCTATTAATACAATTGATCAATTATTGCAAGGTCAAGCAGCAGGAGTACAAATATCCACAGGATCTGGACAACCAGGACAATCTTCAACAATTATTATTAGAGGTAGAAATGGTCTTTCTGGCAATGTAGAACCTTTATTTGTTGTTGATGGAGTTCCTGTTGATCAAAGTAATTTTAAAACCCTAAATTCTTCTAACATCAAACATATGACCGTTCTCAAAGATGCTGCAGCAACAGCAATTTATGGAAATAGAGGAAGTGGAGGTGTTATTGTAATTACTACAAACAATGGATATAATATTAGTAATTACGGCAAGAAAAAACTCAATAACGCCAAGTATAACAACTATGCTATTGAAGGTTTTAATTACCGAGCACCAATTGGAATATACAACCCAAGACAATTTTACATCCCAAAATATGAAGGTAATGATTTACCTGAGGAACGTACAGATTTTAGACAAACCATCTATTGGAATCCAGTTGTGCAAACTGGTGAAAACGGAAAAGCAGAGCTAGAATTCTACAACAATGATGCAATAACCTCTTTTAAAATTACTGCGGAAGGTATTAGCTATAATGGAAATCTTGGACATCAAGAAAAAACTTACGCGACCAAGAAATTATTGAATATTGATTTCAAAGCACCAAATTATATGGTGTTAGAAGACATCGTTATTCTTCCTGTAACAATTACAAATGAAACTTCTGAAGGGATAGACGCAGATTTAGAAATTTCACTACCAGAACACCTAAAACTTGCTGAAGGTTATGATAAAAAAATTCATATTAAAGCGCATAGTTCTCTATTAAAACCTATACGAGTGATTCCAATTAAAACGGTTAAAACTACCACAATTGATATTTCAGTAAGCTCAAAAAAACACAGTGATGTCATTAAGAAAAATGTGACTATTTTGAGTCCGTATTTTCCATCTGAGACCTCAATTTCAGGATCTAAATCCAAAACTGTTGAATTTGATATTAATAGTGTTGTTGATAGAAGTCTTCATGCTGAGTTTAATATTTACACAGATATTATTGGTGATGTTATGGATGGTATAGAATCTCTAATCCGCGAACCTCATGGTTGTTTTGAACAAACCTCGTCGTCAACATATCCAAATATTATGGTGCTCCAATATCTCAAAGAATCTGGCAAAAGTAATCCGGAAATTGAAGCTAAAGCACTTGATTATATTCAAAAAGGCTACAAACGACTCATTAGTTTTGAAACCGCAGAAAACGGGTTTGAATGGTTTGGAAAAACACCTCCTCACGAAACTTTAACCGCCTACGGAGTTTTAGAATTCACAGAAATGAAAACCATTTACGATGGTGTTGACCAAAAAATGATTGATAGAACCGTCGATTGGCTCATGAGCAGAAAAGATGGTAAAGGTGGTTTCCTTAAAAGCAAAAAAGGGTATGATAGTTTTGCAAGTTCTCCTGTAGATGTTGCCAATGCTTATATCGTGTATGCAATTAGTGAATCTGGTGGTGACGCAAATATAGATTTAGAATATGAAACTGCTTTTAATGACGCCTTAAAAAGTAAGGATACGTATAAAATGGCAATGCTAACGTTAGCGAGTTATAATTTAGGTAAAACTAAAAATGCACAACTGCTTTTAAAAGAAATTAAAAGCTCCATTTCTAAATTTGGTTTTGAAAACTTACCTGTTGAGCAAACAATTACGAGGTCCTACGGAAATGCTAAAAACATAGAAACTACAGCTTTCACAGTATTAGCCTTGCTAAGAGAAAACGCGTCTAATCCTACGTTAATCGCAAATGGTATTGAACACCTCATCAGTAAAAGAAGTAACAATCGATTTGGTTCTACTCAGTCTACAGCTATGGCTTTAAAAGCATTGATTGCTTATACACAGCAACAAAAAAAGATGATGATTACAGACAATGATTCCGTAGAACTAATTATTAATGGCAACTCATTAACATCAAAACTAAAAATGACCAATAATGGCAAAATCACGATAGATGGCTTAGGTGCTTATTTAAAACAAGGAACACAAAAAGTAGCGATTAATTTCAATAACAAAAACACAACATTCCCATATAGTTTGGTGATTGGTTGGGATAGTTATACGCCAGATTCCTCAAAAGATGTTTTTCTAGATTTAAAAACCAGTATTGCAGATACAAATCATAATGTTGGTGACAATGTGAGTATGACGATTGAAGTGACTAATTTAAAAAATGATGGTTTAGGTATGGTGACGTCTATTATTGGAATCCCATCAGGAACAACTACACAACCTTGGCAATTAAAAGCCATTTTAGAAGAAGAAAAAGTAGCTTACTATGAGGTTTTTGATAACTATTTAGTCTTGTATTGGAGATCATTTGCAGCAAACGAAAGCAAAACAATTCGTTTAGATCTTAAAGCAGATATTGCTGGCACTTATAAAGCTCCTGCAAGTACAGTGTATCCTTATTATGGTGATGAATTTAAAACATGGATTAAAGGAAACGCAATTGAAATTTTGAATTAATGGTTGGTTGATTTTTAATTGTTGTTTGAAACCTCTTCATTTTCGTTACTTCGGAAATGGGAGGTTTTTTTAATTTTATAGCTTTTCCAAATTATTCTACAAAAATGTCGTTCATAACGGAACTCAATACTTCTTCACGATTATCCCTAAAGGTTTTTAAACCCCTTTAGGTATGTGTTTAAAATCTCTCATTTTCGATACCTCGGAAATTAAATTTTTTTTGTTTTCACATTCTTAAATGCAACAAAAATATTGATAATTTTGAACCAAAAATAAAATTTAATTTACAAGTTGCTGATTATCAATATATTAAATAATGTCCTTTTAATATGTGACTTCTTGATATATATTCACCCCTTAATCAAAAGTTAATAATAAATTTCATGTCTTAAATCAATTTGGAGGTCTTGTTTACTTTAGCTTTAAATATCAAAAGATGGATAATTGGTACATCATTATTAGTTCAGCAATTTGTTCTATTGGTTTAATCATAAGAACACTTGTTAAGGAAAAAGAAAAAAGAAAAAGAATTAAACAATTTGAAAAAATGGATAATTCAAAGATTAACGCAATAGGTAATTATGAAAAAAGATCCAACTTTTGGAATGATTTAAAAAGAAGGAATCAAAAAAGTTGATTGATATCTTAATTGATCATCCATCTTGTACAAAGTTTTATGACCAATCTTGTGGTTCAGGTGAGTTTTTCACACCACTCCTTACAATATTTTATGAATAATACTTTTCAATTCTGGCAAAACAGCCTCCTCAAACCAAGGATTCTTAGTCAACCAAAACCGATTTCTCGGACTAGGATGTGGCAACGTAAAATATTGAGGTAAGTAGTCTTTATAGTTCGCAACAGTTTCCGTTAATGTGCGTTTGGCTTGTTCTTTTAGATACTGCTTTTGCGCATACATCCCAATTAAAATAACCAATTCTACTTGTTTCATGTGATCAAATAAAGGTTGGTGCCATTGAGGCGCACATTCTTTTCGTGGTGGTAAATCGCCACTTTTTCCTTTTCCTGGATAGCAAAATCCCATTGGTATAATGGCAAATTTAGTCTCGTCATAAAAAACCTCATCTGCAACACCTAACCATTTACGCAATTGTTTTCCGCTTGCATCATCCCAAGGAAATCCCGAAGCATGTACTTTTGTCCCAGGCGCTTGACCAATAATCACAATTTTAGAATCTGGATGACCTGTTACAATTGGTCGTGGACCAAGAGTTAAATGCGCTTCGCAGATTTTGCATTGTCTAATATCGTGTAATAGTTTTTCCATTACTAAAGTGTGTTTTATCATTCAGAAGGAGGAAACGACTGAAGAATCTTTCATAAAAGGAAAGAGATTCTTCACTTCGTTCTGAATGACAATAATTAATTACCCTTTGAAGGCTTCCCTCCAACAATAATCACAATCTCACCTTTTGGTGGTTTATTAGTGTAATGCTCCATAACTTCTTTCGCAGTGCCTCTTACTGTTTCTTCATACAACTTTGTTAATTCTCTAGATACTGAAACAGGACGTTCCTCTCCAAAATAATCGCAAAAATGAGTTAATGTTTTTATGAGTTTGTGCGGACTTTCATAAAAAATGATTGTTCGGGTTTCTTCGGAAAGTAATTTTAATCGTGTTTGTCGTCCTTTTTTTACTGGTAGAAAACCTTCAAACACAAATTTATCATTTGGCAATCCAGAATTTACTAATGCTGGAACAAATGCTGTTGCTCCAGGTAAACAATCTACCTCTATATTATTTTCAACACATGCTCTAGTTAATAGAAATCCAGGATCTGAAATGGCTGGAGTTCCTGCATCACTTATAAGTGCAATTGCAATTCCGCTTTTTAATTTTTGGACTAAATTATCAACCATTTTATGCTCATTATGCATATGATGGCTTTGCATTTGTGTATTAATCTCATAATGTTTCAGGAGCTTTCCTGAGGTACGAGTGTCTTCAGCTAAAATTAAATCGACGTCCTTTAAAACTTCAACAGCACGAAAAGTCATGTCTTTTAAATTTCCGATAGGTGTTGGTACAATAAAAAGTTTGCTCATTGGTAAGAGATTTCATTTCAAATTTACAATGTTTTCAATTATTTGACGCAACCATTCAGTTTTTTTAGCATCTTTATAAAAACCTAACGTTTTATGATCGAAAAATTTATCCGCTTTATATTTTTCTTCCTCTGCTGTGCGCAACTAAACGCACAAACAACAGATTTGTCTATTGTTGCTCAAGCGCAAAGTACAGCAAGTACAGATATTTCTCAAATTGAGATTTTTGCAGATTTTCAATATATCGTAACAATTATAAATTCTGGAAATCCAGTTAGCAATGCATCTTTTGAAATTACTATGGATGAAGATTTGCAAAACCTAACACTAACAAATATCAACTCTCAAAATAATACAGGTGGTGCGTCTAATGCTGGTGGTTTTAATCTTTCCGCAGCAAATGTATTAACAGGAACGGTTGCTAACCTACCAACAGATTCTAGCGTAGAGATAAAAATTGAAGTTACTGCGCCATCATCGGTTGGTGGTATTGCTATAAACGCGATAATCTCTCCACCAAACGGAACAACTGATTCAAATACTAGCAATAACCAATCTTTAATTTCAATTGATGTAATTGATATTGACATCAACTTTTCTGTCACTCATGAACAAATTTCTCCTACAACAGGAACACCAATACCATCATGGAATTCTCCTGTGACCTATCGATTTACAATTACTAATAATAGTGATATAGATTTCCCTGTAGAAGCTATAGAATCACGATTAACGTTGTTGACCGATTTAGATTACGGTCGACCTAATGTTCAACTTTTATCTGTGGAATGTATAGAGGCAACAAATGGCACACAATGTCCAAATGTTACTGGTATATCTGGAAATCCTGTTTTGTTAAGCGCAACTGTAAATCTGTTAACCTATTTGACACCACATGTTTATACTGCAGGTGGATCTATTACTTTTGAAGTTGTATATCAATTTTTAGACCCATCTTGTGCTATAGAATTAAATCCAATAAATGTACAAAGCAGAGTAGAAATCACTTTGGATCATACTAATTCTGGTAATAGTCTTTCTAATCCAGTAGTTACAAATCTTTTAGAATCTGAGTTGTGCCAAACCACAGATGTTTGCATAGACACGATACAAACAGATCCAGACCCTCTAACTTTAGTCAATTGGAACGAAGAAGTCACCTTTGAAACTACCATTTGCAACAATGGACCATTAGATGCAAGTGTTTCATTTTTCCTGCAAAATTTAGCTCCTACAATACAATGGAATATTTTATCTGTGGAGTGTATTGGAACAACAGGAACTATTTCTTGTGATGATATTAATATCAGCATCAATGACATTTTTTGGGTAAGCGATGCTTTTATAATGCCAGTAGATGCAACTGTTACTGTGAGAACAATAGTAGTTTTTATTGAACCAGCTTGCTCTCCAAGTACTGAGCCCAACCAAGCACTCATTAGAAGTGGTATTAATGTATTAGAATCAGATATTTTAGATTCTAATATTACAAATAATACTCAAAACGATTATGTGTTATTACCTGCAACTTCTGCTTGTGAAACTGTAAATCTTAATGTAACAAAAACACAAATAAATCCAGAATTACCTAATGGTGGAACTTCACAAAACCCAATAGAATTGGGAGAAGTCACTTATGAAATAACCGTTAACAACCCAAGTGATTTAGATACAGTTATAGCGCTAGAAGAGTATATTCCTGGACCAGGAACCGTTCCATTTACAGGAACATTAATATCTGTGAATTGTGTCTCTACAACTGGAACTGCATCTTGTTTTGAGATTCTAAATACTAATATTGGTGTAGAATTTGATGGCATTCCTCAAGGTGGAGAACCAGATATGTTTTGGGAAATTTTACCAGAAGATAATTGGAGTTTGCCAGCAAATAGCTCTGTTACTTTTGAGATCACTGTGCTTTGGGATACCGACTGTTCAGTAAATCCAATTCCTGTAAATAATGCTGTATTTGTTAGTAATGCAAATAGTAATGTGGAAAATGACTTAAGTGATAACAAAGCAGAAGTCGTCACCTTTTTTGCACCTTGTGTTGATTTGGTGGTTCAAACTTTTCCTGAGTTTACTCAAGTCAACGTCAATCAAACTTTTGATTGGATTATAGATATTACAAATAGTGAAAACAGCTCAAATGCTATAAATATCGACTTTGAAGATACCGTAAATGACGTATTTACAATTACAGGCACACCTACTTGTGTGGTTACCGACGGAAATGCAACTTGCATTTCTAATCTGGATTTCATCAATAATAATGTCACTGGAACTATTAATAATATGGATGCTGGCTCAACTATAAGGATTAGAATCCCTGTTTCTGCACCAAATTTTGGAGGTGCTTACAACAATATTGCTATTGCTACTCCAGATGAAAATGATAATCGGGAAGTGTCACCAGAAACCAATACCTCTATTAGTAATGTACAAGTGGTTGCTCCTACATTAATAAAAAGTTACAATCCAACTACAATTACAATTGGAGAAGAGAGTACATTGACATTTACAGTTAATAATTTGTCTGATAATTCGTCACAAAGTAACATTTCATTTACAGATGTGTTTCCTTCGGAAATAACAGTTACTTCACAACCGCAATGGGTCACACAAAATGGCTGCACTGCAACTTTTATAGGCAATAGTGGTGATAATTTTGCTGGAGTTTCAAATTTGACATTTCCGGAAGGTGTAGCGTCATGTACTTTTAGTGTTAGTGTGACTTCAAATGTTCCTGGCATTTACCTCAACGATACTAATAATTTTGAAGATCAAAATAATATAGACACCTCTCAAACTAATGCAACACTTATTGTTTTAGATGATGGATCTGATGTTGACATCGAAATCATTAAAAATGTGTCTCCTCAGGAAGCTACTATAGGAGATCAAGTGACGTTTCAAATTATAGCAACAAATCTTGGAACTACAGAAGCAACTGAAATTGAAATTTTAGATGTGTTTCCTAGTGGGATGAATTTTATATCTGCATCCGTTTCCGCAGGACTTTTTGATAATACATCATTGATATGGACAATTGATGCGCTATCAAGTAACCAATCTGAAACGTTAACTATTGTTGCTCAAATAACATCAAGTACGGAGTTGCTAAATGTAGCATTACTTAATTCTGTAAATGAACCAGATAGAGATACAACCAATAATATGGATAATGCTGAAGTTATTGTAGAAAACTGTTTCTATATCACAGATGGACTATCACCAAATAACGACGGACTCAATGACACCTTTTATATAGAATGTATTGATGATTTTCCTGGAAATAACATTAAGATTTACAATAGATATGGTCTTCAAATCTATGAAAGTAATAATTACCAAAACGATTGGGATGGAAAGCCTAATTTAGGAATTCCAACAACATCAGAACGACTTCCTGTTGGCACATATTTTTACTTATTAGATTTAAATATTGGTGAAAAGCCATTGTTTGGTTGGCTCTACTTAAACTACTAGTAAATTAATCCCGATACAATCTGGACCGAAGTAAAAAGTGTTCAGAAATTACGCAAACTTGCCTTCAACAATTGCTAAAAAGCGAGTTTCAAATTCTTCTTTACCTTTCCAATTATTGTAATCTGGTTTTACGATATCGTTAAGAAGATGTGATGCTTCTTTAAATGAATTGGTCGTATTTAATTGAGACAAAACACGTTCGTAATCTTCAATTTTACCATTAAATAGATGTTTAATGAAGGCTAGTTTATCATTGAGTCCAATATTTAATCCACCGTTTTTAAGCTTATCATTTAGAGACTTTCTAAAATTCTCATTGGCTTGATCAACAGGTTCAAATACAGGAATATCCTCAAAACCAGCAGTAATATCTTCTAAATGTGTTTTAGGTGTTTCTTTATCTGCAACAGCTGTTGCAACCATATCGTCAATTTGATGAGTTTCTTCTGGCATTTGCGCAACCATATCTTTGATTTTCTCCATCACTGGCTCATAAATCCCATCATCTTCATGCTCATCTAGATTGACGTAGATTTTGTCCTCATGCTCAATATTATCACTTACTTTATTATTAAATGCAGTATCTAGCATTCCAAAAAAGGAAGAATCGTTTCCAATTGTAGGTAAATGGCCTTCAAAATTCTCGTTGGCAAATTTTAAAACACTCAGTTTTTCATATAAAATCCCAGCTTCAGCATGTAATTTTACGACATCTTCTTTCCCTTTAAGCTTTAAAATTCTATGTGCAATGCTTATTAGGTCGGCTTCAAGCTTCTTCTTCATAACTTTTTATTTTTTATTCCCGATTAGGTTTTTGATTTTTAATAAATTTGCTTCACCTTTATACAAAACGAACACTAAGTTGGTTTTAGTGTTAAAATTACAAAATGTTTCTCGAAAATACAGTAAATCAGAAAGAACAATTTGGATGGATTGAAGTCATATGTGGCTCAATGTTTTCTGGCAAAACCGAAGAGTTAATTCGCAGGCTCAAACGCGCGCAATTCGCAAAACAAAAAGTGGAAATCTTTAAACCTGCAGTTGATGTGCGCTATGATGAAGAGATGGTTGTCTCACACGATGCTAACGAAATAAGATCTACTCCTGTTCCTGCTGCAGCTAACATTCCTATTTTGGCAGATGGCTGTGATGTGGTTGGGATTGATGAAGCTCAGTTTTTTGATGATGAGATTGTAAGAGTTTGTAATGATTTAGCAAATAAAGGAATTCGTGTTATTGTAGCTGGACTAGATATGGATTTTAAAGGCAACCCTTTTGGACCAATGCCAAATTTGATGGCTACTGCTGAGTATGTCACTAAAGTTCATGCCGTTTGTACAAGAACAGGAAATCTAGCACAATATAGTTATAGAAAAGCATCTAGTGAAGCGCTCGTTTTATTAGGCGAAGTTGATGAATATGAACCGCTTAGTCGCGCAGCATATTATAAGGCAATGTTACGTGAAAAATTACCTCAAATGAAGGTTAATGATCCACAAGAAATTCCAAATAAAGATAGCAAATCAAATGCCTAAAGCTAGAGAAACTGTTTTAGAAATAGATTTAAAAGCACTCAAACATAATTATGAGTATCTTAAATCAAAACTTAATAACAACACTAAAGTATTAGCAGTTGTCAAAGCATTTGCTTACGGTAGTGATGCTGATGAGATTGCTAAATATTTACAAGATTTAAAGGTTGATTATTTTGCAGTTGCCTATATAAGTGAAGGTGTTGCACTACGTGATGCTGGAATTAGAACACCCATTTTAGTACTTCATCCTCAAGCAATAAATTTTAAAATTTTAATTGAACGTTGTTTAGAGCCTAGTTTATACAACGCTAAAATTTTAAACGAATTTATCACAGTAGCTTCCGAAGAAAAACAAAACAATTACCCTGTTCATATAAAATTTAATACTGGACTCAATAGATTAGGTTTTGATGAGAATGATGTGGATACTGTGGTTTCAATAGCTACGGAAACTTCAACAATTAAAGTAAAATCTATTTTTTCACATTTGGCTGAAAGTGAGAATCTCAAAGAGCGTGATTTTACAAGACAGCAGATTGAGCGTTTTAAACATATTTCAGATGCATTTACAGAACGTATTGGCTACAAGCCCATACTTCATTTGGCTAATACGTCTGGTATACTAAATTACCCAGAAGCACATTTGGATATGGTAAGAAGCGGGATTGGATTGTATGGGTATGGAAATTCCGAAGAAGAAGATAAAAACCTAAAACCAATTGCGACATTAAAATCAATAATATCTCAAATTCATACCATTAAAAAAGGAGAAACCGTAGGTTATAACAGAGCTTATAAAAGTGACGATTTAAAAAAAACAGCTACAATACCAATTGGTCATGCAGATGGAATTGGCAGACAATATGGAAATAAAAAAGGGTTTATCACTATAAATGGTAGTAAAGCTTTTATTATTGGAAACGTTTGTATGGATATGATAATGGTGGATATTACAGATATTGATTGTAATGAAGGTGATGAAGTTATTATTTTTGGTGATCACCCTAACGCTTCTCAATTTGCACATACAGCAAATACGATATCCTACGAAATTATAACCGCAATCTCTCAGCGCGTAAAACGCTTAATTATAGATAATTAGACTTTTTACATAAAAAACTGTGACTTTTTAACTACATTAGTGTCTTATTATTATCTAACTAATAAATATTAAAAATTATGTTTAAAGAATTTAAGAATTTTATAATGACAGGTAATGTCATTGATTTAGCAGTTGCTGTTATTCTTGCAGGTGCTGTAGGACTAGTTGTAAATGGTTTTGTTGCTGATGTTATGATGCCAATAATTGGTCATTTTGCAGGAGGAGTAAACTTCGCAGACATGAAACATGTATTATCTCCAGCTGTAATGGGTGCTGATGGTGCTGTAACAACTCCAGAAAATGCTATTATGTATGGTAAATGGATTAATTCAATTATCAATTTAATCATTGTTGGTTTTGTATTGTTTATGATTGTAAAAGCATACAACAAAACAAAAACTCCACCTGAAGCTCCGGCTCCAGCAGGACCATCTGAACTTGATATTTTAAAAGAGATCAGAGATTCATTAAAAAAATAATGATTTATAGCTTACCGCTACATTATATATTTTAATTAAACTTAAACCGCTTCATAACTGAAGCGGTTTTTTTATTGAATTCTTATAAACCAGAGATTGAAATCAATAAACTTAATTTTGAAGTGTGTTTTTTTAACAAAAAAAGTGTGTTTCTTAAATGGTTTAATCTAATAAAAGCTATAATTTTATACCTTAAAATTTCATCTTATGAAAGTAGCTGTAGTTGGTGCCACTGGTTTAGTTGGCGAAGTCATGCTTAAAGTTCTAGCAGAACGTAATTTTCCTGTTTCTGAATTAATTCCTGTCGCTTCAGAGCGCTCAATTGGAAAATTAATTTCGTTTAAAGGAAAGGACTATAAAGTGGTTGGAATGCAAACAGCTATTAATATGAAACCTAATGTTGCATTATTTTCAGCTGGAGGCGACACTTCTTTAGAATGGGCTCCAAAATTTGCCGAAGCTGGTATTACTGTTATTGATAATTCTTCAGCTTGGAGAATGGATCAATCAAAACGACTT
This sequence comes from Psychroserpens sp. AS72, assembly GCF_038900375.1. Taxonomy (NCBI): domain Bacteria; kingdom Pseudomonadati; phylum Bacteroidota; class Flavobacteriia; order Flavobacteriales; family Flavobacteriaceae; genus Psychroserpens; species Psychroserpens sp. AS72. Next base: position 205,274 of record NZ_JBBMRC010000005.1, on the reverse strand, counting down.
GTTGTTCCAGAGATTAATGCAGCTCAATTAACTTCCGAAGATAAAATTATTGCAAATCCAAATTGCTCAACGATACAAATGGTTGTGGCTTTAGCACCACTTCATAAAAAATACAAAATCAAACGTATTGTTGTATCAACTTACCAATCTATTACAGGAACTGGTGTAAAAGCCGTTAGACAGTTAGAAAATGAAATGGCTGGTGTAAAAGGGGAAATGGCATATCCTTACCCTATACACCAAAATGCAATTCCTCATTGTGATGTATTTGAAGATAATGGGTATACTAAAGAGGAGATGAAATTAGTGAGAGAAACCCAAAAAATATTAGATGATCGCACTATTGCTGTTACCGCTACTGCTGTAAGAATTCCTACAGCTGGAGGACATAGTGAAGCAATAAATGTTGAATTTGAAAATGATTTTGATTTAGTAGAAGTAAGACATATTTTAAACGAATCTCCTGGAATTGTTGTACAAGATAATATAGATGTTAACACGTATCCAATGCCAATTTATGCTAATGGAAAAGATGACGTTTTCGTTGGAAGAATTCGTCGTGACGGTTCTCAACCTAACACACTAAATTTATGGGTTGTAAGTGATAATCTTAGAAAAGGCGCAGCGACAAACACGATTCAAATTGCAGAGCATTTATTAAAACAAGATTTATTATAAATACTTCACTTTTTGGGTAGGGTTTTTTCTATACAAGTTGTTTTATTAGCATGAACACAAAAGTGTTTATAAATAGATGTGATTTTTAAACAAATTAACTCTTGTTGTCTGATAAAAAGTACATTACAGCTAATTAATTATATTAACAATTAGTTTGTAATTATATTTACTATCCAAATTTTACTATAAATGTTAAGAAATTACCTAAAATTCCTAAGCATGATAATGTTAGCACTAGGACTTGTTTCCTGTAGTGATGACGATAATTATGTACCAATAACAATCGATGCAAATTCTGATGTTGTAGAAGTTTCACAAAATAGTTTTATTACAATTGATGTATTGGCTAATGATGCTAATGTTCCTAGTAGTGGATTATTAAATGCTTTAGCATCTCAAAACGGAACAACTCAAGTTTTAGATCCTAATGCAACACCTAATAACCCATCAGATGATGTCATTTTATACACGCCAAATATAGACTTTGTTGGTAGTGATACATTTCAGTATACAATATGTGATGGTAATGATAACTGCGGAAATGGAACAGTAAATATAACTGTATCTCCTGTTGTAAATTTTGAATTGGGAGAAGTACCATATGCAACACTTTCAGAATATAATTTTTTTAGTGGTGTGATGAAGGATTTAAATCCTGTACTGGGTGTTTTACCTTACGACTTAAACTCTACATTATTTACAGATTACGCACACAAAAAACGTTTTATATGGATGCCAGAAGGGACAAAAGCAAATTACAACAGTGATTTTACTCCTTTAGATTTTCCTGTTGGATCTGTACTTATCAAGAATTTCTATTATGATAATGTACAACCTAGCAATACAACGTTTATTATAGAAACCCGTTTAATGTATATGACTGCTGATGGTTGGGATTTTGCCAAATATGTTTGGAACGATGAACAAACAGAAGCAACATTTACAAACGCTGGAAGTTTTAAAGATATTGAATGGATAGAAAATGGAATAACAAATAATGTTTCATACAGAGTCCCATCAAGAAATGAGTGTTTTACTTGTCATAATAAATTTGGTACACCTGTACCAATTGGACCTAAACCACAAAATTTAAATAGAGATTTAAGTTATCCTGATGGTAGCACTTCAAATCAATTACAAAAAATGATTGATGTTGGTTATTTAGAAAATAATCTTCCAACATCAATAATTTCAACAGTTAATTGGGAAGACGAAACTCTAGATTTGAATTTAAGATTGCGCTCATATTTAGATATCAATTGTGCACATTGCCACTCAGAAGAAAGCTATTGTGAATATAGACCTATGCGTTTTGCTTTTCATGAAAATGAAGACGACACAAATAAAGGTGTATGTGTACAACCAGATACGCAAATTGATGGTACATCTCATATAGTGGTACCTGGTAACCTAGAAGCTTCTGTCATGAGATTTAGAGTCACATCAATAGAAGAACAAAATAGAATGCCTTTACTTGGAAGAACACTCAAACATGAAGAGGGTGTTAGATTAATTGAAGAATGGATAAATTCTCTTAGCGGAGAATGTCAATAAATTAAAATTATTATAATTATGAAATCAAAATTACTCTTATTAACAATTATAGGGATAGCATTTTGTATTCCTTCATTTGGGCAGCCAGCTAATGATGTCTTTAGTGGTGCAATCCCAATTACGCCTTCTCCTGAAGGAACAGGTTGTTCTACACCAAGTTTTTATTTACCTTTTACAACCGATGGGACAACAGATAGTGGTCTTCAAGGGTCTTGTACGCCTTCTGGAAATGATCAATTCTTTTCATGGACCGCAACGCATACTGGCTTATTTTTCTCATCTGAAAGCCCAGGAGATCCTGGAATTGTAGTTTGGGATTCAACAGGAACAACACAGATTGCTTGTTCAAATACATTTGTAACTGAAAATGTATATGGATGGAATATAAATGATGAGTTAATCATACAAATTTATGATTATGCAACAAACTCTGATGTAGCTTTCTGCTTAGAAACTTTAAATTACACACCTCCTCCTGCGGTTCCTGTTACTTTCAGTGCACAAAGTTCTGGTGCATCAGGAAATTATAAAATTGCTGTTGTAGATATGAATGGAGATCACCTAGATGATTTGGTTTCTATTTCTTCAACTAACGTTAATATTAGAGAACAAACTATTGGTGCTGGTTTTACGACCAAAAACATTACAACTCCAAGTGCAGATTATCTTCCATCATGGAGTTTAGCTGCGGCAGATTATGATAGAAACGGTTATACAGATTTATTATATGGAGGAGGTAGTGGAGTTACTTTTATGAAAGCTAATAGTTCAGGAACTGGATTTACTGAAATTTCTGGACCACAAGATATTTTCTCGCAACGTTCAAATTTTGTAGATATAAATAATGATGGTAATCTTGATGCTTTTGTTTGTCATGATGTGGCACCAAACGTTTACTATCTAAATGATGGTAATGGTAACTTCACTTATAACCAAGGTGGATTAGGAGATTATTCATCTGGTGGAAATTATGGATCTATTTGGATAGATTATGACAACGATAGAGATTTAGATTTATTTATCGCTAAGTGTGGTGGAGAAACTGCTCGTCGAGTTAATCAAATGCACACAAATGATGGAAATGAAAATTACACAGAAAACGCTTTAGCCATTGGTTTAGCAGATCCTATGCAAACTTGGTCTGCTGCTTGGGGAGATTTTGATAGTGATGGTGATATGGATGTTTTTATAGGAGCTAGTGCTGGAGATCATAAACTTATGAGAAATGATAACGGCATATTTACAGATATAACTACAGGATCTGGTATTAATGTGTTAACGAGTAACTCAACAGAAACAGTAACTTTTGATTTTGATAATGATGGGCATTTAGATTTAGTCTCTGGTGGTAACATTCTATTTGGAAAAGGTGATATGACATTTAATGTCTACACAAGTGTTTTTCCTGGTTCTGGAGCTTATGGTGATTTAAATAATGATGGTTATATCGATTCGTTTAATTCAGGTTCTATTTATTTAAATAATGCAGAAAGCAATAACAACTGGATTAAAATACATACTATTGGAACTGTTAGTAATATACACGGTATTGGTGCACGTGTTGAAGTACATACTCCATCTGGTATCAAAATTAGAGATGTAAAGAGTGGTGATGGCTTTAGATATATGAATTCACTAAACACACATATAGGTATTGGTTCAGACGCAACTATTAATAGCGTTGTAATTTATTGGCCTTCTGGTATTATTGATACTGTTAATAATCCTACAATTAATGGTGCTTTAGAAATTATTGAAGGTGACACATTAAGTTTAGAAAATTCTCTAACTAATGAATTAGTCATTTATCCTAACCCAGCAAAAGACATCTTAAATATTAGTTCATTAGAACTAAATGACTCTATGATTTATACAATCTTTGACATTACAGGTAAAAGAGTTATGAACTCCAAACTTAAAGAGTCATCAATAGATATTTCAAAGCTATCACCTGGTAATTATATATTAAGAATTGTATCAGGAAGCTCAATAAAAAGTCAAAAATTTATCAAATATTAAATATTGAAGCCTTTAAATTGATGATTTAGAGGCTTTTTTATTACTTTTATACACTTTAATTATTCCAACTATGAAAAAAATTACCCTCTTACTGTTTTTATTTAGTGCATTTTTTAGCTTTTCTCAAACCTTAAATCAACCAGCAAGTTGGCCCAACTCAAATTGGTCTATTACTGGAAATTATTTAACATCTACTGATGTATTTGAAGCAAACCCAACAACAAGCACTAACTTTGCTTATGATGATGATGATGCTCAAAATGGTCATGACGATGATATTGCAGCAGAATCTCCTGTTATAAATTTAACAGCAGCATATAATGCCAATGAAACTTGGATTTCTGTTGGAGCCAGTTATGTCTTTCATGATTTTGGTGAAATTTTAATGCTTCAATACTGGAATGCAGATTCTGGTGTATGGGAAGATTGGGGAAATGAATTATCAGGAACATCAAATCCACCGACAAATAATTTTTGTTCTGGATCATACGAAAATTATAGTTCTACAGCTTTAAATATTTCAACATTTACAGCAAATCAATTAAGCAATTTTAGATATAGAATTTCTTATGATGATAACAATATTTGGGGTTACGGTTTTTGTTTTAACTCACCAACAATAAGTTCACAAATACCTCCAGCTTGTCCTAACATTACTGATTTAAGCGTATCTAATATTAATACAAATACTGCTAATGTATACTGGCAACAAGGTAGTACAGAGACTAGTTGGGAGATTGTAGTACAAGCTCCAGGTTCTGGAGTGCCTTCTGGTTCTGGAACAAATACATCGTCCAATAATCCTTATCCTCTTTCTGGTTTATCATCATCAACATCTTATGAAGTTTTTGTAAGAGGCTATTGTGGTGGTTCAGATTATAGTAATTGGATAGGGCCTTTAACTTTTACGACTTTAGTTGACTCTCGTGTTAATTTTTCAACGCAAGCAATGTCAATTGGAAATTATGATTTAACAGTTGTAGACATGAATGGTGATCATTTAGATGATATCGTTTCTGCATCTTCAAATAATGTAAATGTTCATTATCAATTAGCAACTGGTGGATTTAACGAAGTTAATATTCCTACACCTAATGCAGATTATTTACCAGGTTGGAGTATGGCAGCAGCAGATTATGATAGAAATGGTCATACAGATTTATTATATGGTGCTGGTAGTGGAGTTACTTTTATGAAATCAAATAGTGATGGTACAGGCTTTGTACAAACATCAACAACAGAATATGTTTTTTCTCAACGTTCAAATTTTATAGATATAAACAATGATGGCCATTTAGATGCTTTCGTTTGTCATGATGTAGCACCAAATGTATACTTTATCAATAATGGTAGTGGTGATTTAACATACTATCAATCTAGTGTAACTCCTGATGCTCCTGTAAATTTAGGTGATTATTCTTCAGGTGGTAATTATGGATCTATTTGGATTGATTATGATAATGATAGAGATATGGATATGTTTATTGCTAAATGTGGTGGTGAAACAGACAGAAGAAGAAATATTATGTTAACCAATAATGGTGATGGTACATACACAGAAAATTCAGCGATATTACAATTAGATGATCCAATGCAAACTTGGTCTTCTTCTTGGGGAGATTATGATAATGATGGAGATATGGATTTATTCGTTGGTGCAAGTTCAGGAAATCACAAACTTATCAGAAATGATGGAAACGGAAGTTTTGTAGATGTAACTTCAGGTTCTGGTGTAAGTGTAGCTCCAACAGGTCATGAAAATATAAGTCACGATATTGATAACGATGGTTACTTAGATATTCTTTGTAATGGAACAATTCTCTACGGAAAAGGTGATTTAACCTTTGAGGATGCTGATTCTAACCAATTAAATTATAAAAACGGTTCAATTGGAGATTTAAATAATGATGGCTTTTTAGATGCTTATTATAATGGTACTATCTATTGGAACCTTACTACACCAAATAATTGGATTACAATAAACACAGTTGGTGTCATTAGTAATATTGATGGTATTGGTGCAAGAGTTGTAATTACAACAAGCAATGGTTCTCAAATTAGAGATGTAAGAAGTGGAGAAGGTTTTGAATACATGAGTACTTTAAATACGCACTTCGGAATTGGATCAGAAACTGAAATTGATAATATTACAATTTACTGGCCATCTGGAGTAATTGACGTTATTACTGATCCAGCTATTAACACACCTATTGAGGTTGTTGAAGGTGCAACACTTACTTTAGAAAATTCATTTGTAAATGATTTGGTAATTTATCCTAATCCAACAATAAATGAGCTAAATATATCAAGTACTGAAAACTTACAAGATGCAATTTTCACAATTTTTGATATCAATGGTAGACGTGTTATGAATTCTAAACTAAACCAAAATACGATTGATGTAAGTACTCTAAATACTGGAAATTACATTTTAAGAATTGTATCTGGTAACAAAATTAAAAGTCAGAAGTTTATTAAACAATAAAGCTCATAACAATATCTTAAAAAAGCCTCTGCATTCATTTGTAGAGGCTTTTTTGTTTATTTTTGAGAGCACAACTAATCATTAAGTATAATTATGAAAAACATTTCATTTATAATATTAGCAATGCTAGCATTTACTGCATGTAAAGAAGAGGCTAAAGAACAAAAAAGAGATATTGTGGTAAACTATCCAGAAACTAAAAAAGTAGATACTATTACCGATTACTTCGGAACGCAAGTTAAAGATCCATACCGTTGGCTAGAAGATGATAAAAGTAGCGAAACCGAAAACTGGGTCAAAGCTCAAAACGAATCTACATATGGCTATTTAGACAATATCCCTTATCGTGAAGAATTAAAAGAACGTCTTTCTAAACTATGGAATTACGAAAAAGTAGGCGCTCCATTTAAAGAAGGAGATTATACTTATTTCTATAAAAATGACGGACTCCAAAACCAATACGTCATTTATAGATACAAAACAGGTCAAGACCCAAAATCTGCTGAAGTTTTCTTAGATCCTAACACGTTCACAGAAGATGGTACCATCTCGCTTGGTGGTGCAAGTTTTTCAAAAGATGGCAAAACCTTGGCGTATGCTATTTCCGAAGGAGGAAGTGATTGGAGAAAAATTCTTATCATGAATGCCGAAACTAAAGAAATCATAGAAGACACATTAATTGATGTGAAATTTAGCGGAATGTCATGGTATAAAAACGAAGGTTTCTACTATTCAAGCTATGACAAACCTGAAGGAAGTGAGCTCTCTGCTAAAACAGATCAACATAAAGTGTATTATCACAAATTAGGAACGTCTCAAAAGAATGATCCTGTTATTTTTGGAGGTACACCTGCCGAAAAACATCGTTATGCTGGTGGTAATGTTTCAGAAGATGACAACTATCTAATAATTACTGCAAGTGTATCAACTTCAGGAAATAAATTATTTTTAAAAGACTTAACAAAACCAAATAGTCCTTTGGTGACTATTTTAGATCATACTGATAGTGACACGTACCCAATTGAAAATGTTGGTAGTAAATTATACATGGTAACTAACCTGAATGCTCCAAATAAGAAAATTGTCACTGTAGACGCTTCAAATCCAAGTCCGGAAAATTGGGTAGATTTTATTCCAGAGACCAAAAATGTCTTGAGTCCATCAACAGGTGGCGGCTATATCTTTGCAGAATACATGGTAGACGCTGTTTCTAAAGTAATGCAATATGATTATAACGGGAAATTAGTAAGAGAAGTAAAATTACCTGGTGTTGGTAGTGCTGGCGGATTTGGCGCTAAAAAAGAAGACACAGAGTTATATTATTCATTCACAAACTACGTAACTCCTGGAAGTATCTATAAATACGATATTAAAAATGGAACTTCAGAAATCTTTGTAAAACCAGATATCGATTTTAATCCAGAAGATTACGAAAGTAAACAAGTTTTCTACACATCAAAAGATGGTACAAAAGTACCTATGATTATTACGCACAAAAAAGGATTAAAACTCAACGGTAAAAATCCAACCATTCTTTACGGTTATGGTGGATTCAATGTTAGCTTAACGCCTTCATTTAGCATCGCTAACGCAGTTTGGATGGAACAAGGTGGTGTTTATGCAGTTCCTAACCTTAGAGGTGGTGGAGAATATGGAAAAGCATGGCATAATGCAGGAACGCAACTTAAGAAACAAAACGTATTTGATGATTTCATAGCAGCTGCAGAATATTTAATTGCAGAGAATTACACATCCAGTGATTATTTAGCCATTAAAGGTGGATCAAATGGAGGTTTATTGGTTGGAGCAACAATGACACAACGTCCAGATTTAATGAAAGTAGCATTGCCAGCAGTTGGTGTTTTAGACATGCTAAGATATCATACGTTCACAGCAGGAGCTGGTTGGGCTTATGATTATGGTACAGCAGACGATAACAAAGAAATGTTTGATTATCTTAAAGGTTACTCTCCAGTACATAATGTAAAGGAAGGTGTAGAATATCCTGCAACTATGGTAACCACAGGAGATCATGATGATAGAGTTGTACCTGCTCACAGTTTTAAATTTGCTGCAGAGTTACAAGCAAAACAAACTGGAAATAATCCAACATTGATTCGTATTGAGACAGATGCTGGTCATGGTGCAGGAACTCCAGTCTCTAAAACTATTGAGCAGTATGCAGATATTTTTGGATTTACGCTTTATAACATGGGATTTGAAGTATTACCAAGTGATACTAAAGAGAAAGTAAAAGGATAATTTAGAATTAAAGAAAACACTCAGACCTGCAAGGTTTCTATAACTTTGTAGGTCTTTTTATATTTATCACATGCTAAACGTCAATAACCTCTCCTTTTCTTATAACAAAACACCTGTTTTAAAAGATCTTTCTTTTAAAGTTGAGCAAGGTGAACACCTAGCAATTATTGGAGAAAGTGGTTCTGGAAAAAGTACGCTTTTAAAACTATTGTATGGTGAGTATGATCTTAACTTCGGAAATATCCACTGGAAAGACCTCGAAGTCCTTGGTCCAAAACATAATCTCGTTGTAGGTTACGATTTTATGAAATATGTGGCTCAAGAATTTGACCTAATGCCTTTTATTTCCGTAGAAGAAAATATTGGAAAGTTTCTCTCAAATTTTTTTCCTAAGGAAAAAAAAGAACGCACAGCAGAATTATTAGAAGTCGTTGAACTCTCAGCGTTTGCTAAAATAAAAGTCAAAACATTATCTGGCGGACAAAAACAACGTGTGGCTTTGGCAAGAGCATTAGCAAAACAACCTGAAATTATTTTACTAGACGAACCATTTAGTCACATAGATAATTTCAAAAAACAATCCCTTAGACGTAATGTTTTTAAGTATCTAAAAGATAAAAATATCACTTGTATCGTGGCAACACACGACAAAGAAGATGTGTTGGGATTTGCAGATCAAATGATGGTATTAAACAATAATAAAATAGAAGCTTACGATACTCCAAAAGCTTTATTTCAAAACCCAAGTACGTCATTAATCGCATCTTTTTTTGGAGAATTTAATATCATAAATGACACAATTATTTATGCACATCAATTAAAAATTGTTGAAAAATCTAATTTAAAAGCAACTGTAATTACAAGTTTTTTTAAAGGCAATTACTATTTAATTGAAGCAAATTTAGATGGTGAAAAGGTATTTTTTGAAAGTAAATATCATCTAAATAATGATGAAAACATCTTCTTAAAAATCTCTAATTAAACAACTTTTTGAAAGCGTCTGAAAAAATATTTGCTTTTTTCAAAAAAATATAATACTTCGTATTATGGCAGCCCATTTTCTGTAAAAAGAAAAATAAATTTTGAAAAGTCAAAAATAAATGTAAATCTTTGCAACGCATTTCAACCACATTACAACAAACAGAAGTTGAATTAAAAATTAAAAACTATGAGTTTATTTATAACATATCAAAACGATCCAAAAGGAATACCACCTTTTGTGATGCTTCGTGATTATCGTTAGATAAACTTTTCAAAATTATAAATGAAAGATCCGAAGCAAGTAAAACACTGTTTCGGATTTTTTTTATCCTGAATTTATTTCAAGACATCATTCTTAACCAGTTCGGTTAAACCTCCTCCAAAACAGTTAGAATATAAAGTTCATCAATTGAGCTTAAGCGAATTTATTTTTGCACAAAAGCGGTCACTAAGCAAAGTCGAAGTGTCGCAAAACAAATTATTAAAATAAAAAACAATGGACACGAATTTGTTAAACAACTACGTGTTAAAAGCCATAGATGCTTATCCATACGAATTAGAAGAAACCGTAGAAAACCTAAACTACGCTTTGTCATACGAGAGTAATAATGCCTACGCACTATATCTCATGGGACGTTTGCAAGCAGAGCAGTTTGGAGATTACGAAAAAGCCAAGTACTATTTTGCTGAGGCATTAGCAAATAAAATAGATTTTATAAAAGTCTATCCAAAGTACATCTTGGTTTTAATTTGGAATCACGATTTCAACGAAGCACAAAAACTAATAGATTTTGCTCACACAGTAAAAGCTGTTGGGAAAGGTGAGCTTTTAGTATTACAAGCTCAACTTTTTGAATGTCAAAAAGCGTATAAAAAAGCATTAAAAACTTTTAAGAAAGCAAAGTTGTTCGTTTATAACAACGGTTTTACTTCGTTTATTGATTCTGAAATGAACAGAGTCAAAAACAAGTTGAAACCAAATAAAAAGAAGTCTTCCAAATCTAAAAAGAAGAAGAAAAGGAAGCAGAAAAAGAATAAAAAATAACCAACCAACAAGGTATTTAAAAACCTTGTTGGTTTTAAACAAGAAATTCCTGCTTTGATGGAATTTAGAAAACATGAATAAAACAAGACACATATATTTCACTTCAGACCATCACTTTGGTCATGAGAATATTATAAAATTCACCAATCGTCCATTTGGTAGTGTAGAAGAAATGGATCAAGAACTCATAAAACGATGGAACAGTCGTATTAATAAGCACGATAAGGTATACCATTTGGGCGATTTCGGACTCTGTAAAGCAGAACGAATGCGAGACATTCTTGAGCAATTAAACGGAAAAATATTTTTAATACGTGGCAATCACGAAGGAGCTGCTCAAGCAAATCCCAACCGATTTGAGTGGATTAAAGATTACTTCGAGCTCAACGTAAATGATGCAGATGCACCTAACGGTAAGCAAAAAATCATGCTCATGCATTACGCTATGCGAGTTTGGCGATCAAGCTTTAGAGGCACATGGCATTTGTACGGTCATTCACATGGCACTCTAAAAGACGACCCAACGATGAATAGTTTTGATGTAGGTGTAGATTGTCACGATTTTTACCCATTAAGCTACGAGGAAGTCAAAAATATTATGAGTTTAAAAACATGGGAAGCTCCATTTAAGAATAAGTAATTTTCGGGCGTCACCCTCATTCGTTAAAAAACTACAGAGGGTCGCGCTTTTCGCAGTCGCTCTCTTCGAGGAGCTTCAACAATGCTACAATCGCTTACGCGAGCTCGATAATTATTAACGTCATTCTGAATTTATTTATAAATGTTTATTTCCAATTAAGGAATTCATAAATATTCGATTTCAGAAACATATTAAACTAATTAAGAATAAAAAAACTACTCAAAAAGATTGCGTAATAGTGTTAAATATTTGCAATGTAATTGACAGTTCGCTGTCAGCGCCAGTCGAAGTGTAATTTCAATTACCTAAACTTTGTAGTAGTGCTCCATCAGTTTGAGGGATTCTGATGGAGCTTAATAAAAAGTGATTAAAATTATAAGAAATGAATACTCAAGAAATAAATACTACAATCCAACGATTGAAAGAATCAAACTCTGAAGCAACCGCGTATTTTGGATTTTTTCAATATGGAGTTGGTAGAGATGAATCGAATATTAAAGCAAATAAAGAAGGATTGAGGCTTTATGCTGCTAACCTTCTTGAAGTTAGTTTGGAAATTGACGAAAGAGAATTTAAAGAAAATAAAAAGGAATTCTTTACGATACCAGAAGAATGGTTATCTAAAAATTCAGAATTTTGTTTCGAATATGTTGAGTTATTTCAACAATCAAAAACTAAAATTGAGCCAGATATTGAATATAAAGAAACTTGGAAAGATCTATTAGTAAAATACATCTTTATAGGTGTTTTAATCTTCATTTTAATGTCAATTCTTGTTGGAGCCATCACTATAATTGGTTGGCTATTTTAAGTATACCTTAGAAAGGGAAAAAGTGGGCTGACTTCGGTTGGTCTGCTTTTTAAATTCATCTAATACACAAACCCAAAAAACCGTCCGCAATGTGTTAGAGAAAAAGACATAAGTAGTTTAGAATCAACACAAAATAATTCAGGAACACCAGTAACCGTTTTTTTAATATTCAAATCTTGAAGTGGTAATTGTTGCGTTTTAGAAATAGATTTGAGTAGTGCTCTTTTTAACACATCACTTTGAATGCAATGCGATGATATTTCGGCTTTAAAAATTGAACTCTGTTTTGTTTTAGAAGCACTCAATGTTGCAATCGTATACACATAATCTTCAGTAATTGTAGATGTTGTTAAATAGCTATTGTTATCTATGTTCACTGTTCCTTTAACTTCTACCTTTTCGGTAGACAGATCAGAAAAAAGCTCACACACCAACCGTTTAGGGTTAAAAAAACGCTCACCAAATTGTTGTACATGAATTTTATAAGCAGCCTCTTTCATACTCCAAAGCAACCAAAAAGTTTCATGTTTATTTTCCGAAGAAAAAATAAGCGCTTGTTCATTTTTAGTGAAGACTTTATCTAAAAACCGAGGACGCTTCCAATTGTAAGCACTGTGCTTTAAATCGACAATATCATTGCCTATCATTTTGCAGCTAATTTTTCATTTACGATTTCCATGGCTGCTTTTACAGACGTCATTTTTTCCATGTCATCGTTCTCAATTCTAATATCAAATTCGTCTTCTACATCTAAAATCACATCTACTAGATTAGCAGAATTTATCTTTAAATCGTTAATGAAATCAGTCTCTTCAGATAAATTATTAAACGCTTTTTCATCCTGAATATAAGGTTGAATAATGGTTTTTAATTTAGCAATTAATTCGTCGTTTGTCATAGCTTAATTATATCTTTTAAAGATAATACAACCATTCACATCGCCAAAACCAAAACTGGCTTTTGCAGCAATATTTAAGTCGGTTTTCAATGATTTGGTTAATATTTTTTCTTCAGAAATTAGTTCTAAAATTTCAGGGTGCACATTCTCACAATTAATATTTGGAAACACAAATTGCTCTTTCAACTGAAGTACGGTTGCCACAGATTCAATACTTCCTGCTGCAGCTAAACAATGTCCAACCATAGATTTTAAAGAGTTAATATATGGAAAATTATCACCTTTTCGGTTCAAAGCTTTGGTCCAATTTTCAATCTCCAAACTATCTTTTGAGGTTGCCGTTAAATGACCATTTATGGTGTCAATATCGTTTGCTGAAATATTCGCGTTTTTTAGTGCGTCTTTGATACAACGTTGCACAGCTTCTGCATTGGGAGCAGTCATTGTTCCGCCATCACGTTGTCCTCCTGAGTTGATATTTCCGCCTAAAACCTCAGCATAAATTGTTGCATTTCTATCTAAAGCACTTTCTAGAGATTCTAAAACTAAAGCACCTGCTCCTGCTCCAGGTACAAACCCAGAAGCACTTTCACACATTGGTCTTGACCCTTTTTCTGGAGTCTCATTATGTTTGTAAGTCATCACTCGCATAGCATCAAACCCTCCCCAAATATATGGACCATCATCACTACAACTTCCAACAAGCATCCGTTTTGCTTGTCCGTTTTTAATACGTTCATAACCCATTAAAATAGCTTCTGTTCCTGTGGTACATGCTGAAGAATTTGTAGTCACCTGATTACCTAATCCAAGAATTCCTCCAAGAAACGCACTAATGCCACTAGCCATCGTTTGAACAACAACAGTGCTTCCTAAACGCTTGACTTGTTTATCATCGAGTTTGTAAATCGCTTCTCTAAATTTTTCAACACCAGAGGTTCCTGTTCCGAAAATCGTTCCACTATCAAAGTCTAATTCACTATTGGCATCAACATCAAACCCAGCGTCTATCCAAGCGTCAATTCCAGCCATACAGCCATACAAAATACCTGAACTATTAAACCCTCTTAATTGTAAAGGCGTTAAATACTCTAGTTTCTTTTCTTCGGAAATTTGCGGCATTCCACCAATTTGGCAAGAAAAATTTAAGTCGGCTAATTGTTGATGAAACGTAATTCCTGATTCACCATTTTTAATGGCTTTTGAAAACGCATCGAGTCCTACTCCATTTGGTGCAACGACTCCTAAACCTGTAATGACGACTCTATTTTTCATGTTCTATTTAATTCGCTGCTATCATTCCTGAGATTTTCCCACGACAAACCAATTCATTCTTCTCATTATATAACTTGACGTTACATTTCAGTTTATTAAAACGAAACACTTCTTTTTCAGAAACCACAGTCACTTTCTCTCCTGGAAAAACAGGAAGAAAAAAATCAACTTGACTTGAGGTCAATGCAATTTGCGGACTAGTTTCTGAAAATTCATCTTTCAGTATGAAAATCCCTAAACATACGAGTCCTATTTGTGCCATACATTCGGTTAAAATAACACCTGGTGTAATTGGGTTGTTTTTAAAATGTCCTTTATAAAAATACGCGTCTTTTTTAAAGGTGTAATTGCCTGTAACGCCTTCCGAAGAAATCATAGTGAGTTTATCAACAAACAGAAATGGATCTTGATAAGGTAATAGCGATATGATTTGATTTGATGTCATTTGTTAACTAATATGTTCGCCTCCATCTACAGGAATCACACAACCATTTATCCAACTTGCTTCATCTTTTGATAACAGGTATACTGCATTTGCTACATCTTCAGGCTGCGTTAATTTTTTAAACGGATTACGTTTTAAGCTATGTGCTTTTATTTGATCACTTCCCGGAATCATTCGTAATGATGCTGTATCTGTTACGCCAGCTTGTATGCAATTTGCTCTAATTCCATGTGGTGCAAACTCCAAAGCAATGTTTCTAGAAATAGCTTCTAGAGTCACTTTTGCTGCAGATACTGCTGCGTAATTTCGCCAAGCCTTCGTGTTTCCTTCACTTGTAAAACTGATTATTCTAGCATCGTCTGCAAATAGTTTCGCTTCAAAAACAGCTTGCGTCCAATCATACAAACTAATAGCCATCGCATTAATTGTAATATTAAAATCGTCGTTTTTTAAAATTGATTTTTCTTCGGAAATCATCGGTTTTAAATTCCCTTTGGCTACACTATGAACTAGTGTTCTTATTTTACCTTCTAAACCTAAAATCTCTTTCAATTCTGAAATGACTTGTTCTCGTTTTTCAGGTTTAAAAGCATCCAGATTATACGATTTAAACTGAATACCTTCAGCTTTTATAATGTCGAATTCTGCATTAATCGTATCTTCTTGCGTTCTTGAGTTTCTGTGAATGATACAAATATTCATACCGTGTTTTGCTAGCTTTTTTGCTGTTGCTAAACCTAATCCGCTTGAGCCTCCAAGTATTAATGCCCAATAGTTTTTATTTTTGAATTCTTTCATATTCATCACTATTTAAAAAATTCTTCGCTTTGCACTTCGACTACGCTCAATGTGACATAACTATTACATTTTAACTGCTCTACCAATAAGATTCTTTACTTCACTCTGAATGACATTTGACTACCATTCTAATAATATACGTTGTGCCGAAAATCCTGGACCAAAACTGAGCATTAATCCTCGATCTCCTTTGGGTAGTTTCTTATCCATAAAGCGTTCTAAAACATATAGCACTGTTGCGCTACTCATATTTCCATACAGTTTAAGCACGTCTTTAGTATCATCAATATTCTTCCCTAAAGACCCAAATAAATCTTCTACAGTTTGTACAATTTTCTTTCCGCCAGGATGAAAAATTAAGTGATCGACATCTTCAATGGTTATATTATTTCGTTCTAAAAAAGGATGCACAATCATTGGGAAGTGTTCTGAAATCGTTTCAGGAACCGCTTTATCCAATATCATTTGTAACCCAGTATTTACTAATTTAAAACCCATCATCGTTTCCGCATCATAAAAATGATACATCGCTTCATCAATTATTTTTGGACCTTCTTCATTGTCATATGAGGATAAAATAACAGTTGATGCACCATCACCAAAAATAGCAGCACTCACAATATTCACCATGGAATAATCATCGAGTTGAAATGTTGCTGTTGGTGATTCTACAGCAATTACTGCTGCACGTTTATTTGGGTTTGCTTTTAAAAAATTCTTAGCGTAAATAATACCTGAAACTCCAGCTGCACAACCCATTTCGGTTACAGGAAGTCTTACAATATCCTGTTTCATGTTCAAGTTATTAATTAAATACGCGTCTACAGAAGGAATCATAATTCCTGTACAACTTACCGTAATGATGTAATCAATATCTGTTGGTTTTAAACTGGCTTTATCCAATGCTTTCACTAAAGATTGCTCTGCTAATTTGACAACTTCACGAGCATATATATCGTTCTTTTCTTCAAAAGAAGTGTTTGTAAATACCTCTTCGGCATCCATAATTGAATAGCGTCTATCTACTCCTGCGTTTTCAAAAAGCTTAATGACCTTTCGTTTAAAACGATCCTCTTGACCTTCTAACCAAATATTCAAAAACGGAATAATATCCTTAGTCTCTCTTGTATATTTTGGTAACTGTTTGGCTACTGCTGTTATTTTTACGCTCATGTTTATTGCTACGCTATTTTTGTTCTCGCAAATGCACAAAGGCGCAAAGCGGATTGTAATTACTCATACTCTCGATTTCCCTAATCTTTTTCCTTCGGAAAGCATCTCTTCTCAAAAACTCATAAACTAGTTTAAAATTCAGAACTTTAACTTTTTAAGTATCCACTGAAAACGGAAAGCCCATTTCCAACGCAATTGATAGTTTGCATCTAACTGTTGTGATATATCAACTAATTCGTTTCGTTTAAACCCTCTTAAAACTGATGTTAATCCGTCTTCTACAATAGTTTTGTTCTTAATGGTTGTACACAAGAGCTTAAATAGATAATAAGCCAATTTATGCCTATGTAAATCGTTAACCACTATTCCTAATTTAGCTTTTTCTAAAACTGGCTTTAAAAAGGTGACCAACTCATCTTCCTTGAAATGATGAAGAAATAAAGTCGTTAATACTAAATCATACTCTAGTTGCTCAAATTCCGAAGAAAAAATATCAATAGCCTTAAATTCTAAATTGTCATAGTCTATTGATAACGACTCTGCATAATTTACTGTATGTTGATTTGCGTCAATACCAATTAATTTAAATTGATAACCATTTTGTACTCCAAAACGTGATACTTCTCTTAAAATATCTCCTCCACCGCAACCTAAATCTATTATTGTAATTTGTTTGCTTTTATCGAGATTATTAAGAGCTCTTTTGAGTCCGTTGATAGTAACTGCGTTTCCACCTAACCATTGATTGATTTTTGCTAACTTATCTAACGCATCATGAAGAATTGGACCATTATAATCTAAATCATCCATGATTTCTTGGTCTTCACTTCTATATTTTGTGCTAACAAATAAACTCATTTAACTTGCATTAATTTTCCGTGGGTTCGTTTTATAATATGAGGTAAAATACCAGGAAACTTTTTTAGACCTTGCATTAATATTTCAGAAATTTTTGGTTGATTAAATAAATTAGCCACAATGTGTCCAGTTTTTAAACGAAACTTAAAAGCTGTATTCCAGTCTCTAAGATATTGCTTTTCTAAGGCTTCTCTATTAGATATTTCTGAATTAAAAAATTTGACAATTAATAACGACGCAATTTGTGCACTTCTAATTGCCATACTCATTCCATTACCAGATAAAGGATGAATCAATGACGCTGTATCACCACACATAAGGATATGATTTTCAACTGGTTTTTTATCTTCAAATGAAATTTGACTAATCGTTAATGGTTGCTCAAAAACAGGAATTGTATTATTAAAAATACGTTTCAAATGACTATTTTCAAAAATGACTTTCTCCT
This sequence comes from Psychroserpens sp. AS72, assembly GCF_038900375.1. Lineage (NCBI taxonomy): Bacteria > Pseudomonadati > Bacteroidota > Flavobacteriia > Flavobacteriales > Flavobacteriaceae > Psychroserpens > Psychroserpens sp. AS72. The sequence goes on along the minus strand of NZ_JBBMRC010000005.1, from coordinate 186,904 downwards.
GAAACTCCTCAATATTTTTAAATCTCTTAAACGAATCAAAATTGGTGATATAACATAAATTAATGTTATTATTCTCTACTTTAGAAACTCCACAATAACCGCCTTCAAAATTATGAAGTGCAACTAAATCTTCCGGGAAATCACCTTTTACATGTGTTTTAACAGCTAAATATGGTGACTTTGTTTTTATAAATTTTCTATTTAGCTTCACGTCTAGATTTGCACGTTTACCATAAGCACCAATAACTATTTTAGCTTGTAAAATTTTGCTGCTTTTTGTTTCTACGGAAAATTCTTCATCAACAAACTGAATATCCTCAACAATATCTTGAAGAATTTTTACACCGTTTTCTACAGCTTTATTTGCTAAAGCTTCGTCTAAACAAAATCTACTAATCCCAAAACCTCCTAATGGTAAATCTGCAGAAATAACTTGTCCTTTGGGTGTAGATAATTGAAATTTATCAATCTTCTTTGCTCCTAATGCAAACACATCAATATCTAAAAAATCTAAGTATGGTAGGACTTCGTTAGAAATATATTCTCCACATACCTTGTGTTTAGGATAGCTATTTTTTTCAATAACTAAAACACTCAAATTATGTTTTGATAAGTGAATTGCACTAGATAAACCAGCTAATCCACCTCCAACAATAATAATGTCAAAAGTTGAGGGTACAGTATTCAATATCTTTTTCTAATCTTTTTCTTAAAGATAAGCTGAAATTGAATTAGAATCTCTTTAGATAAGAGTAATAATTTTAAAAACTTGATCTCTAAACTGAATTGTGTCACCAACAGTTTTTCCCAAGAGCAGTTGCGCTATTGGTGTAATCGCAGAAATGGCATAGAATTTATCGTTAGCTGATGTCATTTGTCCTGCACTTATTGCTACAAAATAATTAGCTTGTGTAGTGAAGACCACGCTTCCTAATACGACGATTTCCGACGATTTAGAAATATCCATTTTAGATAATAATTGGTTTACTTTTTGAATTTCTGCTAATTGATGTCCTGCTTTTTCTCGCTCTAACTGTAACATAGCGCGACCAGTTTCATGTTTATCTCCTGCAGAACTTTTAGTCTCAGAAGTTAATGACTCTTGAATTTCATTAATCGTATTTTGTACCGTTTTGAGACGATTATCAACAAATGTTAGACACTGATTATACAAATCTTGTTTGGTATTATTTGTCTTTGTCATCGCGTGTAGGATAATTTAAGGTACCAAAATAGTTCATTTGTTTTGTAATCCATGCTTTTCTACCTTCAATGTAAGATGTCGCAGGATTGGCTTTATATCGTAAAGGGTTTGGTAAAATCGCAGCAATTGCAGCAGCTTCATATTTAGATAAACTAGACGCTGATTTTTTAAACCAATATTGAGATGCAGCTTCCACACCATAAATCCCTGGACCCATTTCTATACTGTTGAGATAAACTTCTATGATACGTTCTTTACTCCAAATTAATTCTATCAAAAACGTAAAATACGTTTCTAAGCCTTTGCGTAACCAACTGCGTTGAGGCCAAAGAAATACGTTTTTTGCGGTTTGCTGACTAATTGAACTTGCACCTTTTAAGCGTTTCCCTTTTTTATTTTGTTCGTAGGCTTTTTCAATAGCCTTAACATCAAATCCATGATGCACTAAAAAGTTTTGATCTTCACTACAAATCACTGCAAGTTGAACGTTTTTAGAAATGTCTTCGATTGGCACCCAATCATGTTTCCATCCTTTTTTACTTGCATCGGTTTGTTCAATATTTTTAATCACCATCAAAGGCGTTATTGGCACAGGAACCCATTTAAAAACAATAACGATAACGATAGAAAATACGAAAAGCCATAGCAAGGTTTTTAAAATGAATCTGAAAAAGCGTTTGATAAATTTCATGGTTTAAACTATAATAGATTTGCTAAATCTTTTCCAATTAAACTGCCAATAGCAACACCCATTCCGCCAAGACGAACTCCACAATAGACATTATTACTAATTTGTTTTACGATTGGTTTCTTTTGTTGACCAACACCCATAATACCGCTCCAACGATGATCGATTTCAAAAGGTGTTGTTGGTAAAATTGTAGTTTTTAAAAGCGCTTCTAATTTGTTTTGTATGAGATCGGTTTGAGATAAATCCGTGGTTTCTTCACCTTTAAAATCAAGGTTTCGTCCTCCACCAAAAAGTATTCTATTATCAATGTTTCTAAAATAATAATACCCTTGATCTAAGTGGAATGTGCCTTTAATGTGTAAGTTTTTTATTGGTTTAGTAATTAACACTTGAGCTCTTGCTGGTTTAACTTCGGAAATATCTAAACGTGATGCAAAGCCATTTGTTGCTATGAGTAGTTTTGAAGTAGAAAACTCAAACTGATCTGTTTTTATTTTTACAGAATTATCAGCTTCGGAAAAATGCTCTACAGTACTGCTATTAAGTATTTTTATACCTGAACTTAACACCAATTGTGTCAGTGACACCATCATTTTACCAGTGTCTATTTGTCCTTCAAATTGATTAAAACTTAAAGTTTCATTGCAATTCTCAAAACCAAAAGGGTTGAACTTAAAACTAAACACATCTTGCTTAAAAAGAGGTTTTAATAATGTATTTATATCTTCTTTTTTATCTAGACATTGCTCTAATAGATCGGTATTTGTAAACAACTCATAACCTCCAAGTTCTTGATAATCTAGTGTTGAGTCGCCTAACGTTTTTCGTAATAATTGCAATCCATCAATACGTTTTTTTACCAAATTAAACACCTCTTCTTCAGAGTGTGTTTTAAGATCATCAATAATTTCGCTTAAACTCCCAAAACAGGCAAATCCTGCATTTTTTGTACTTGCGCCTTGAGGTAATAGTCCTTTTTCTAGTATTAAAATTTTAGATTTAGGAAAACGGTTTTTTAACTGTAACGCACAATTGAGTCCAACGATTCCGCTACCAACGATGGTATAATCGATATTGGTGAGCCATGATTTTATTTCCCAGTAAGATAGATTCATGTTATTTTTTATAATGGCATTAAAGCTGGACCAATATAACCAAGCCAAAGGATTGCACTAATAAATGAAGATGGAACAACAAGGATTAGTAATTGTAACTTCTCTTTTTTAGAAAGTCGTTTCAAAAATAAATGTATAGCAAGTATAACTGTTATTATGCTGGTAATAGTAATCAAATAATTATCCTGAAAATAGTTTAAATCTAAATTTTTGTAATTAAAAATAATGATAGAGATAAACTGAAGGCTTGTATATAGAAACAAAGAAAACAAGAATATTAAAACCCAAATCGAGTATTTAACTTTAATTCGCTTTATTAATAAAATTAACCAACAGCTTAACGAAATTAAAAAAGAAACGAATATAATACCATTAACAATGGAAAAATTGTGAGTGTTTTTTAGTTCTAATAATTTTGCATGACCTAGACAACCTACTAAGTTGCCTGTATAATTATAATTGAAAATTTTTGATACATCTCCATTTGTGAACAATAAATCTAATATAAAGATTATTGCATTATTTAGAACTGCATATGCAGGAAAGAAAATCAAAAACAAAGAGAAGATAAATAGTGCTTCTTTATTTTTTAACATATCAATGTATTATTTAATCTCTTAAATATATAAATAACAATCGATTTCTGTTAAGGATGGAGTGGTTTGTTTGAGCTCTCCCGATAGCTATCGGGAAGCGAGCCATGAGAGCCTGACGCTTTGGAGCTTTCTGCGGAAAAGGGAAACAGCATAAAAAAACTCCGAAACGTTAATTTCGGAGTTGTTATTTTAGTCTTCTTGCATAGGTTGCATTACGAAATCTTCCATAAATTTAGTAGTATAATTGCCTGCTAAATAATCTGGATGATCCATCAATTGCCTATGAAAAGGAATTGTAGTTTTAATACCTTCTATAACGAATTCATCTAAGGCACGTTTCATTTTATTGATTGCTTCTCCACGAGTTTGCGCAGTGGTAATCAACTTTGCAATCATAGAATCGTAGTTTGGCGGAATCACATAACCTGCATAAACATGTGTGTCTAAACGCACACCATGACCTCCTGGAGCGTGCAATGTTGTGATGCGACCTGGTGATGGTCTAAAATCGTTAAAAGGATCTTCTGCATTGATACGACACTCGATAGAATGCAATTGTGGTAAATAATTTTTTCCTGAAATTGGAACACCTGCAGCTACTAAAATTTGCTCTCTAATTAGATCAAAATCAATAACTTGCTCTGTAATTGGATGTTCTACTTGGATACGAGTATTCATTTCCATGAAGTAGAAATTACGATGTTTATCTACCAGAAACTCAACAGTTCCTGCGCCTTCATATTTTATATATTCTGCAGCTTTAACAGCAGCTTCACCCATTTTTTTACGCAAAGCGTTGGTCATAAATGGTGACGGAACTTCTTCGGTTAATTTTTGGTGACGTCTTTGAATTGAACAGTCTCTTTCTGATAAGTGACATGCTTTTCCTGTTGAGTCTCCAACGATTTGAATTTCGATATGTCTTGGCTCTTCAATGAGTTTTTCCATGTACATATCATCGTTTCCAAAGGCTGCTTTAGATTCTGCTCGTGCAGATTCCCATGCATTTTGTAAATCTTCAGGTTTCCAAACTGCACGCATACCTTTTCCTCCTCCACCTGCAGATGCTTTAAGCATTACAGGGTAACCGGTTTCTAGAGCTACTTTTTTACAGTCTTCAAAATCTTCAATAACACCTTCACTTCCTGGTACACAAGGAACTCCTGCTTCTAGCATTGTTGCTTTAGCATTTGCCTTGTCTCCCATTCTATCAATCATTTCTGGAGATGCACCAATAAATTTGATGTCATGTTCTTCACAAATTTTTGAAAACTTAGCGTTTTCTGATAAAAAACCGTATCCTGGATGAATGGCATCAGCATTTGTAATTTCTGCTGCTGCTATGATGTTTGATACTTTTAGGTAAGATTCACTACTTGATGGAGGACCAATACAAACTGCTTCGTCTGCAAACTTAACGTGTAAGCTTTCTGCATCTGCTGTAGAGTATACAGCTACAGTCTTGATACCCATTTCTTTACAGGTTCTAATCACACGTAATGCGATTTCTCCTCTATTGGCTATTAATATTTTTTTAAACATATTTTTTTAGTTTAAGAGTTTTTGGTTTAGCTGTTTATGAGTTTAAATGACTTGGATTTAAACTTTAAACTTTAAACTTCTAAACTTAAAATTATGATGGATCTACTAAAAATAATGGTTGATCAAATTCTACTGGAGAAGCGTCATCCACTAAAATTTTAACGATTTTTCCTGATACTTCAGATTCAATTTCGTTAAATAACTTCATTGCTTCAATAACACAAAGTACGTCACCTTCTCCTATAGAAGTTCCTACCTCAACAAACATAGGTTTGTCTGGAGATGGCTTACGATAGAATGTACCGATAATTGGTGATTTAATGGTAATGTATTTTGAATCTTCTGTTGCTGCTGGAGTTGCTTCTATTGCTACTGGAGCAACCGTTTGTGCTGATACAGGAAGCGCTTGAGCTACTTGTTGATTAACAGGTATTTGTTGAACGTAGGTAGTTGATTCCCCTTTATCATCTGAACCTGTTCTAATGGTAATTTTAATATCATCCATTTCTAATTTAACCTCACTTGCGCCAGATTTGGCTACAAACTTGATTAAGTTCTGAATTTCTTTAATATCCATAATTAATAGTCGTTTTAAATAGTTAGTTAAAAAGTTGGTTATGAATTATAAGCCCATTTAAAATAAATTGAGCCCCAAGTAAATCCGCCACCAAAGGCTGCGAAAATTATCTTGTCATCTTTTTTTAATTGTGATTCGTAATCGTTTAATAGTAATGGTAAGGTTGCTGATGTAGTGTTTCCATATTTGTGAATATTCATCATTACCTTAGCAGAATCTAACGACACTCTATTAGCTGTCGCTTCAATAATTCTTTTATTGGCTTGATGTGCTACTAACCATGAAATATCATCATTAGTTAAATTGTTTCGTTTCATGATACGCTCTGTAACATCTGCCATATTAAAAACTGCATTTTTAAATACAGTTTTTCCTTCTTGAAATACATAATGTTTGCCTTCAGCAAATGTATCTGCTGTAATTGGATACGAAGAACCTCCATATGTGGCTTGTAAAAACTCACGTCCTTCACCATTACTTCTTAATAATTCATCTTGAAGACCTAAACCTTCATGGTTTGGCTCAAACAAAACTGCTCCAGCTCCATCACCAAAGATAATGCATGTTGCTCTATCTTTATAGTTGATAAATGATGAGTTTTTGTCTGCTCCAATAAGTAAGACGTTTTTATATTTTCCAGACTCAATGTAACTTGATGCGACAGACATTCCGAAGAGAAAACTAGAACAAGCCGCTTCTAAATCGAACGAAAATGCATTAGTTGCGCCAATCTCAGTTGCAGTAAAAGCTGCGGTTGAGGCAGCTTTCATATCTGGTGTTGCTGTAGCAACAATTACTAATTCTATGTCTTTAGGATCAATTCCTTTTTTATCAATAAGATTTTGAGCTGCTTTAATTGCTAAAAAGGAAGTTCCTTTTCCTTCTTCTTTAAGAATTCTGCGTTCCTTAATACCTGTACGACTAGTAATCCATTCGTCATTGGTATCGACCAAAGTTTCTAATATTTGGTTGGTCAATTTGTATTCAGGTACATAAGCTCCTACTCCTGTAATCGCAGCTGTGATTTTACTCATATTAAATTTTTAATATCAACTCAAAAAAAGTGGAAATTTGTAAAAAATAGATGAATTTTTAATGAATTTACTAATTTCTGGCCGATTAAAGTGCAAATTAAGGTTTTTTTAGACTCTGAAAAATTAAACATAAAAAAAACGCCCATGAATGAGCGTTTTATTATATGCATGCATAATACTTATGCTAAATTTTCTTCTTTTTCAGAGTTGTCAATTAATACTTGACCTCTGTAATACAATTTACCTTCGTGCCAATGAGCTCTATGATAAAGGTGTGCTTCTCCTGTAGTAGGACAAGTAGCTATAGTAGGAACAGACGCTTTGTAGTGTGTTCTTCTTTTATCTCTTCTTGTTTTCGATATTTTTCTCTTAGGATGTGCCATTTTATATGTTATTTATCCGTTAATAGTTTTTTTAATGTATTCCAACGAGGATCAATTTCCTCTGATGTTTCTTCTTTCTCGCTTAAGCTTTTTGGGCTTAACTCTTCTAATTTTTTAAGTATGTCTGAATCTAATGTTCCATCTTCAACTCCTGGATGAATACGTTTAGCTGGCATTGATAATATGATTAACTCATATATATATTGTGCAACATTAATTTCATATTCTCCGTGAGGAATGATTAATATATCTTCAAATTCGTCATTGTACTCGTCTCCAAACTTCACTACTAATTTAAATTGGCCTTCAACAACTTGGTCATAAGGCTCATTAGTAATGTCACAGTTTACATTTACACTGCCTGAAATTTCAAAATATAACTCTAAAAACGTTGACTTCTTTTCAAAAACCAAATCTGCTTTTATATCAACATCATTAAAGTCATCATACTCAAAATACTCAAAGAACTTTTTATCAATCTGATAATCAAAATGGTGCTTTTCAGCTTTTAGACCAATAAATGGTATTGTAAATTCCTTTAAGGGCTTCATCATCGCATTCATTTTGAGCCTGCAAATATATAAATATTAATTAATTAAACTATGGTTATAAACAAAAAATGTTGATAACAAATTTTAGCCTTTATCGTGACGTTTTTTCTAAGCGTTTTGGCGCCTTTCTTAAAGGGTTTTTAGAATACTCATTATATTCCTGTCTATTTTTGAAAATTTCAATAGCTTTAAATACGGCTTCTTTAAACGAACCGTTATCTGCTTCGCCTTTTCCTGCAATTTCAAATGCAGTTCCATGATCTGGTGATGTTCTTACTTTATTTAAACCAGCAGTATAATTTACACCATGACCAAATGCAATCGTTTTAAAAGGAATTAAGCCTTGATCGTGATAAGACGCTATTATAGCATCAAAGTTTTTATAGTTACCTGATCCAAAAAAGCTATCTGCAGAATAGGGTCCATACACCATTTTATCTTTTATAGCTTCTAATGTTGGTCTCAAAATAGCATCATCTTCTTCACCAATTACACCATTATCTCCTGCGTGAGGATTAATACCAAGTACTGCAATTTTTGGTTTACTAATTCTGAAATCTTGCACTAGTGATTTATAAACAGTATTTATCTTTTCATTAATAAGCTCTGCAGTAATTTGACTTGGCACATCTTTTACAGGTACATGATCTGTAAGTAATCCAACTTTCAAGGTATCTGTAACCATGAACATTAGACTTTTTCCACCTAACTTTTCTGCTAAATAATTTGTGTGTCCTGGAAAATTAAAACTATCAGATTGAATATTATGTTTGTTAATTGGAGCTGTAACTAAAACATCTATCTCATTATTTTTTAAAGCATTTGTTGCTGCTTCTAATGATTTAACAGAATATTCTCCGATCTTAACGTCCTCTTCACCAAAATTAATATTGACATTCTCTTTCCAAACGTTGACAACATTTATTTTTCCATCAACTATTTGATCTGTATGATTAATGCCATGAAAATTAACAGAACTCTCAAAGTGTTTTTTAAAGAAAGACATGGTTTTTATTGAAGCAAAAATTACAGGTGTACAAAACTCTAACATCCTATTATCTTCAAAAGTTTTGAGTATAATTTCAGATCCAATTCCGTTTAGGTCTCCAATTGAGATACCAAGTTTTATATTTTTGCCTTTTTCCATAGCTTTTCTATCTATTGTCCTTAATTTTATACTTGCAAATCTAATCCAAAATACGCATTAGAAAATTTATTACAAATTAAAATTACTGCAAAATAAGTCGATTCACTTGTTTTTTAGGTTTTAAAATAGCTATTCTATACTAAATCTTCTAAAAAACACTTCTTATTTTGTTCTTTTAATTTTCATTACAAAGTTCTAACACGTAATTTGGATTTACAATTTATTCAACACTATGTTTACAGGTATCATTGAAGATTTAGGGATTGTTACAAAGCTTGAAAAAGAGCAAGACAATCTCCATTTAACTATTAAAAGTGCTATTACTCACGAATTAAAAATAGATCAAAGCGTTGCTCATAATGGGATATGTTTAACAGTAGTTGATATTTCCGAAGATAATTATACAGTGACAGCTATAAAGGAAACTATTGATAAAACTAATATTGGTGATTTACAACTTGGAGATCTAGTTAACTTAGAACGTGCCATGAAATTAGGTGATCGTTTAGATGGACATATTGTGCAAGGTCACGTAGATCAAACTGGGATTTGTGAAAGCATTAAAGAAGAGAATGGCAGTTGGTTGTTTACTTTTAGTTATGATGATACGCTAGGTAATGTTACTATTGAAAAAGGATCTGCTACTGTTAATGGTGTAAGTTTGACTGTTGTAAACTCTAATAAAAATAGTTTTAGTGTTGCTATAATTCCGTATACATATGAGCATACTAATTTTAAGCACTTAAAAAAGGGTTCTCAAATAAATCTAGAATTTGATGTTTTGGGAAAATATATACAAAAACTCTACGAAAACAGACAGTAACTAGTCTTTAGAGTTTTGGATTGTCTTCTTTATTCCAAGATAAGCACCAACAACTAAAGCCAATGTAGTAAACCCATCAATAGGTAAACCTGGAGGTGGTGGAGGCATAGGAGGAGGTGGATCGCCACCTTGTGCAACACATACAAAACTTATTAAAACAAATAAGATCGAGGCTAGGATTTTCTTGTTTTGTATTCTCATTATGGTGTAAATGTATAAAAAAAAAGGTCTCAACAAAATAAAATAGCAAAAAAACATCCACAAAACGCAAAAAAATTCGACGAAAGGTAGGGTTTCGGCGATTTGCGTTAAATTTATATTAAAATCAAATATATGATTTTTTGTGATAATCTACAGAATTTCAACATTATTTTCATTATAAATAATTGTTACTAGGTTATTTAGACTTGCAAACACTTACGTAAGAAATATGATTTTGGTTTTCAACCCAAATTATTTAACGATGCATTTGATCTAATATTTCAATAACCTCAGCTTTCTTTCTTACGGAAACTGGGACATTCTCTCCATTTTTAAGCATTAAATAACCTCCATCTGTTTTGATAAAAGCACTTATGTATTGCAAATTTACCAAGTGGCTTTGATGAATTCTCAAAAACCCAGTTGGTTTTAAAAGATCAGCAAAGTACTTTAATGTCTTGGTCACAAACACCTTTTTGCCATCTTGAAGATGAAACATCGTGTTATTACTGTCAGATTCACATCGCACTATATCTTCTAAATTAACAATGATGATTTTATCAAGCGTATGCAGTGATATTTTATCTGGTTTCTTTTCTGGAGCAGTTAAGGTGTCTTTTAAAATAGTTAACCGTTCTTTATTGGGTTGTATTTGTTGTTTTGCTCGCTCTATCGCATCTGCTAATTCATTGTGAGCATAAGGTTTTAGTACATAGTCTATTGCAGCAAATTTGAATGCTTTTATCGCAAATTCATCACTTGCAGTAACGAAAATTATTTTGGATTGTAACTCCGGAAAAATCTCCAACACGTCAAAACCAGTACCATCTCCCAACATAATGTCTAAGAATAAAATATCTGGCTGCACTTTCCGAAGCACTTTAGCAGCTTCTACGACACTTTGCGCTGTATTTATAATTTTTATGTCTGGATGATGGGTTTCAATGTCACTTTTTAAAAGCGCCATTGCGTCCTTCATGTCTTCTACTATAATTGCTGTTAGCATCTTCACTATTTCTTTGTGAGTTATTTTTTTATTTCATTCATTTTTTTCTTGTCAAAAAAACGAACCAAAAAAGACATTGCCAAACCAAGGAATTTTTCAGTTCTTTAAACTGAAAACCGATACGAAAACTCCGCGTGGAACAATGTTCTCCTGATTTCGGAGCTTTTCTAAATCTATTCTTCGCCTTGACTCACAATTCTATGAATTGAATTTGGACTAGATTTATTTACCACGTTTATTATAATCCTTAATCTTCATTCTTAACTTAACAGGTTTATTATGCACAATTCACGCATCTATTTCTAATAATCTGTTTCTAATGGGATTTTAAATACAATGGTCGTGCCACCAATACTACCATTTTCTAATTTTATTTCTGTCATCTCTAAAGCATTGGCTCCTGAGATAGATTCTAGTCGCTCTTTAGTTACTGTCAAAGCCATAGATTGATGGTCTGTTTTAGGTTTATTTTGTTGTGAACTAAATATACCTACTCCATTATCGGTAATGGTTCCTTTTAAAACGTCTTCAGTATTTGTGAATTCTAAATGTAATTCTCCTTCTCGTGGTCCTTTTAAAATACCATGTCTAATGGCATTTTCTACAAAAGGCTGAATGAGCATTGGCGGAATTAAAATTTCCTCAGCATCTAAATTTGTTTTTATATCTATATGATATGAAAACGGTTGCTCAGCCATTAAACGTTCTACTTCTATATAATGACGTATCGTTTTTATTTCTTGGTCTAATGTAATTGTATCTTTTCTAGAGTTAACTAAGGTTTCTCTTAACAAGGTTGCAAAACTGTTAACCGTTTCATTCATTTTCTCTGGCTTTGTAGGAGCCATCGCTTTTATACCATTGAGGACATTAAAAATAAAATGCGGATTCATTTGCAAACGCAATGCTTTTTGTTCTAAAGTTAGGAGATGATTTTCTAATTCTAGTCGCTTTTTATCTTCGGAATTTTTCCGTTTCAAACGCTTAATATATAGATACACTAAAAAGGCAAGTATCAAAATTGCAGCTCCAATTAACAACCATTGAAACCAAGGTTTTTGATGCAACGGACTTTCAATAAAAAACGAAAACTTAAGCGGTTCACTCATTATCCACCTATGATTTCTCGACTGCACATAGAAATCATGAGCTCCAAAATTAAGCTCTGGCAAATCTTGAGAATTATTTTTAGACCAAGGACTCCACTCATTATCGTTTAACTTGTAACGGTATTCAATTCCGTTAGGATGATCTAAATCCACAGTTTTAAATGAGAAACTCATTTGTCTTTGATCTGGACTTAATTTTAGAACCCTATTTGAATGGTAATTGATAGAGTCTATACTTTTAAATTCCACTTTAACATCTTCTAAAAAGAGTTTAGGTTTTGCGGTATCTTGAGTGATTTCTAAAGGTTGGTATTCTGTTAAACCGTAGAGCGCTCCAAACCACAAATGACCGTTATCGTCTTTATCTACAGCATTTAAACAAGTTTCTACACCCAGAAACCCGTCATTTATTCCGAAGAAAAAAGCATCTTTTATAATATTGTCTTTATCTAATTCTAGTTTATCAACACCACGTTCAGTACCAACCCAAAGGTAGTCTTGATCATCAAAAATGAGCTGATAGATATTTTCTGATGCGCCTTTTTTTGCACCCTCCAATTTTTTAAATATCTTAAAATCATCGTCATTTGACCACCAAACACCTTTTCCTGCTGTTCCTAAATACAACGTTTCGTTATTAAAAACTATAGAATTAATCTGTACATTTTGCTCTAAAACATTTCCTAAATGTGTTACTTTATCATTAAAAACAGAACCTAAATGACCATTTTTAGTAACATACCATAAACTGTTGTCATTGTCTTTGACCATGTCTATAATATAAAGGTCTTCAATGCCTTCTTCTCTTGCAAACGTTTTATAAACCTGCAAGCTATCTGTTTTAGAATTGTAATTAAATTTTACAATTCCACTAGAATACGTTGCTGCATAAATAGCCTCATTTGTAACTTCAATTTTTCTAATCCAATCAAACGGAAACCCATTATCTGTACACAACACTTTAGCAATTTTTATGCGCTTCGGAAATTTTAACTTTGATTTTTTAAGCGTATCCATTACAATGGAGTCTTTAGTGATTTCACCTCTAAAAAGTAAACCTCTACCTTCAGATCCAGCCCAAATATTTCCATTATTATCACTCGTAATGGTTTTTATTTTTACGTCGGAAAACGCTTCAGGAATATCAATATCATGAACACCAAAATTGTCTATTTTGATTAAACCAGCTTCAGAATTTGAAATCCATATGGCTTTATTACTATGATGAACTGCATAGATGCGATTTCCATTGAGGCCTGTTTCGGTATTAAAATGTTTAAAGTTGTTTTGAAAATATTTGTACAAACCACCTCCTGAAGTTGCAATCCAAATGTTTCCTTGTTTGTCTTTATAAACCTGCTTTACATCAGGAACTGAAAGTCCGTTGGTTGTATTAAGCGACACTATTTCTGACCATGAATTGATGTCAATAACCGAAACACCATCATGTTGAGTTCCCAACCAAAGTTGATTGTTTATAAGTGTTGCGCTATTAATCCTTAGTGGTTCTCTTATTAAAATCTGATCTTCAAAATCGCGAGAATTAAATACAATGGTGCCATCATTAAATGTAGATGCTATGATTTTATTCTCGACACCTATTATGGATTTAAAATCTCCATTTTCTAGTTTTTCAATATGTTTTGGAGAAGACACTTGACCATCAAATTTCCAAAGGCCATTTTGAGTTGCCAACCAAAAATTAGAATCAAAATAGATACCATCGTTTGTATTATAATTATCAATTTCGGGATCTAGTTTTACTTTTGTAACAGATAAATCTTTAGTTAAAGTGTACACACCTTTGACTGTTAACAATAAAATTTGATTCTCAAACGTGTAGATTTTATTAATTTCTGGAGTCTCAATATTCAAGAACTTTTGAGCTGTTTTAATCGAAAGTCCATTTTTTGTACCAATATATAAAGTGTCATTTTGAGTGTGGAAGGCGTTTATGTAATTTGATGCTAAGCCGTTGGTTTCATTGTAGACTTTGAATTCTTTTCCATCAAAACGCGCTAATCCACCACCTTGAGTTCCCAACCATAAATAACCATTTTCATCTTGAGCTATCGCATAAACTTGAGATTGTGGTAAACCATCTTCTAGAGTTAGGGATTGGAGTTGCTTGTTTTGAGCGTATGTTGTGAATTGATTTCCGAAGAAAATTCCGAAGAAAAAAAGAAAGAATTTATATGTTATTTTAGATTTCAATATGGACTTCATTTGTGTATGCAACTTACAATTTTGAACGCATTTTTTTATGATTCTAGTATTGCTAATTTTTATTATTACTGAAAAAGCGCTGCACTCTTAAAGAGATACAGCGCTAAAAACATCACTAAACATCAATTAACTAACTTTTTATTTATTTTCAAATTCGCAGGATACTGCATAATTGTCTTGTTGTAATTCGATTTTTTCTAGGGCTACTAATGTTGTCGTTTGCATCAATTTATCGTTTTTAAATACAATGTAAGAGTTGCTACTTGTGATATCACAGCTCTCATTATCTGGATTGCAAAGTGTAATAACATCTGTTCCATATTTGTTGTCTTGCTTATTGATAATGCTCACTAAATCATGATTTAAAGACTCAGACTTCACAAAGATTTTGTCTATCTCTTGTCCGTTTTTTACAGCTCTAATTTGAAAACGCTTATAGCCTTTGTAATCTACTCCTGCTTCTCCAAACACGAATTTAATTTCTGGGTTCATTTGGCTTACCATAGTTTTTTGTGAGATGAGTCCTCCCCAAATCCAACCAACTTGAGGTCCCATTTTTATTTTATAAAATCTACTAGTTACACCATTTATTGTTTGAGGGATTTCGCTTTTAGCTAGTAATCTCACGTTGGTTCCAATTTTAAGTGTTGTTAATTTTTCGCATTGTACAGATGCACAATCTCTAAGTGCAACATCATCTCCTAAAAGATACTGAGACGCTTTTTCTGCAGAGTTGGTATAGACATCAAATTCTACTTCTTTGTTTTGAGCGTAAATATCTGATGCGATAAATAATAGTGCTAAAATCATTACTGCTTGAAACAATTTAGATACTCTTGTTTGTGTTTTGTTTTCGTTTTGGGTGTTCTTTAAAGTTCTCATAATATTTTGTTTTTGGGTTATACTATTTGTTTGATACTCCAAAGATATATTGAGTCTTAGGTAAAATTTGGACGCTTCTAGAATTCGTAGGGAAGGGTTTAGAATTCGTTCAATAAATGGGTTTTGGAAATAAAAAAACCTTCAGAATAGAAGGTTTTTAAAGAATTTATACTAAAAAATGTTTTTATGTTAGCTTTTAATTTTCTTAGATACATCAATACTTTCATAAGCTAATTTAACCTCAGCTTCGCCATATTGACGCTCTAATCGTTTTATAGAAAAATGTGCAGTCGCCATTTTTTGAAAGTGATCTACAAATATATAGTTTAAGCTTCCGCCTCCAACAGCACCAACTATAGGTAAGGCTTGAGCTAAAAATTTTTCGCTTATTAAAAGACTCAATCTTGTTGCTATTTTAGAAACAAAATTACTTAATGCACCAGATCCCAAAGTACTTGCGCCTTTAATTAATGTTTCTAATCCCACTTTGATACCAGCTGCAGAAACATTGTTAAGTGCCGAATTTATAGCAATTCTTGTGGTGTAATAACTCATTTCTAAATCGTCATCATCTTTAGAATCTCCACCCAAAGCAAATACTTCTAAACATGCCATTTGACCTTCTAGTGTGTAAATATCTTCACCTTCACTTCTTGCAATATCCATAATAGTACGCATCAAAAACTTGGTTGTAATTGTTAATTCTGAGGCAAAAATTGCTGTACCAAATCCAGTTGTAGCTCCAAAAAACCCACTCAATGCTCCACTTCCAGTTACAATACTCTTATAAGTGGTTTTTGATGGTTTTTTAAAGGTTTTATTTTTTTGAATGGTGAGCAAGTTGGCTTTAATAATTTTTAACAAAGCTTTTTGCGTCATGCTTTGTATTTTAACCAATATTTTTTCTGGAACAAAAGTCATCCCAGTTTCTACAGTATCACCAATTTTATTAACGTTTCGCATTGTCCAACTTATATTTAACATGTTGGATTTTGCTTGTTTTAATGCCTCTAGGTCTTTTGGTGATATTGGGTTTGTGATTAAATTCAAATGTTTGAGTTTCGATTGTGTTTTAAGGTTCAAAACGACTTGTTTCAATACTATGTGTCGTTTAACACCTTCTTTTGTTACAAAGGTTTAAATTAAAGGAAAGTGTCTAGAAAACAAAAAACCCTTCAAAAAGAAGGGTTTTAGGTGTGGTCCCACTTGGACTACTTGAATTGTTATCTTATTTTACTCTATTTTATTGTATTTAAGTGTTTTAACTCAACAATAGCGTTATTTTATGATAAAACTAAATAAGGTGTAATTCAATCAAATTAAAATTATTCGTCCCCTCATTCGTCCCCTATAATGCTTTTTTTGAATTATATTTGTTTCATGGCAAAGGCAAAATTCGTACTCAAAGAACCTAACTCAAAAACAGAAACTTTAATCTATCTTAATTATAATTACCAATATAATAGATTTAAATACTCTACGGGCGAAAAAATCAATCCAAAATTTTGGAATAAGAATGACCAAAGAGTAAAATCGTCAAAAAACTTTCCTGAGTATCCAGAATTTAACGCTAGATTGGATAAAATAGAAAACGGAATAAATAACGTATTTCGAAAACTATTGAACGATGGGGTTCAACCAAACAATAGGAAATTAAAAGATGCACTAGAGATTGGATTATCTGATTTTTTACTAAAACCAAAACGAATAACTCTTTTTGAGTTTATTGAAAACTATATAGAAGAAAGTAAACTAAATAGAAAACTCGGTACAATTAAGGTTTATAATACTACTTATAAATACCTAAAAGAATATTCTCAAAAACATAGACCAATTGATTTTGAATCAATTACATTGGAATTTTACAATCGTTATTTATCATTCTTAACCAATGAACATGGTTTAGCTTCAAATACAGTCGGTAAACATATTAAAACGCTTAAGGCTTTTATGAATGAAGCAACCGAAAGAGGTGTGAATAATAATCTAGAGTTTAGAAAAAAGAAATTTAAGACGCTTAGAGAAGAATCAGATACTGTTTACCTCTCCATAGATGAACTAGATAAAATTGAAAATTTAGATTTATCATCAAGTCCAAGACTAGAGAAAGTAAAAGATTTATTTCTTATTGGTTGTTATACGGGCTTACGTTTTTCTGACTTTACGCAAATCAAACCCGAAAATATAATTTCTAATAATACTATTATTGAAGTTAGAACTCAAAAAACAAGTGATAGAGTTTCTATTCCTTTACATAGAACTGTGAGAGCCATTTTAAAAAAGTATGATAATGAACTTCCAAAAGCTTACACAAACCAAACTATGAACGATTATTTAAAAGAAATCGTTAGTCTTGCAGGTATAAAAGAACTCGTAGAAACTACCATTACAAGAGGTGGAAAAATCGAAAAAAATGTATTACCTAAATACAAACTCATATCAACACATACTGCTAGACGAAGTTTTGCAACAAACTTATATTTGGCAGAAGTCCCATCAATTTCAATTATGAAAATCACAGGTCATAAGACTGAAAAATCATTTTTACAATATATTAGAGTATCTCAAAAAGAGAATGCAGATAAACTATTAACCCATCCGTTTTTTAACTAAATTCTCTTAAACTCTTAAATATTTGATTTCTTGAATCTATTAAAAGGTATCAAAAAGTAGTAAAAAGTATCAAAATAGTGTGTTTTAAAAATACACCCCTCTAATACAATTTTATTTGCATCATTATTAACATAAAATGCAATAAAATAATGACAAAAGTAATTTTAAATTCAATTGAACTTTCTGATATTAGAAAAGAAGTAGAAGACATCTTCGCTGAAAATCTCGAACACTTTATTAAACCAGAGAAAAAAGAAAACATTTTAATGTCTCGAAAAGACACAGCGAAATATCTGTGTATTTCACTTCCAACACTTCACGATTGGACAAAAAAAGGTGTCGTAAAAGCACATCGAATTGGCAATCGAGTACTTTACAAATTGAACGATATACACTCTGCTTTAAACGAAGTAAATGTTTCTAAAATGAGAGGGGGCTTATCATGTTAAAAAACAAAAATGATTACTCCGTTATCGTCTTCTTAGAAAACCAATCTAAACCTAAGAAATGGGAATATGTAGATAAGCTAAATGGCTTTGCAATGTTCCTAGATAAAAAACACGCTACTTGGCTGTATATGAACGTTTATAATCGCCGTTCGGGTCAGTTTATGAAGCAACTGAAAAAAGGAACATTCATTCCCCAATCTCTCAAGTAGTTTTTCTTTTTTTTAACCTTTAAAATACCTTTAAGTAAAACCTTTAATAAATAACCTTTAAATGGTTTTAATTAATGTGCAACGATTCAGATTATGATAGTAAAAAACACATACGGTTCAAGTGTCGCTTTTTCAACAAAGCAATACGGTAGAGTTCCAAAAAATGAATTTACTGGTTCTGCTTTACAACGACCAAAGCCCGTGAAGAATACAAAAGCAAAAAAAAAGGAAAGTATAGACAAGGTGCAAAAAGAACGCTCCTTGTCTCCACGTTCGAAAAGAAAGATTCGCAAAAAAATTACTTGCTTTGCACGATGCTATAAAAGATTAAGCTTTGTCACGCTCACTTTTTTAAACAAGGTGAGCGACGAACAAGCAATAAATTTATTACGAAAGTTCGTCGATAATGCAAAAAAGCGTAGCGATGATTTTCAATATGTTTGGGTAGCAGAACGTCAAACTAAAAATGATGTCTTTGAGGGTAATGTGCACTTTCACATGATAACAAACAAATATTGGAAAATTGATAAATGGTGGAACTATTGGATTGACCTACAAATGAAGAATGGAATTAAACCAAGAGACAAAGATTTTAGACCATCATCAGCTTTTGATGTTAGACAATTGAATTCAAAAAATATACGCTCTATCGCTTCGTACGTAACAAAATACGTTACGAAAAATGATGATAAGTTTAAATGCCAAGTCTGGAACTGCTCAAAGCGTGTTTCAGAGCTTTACACGGACTTCTACACCACTACCGAGTTTACAGACCAATTTAAAAAAATGGGTGCGGTATTAAAAGAAATGGAGATTAAAGACCAAAATAATTATCCTTTTTTAAATATTAAAATGATAAATCTAAACAGACATACCTTGCCAATGTATAAAAGGCTGGATGATAAAAACAAAGCAATATGAAAATACTCAATAAATACACTCAACACGGAAAAGTATTTACTTACATAGTAGATGAAGAGTTATCAATTGGAATATATAAAACAACTGAAACCGAATACTTAAACCTAAATGATAAGACGCTTCTTAATAACCATAATATTAAATACGACAAGTTTTATCGGATTAATGATGGTGTTTTAATTATGGCAAAAACTAAAAATAATAGCAGGATAGATTTTCTCATTACAGAAGATATTTGCTTTAAAAGTCTTCAATTAATATCTGAGCATGGTTTTGACGGTCAATTTTATAATGACTTTAAAACAGCGTTCAATATGCTAGATAAAAATCAATTTGAAGACGGAATTTGGTATGACTAAAAAAAAATTGGTAAGCATTATGGATTACTTGATCCATTACCATTTGGGAAATAATGATTAAAAACTTTATAAACTGTGTAGGACAATATAGCTTCTAAAGATGCTAGAACAGCTTTGTCTTGCCAATCGCACTGACTATTTAGTATATAAAACAATATCAAAAAAAAGGCAAATAATGCAGCAATACCAAATATTGCTTTCAAACCGATATCAACTAATATTTTAAAAACCTTTGCTTGTCTTTCAGTCATTGATTTTATCTAATAGTTTATAAAATGTCAATATTTTCATTTCACTTTTATTGAATTGATATTGTGGTTCCTCTAGTTCTCTGCAAACATCACATTCAAAAGTGCTATCAACTTCATCAAGATTATCAAAGGATTTCACTAGTCTATCACAAGTCGGGCAATAAACACCATGTTTTTTCTTGAATAATCGTTGCTTTACAGCCATTTCACATAATAACTTAGCAGCTTTTGTTGGTAAATTAAGAAAACTCCTAACATTCTCAACATAAATTCTATCAGGGTCTAATGACTCTAATAAATCCGCTTTTTTATTTAAAAACTGTGTAAACATTTTAATTGTTGTCAATTATCATTTGTACTAGTCTATCTGCTGAATTAAGCATATTAGGAAAACGAGTTATTGCTATTTTACCGTTTCTAGGCTCTATTGCAAAGGTATTGATAAATTCATCAACATCTTCTAGGACTCTAAATACATTCTTATCTAGTGGCGCACTTGTTATTTGGGTATAAACATCTGGCATACTATCCTTTAGAGTGTGCTCCTCATCCATAGACTCTGTTGTAGTACTTCGAGATTTTTTAAATTTAACGTAAGCTGCATCAATAAAATTATTCTCCCATAAATATTTAACTCCAACTGTTACATCTGTAGGTGTAAAGCTCATAGAACCACCCATTGCAGTTCGTATTCTGCCAATAATATCGGAATCTTCTATATTACGTCCTGTTGGAAAAACTTTATGATTAAAATAATTATTAACATTTCTTTCCAAAATATTTATTTTAATTACAGCTCTTAGACCATTTAATTCTACTATAACAGGAGTCATAAAATATAGTTCTTCCTCAGACAAGCTTGATGGATTAAAATAAGAAAACTCAGTTCTGAATGTTAGATTTAAAATTCTTTTGCCATCAACAGCATTATCAGAAACAACTATTCCTCCAGCTAAATTAAAAGTTGAGCTAGCGGTGGTGTTTAAATCAAAAATATAAATGTGTTGATGTAAATACCCAAATTGTTCAAACGCAAAAATTAAGATTTCACCACGTGTGCGAGAACTTAAAACATCTTCAACCAAATCATCTTGCCTTAGTCCCGTTAAATCGAAATAAGTCCTTAAAGAACTAACTGGATATGATTTAAGTAATCTCGATAAAACATCCCTTTCTATATTCAATATATTAGTTTTTAGTTAGATATAAATATATTAATTTAAAACTATAAAAGATAAAGTATTAAAAATATTTATTTTTTCGCCCCCTATTTCATCCCCTACAATAAAAAAAGCCTCATAAATTTATCATTTACAAGGCTTTACATTTAATAAAAGTGGTCCCACTTGGGCTCGAACCAAGGACCACCTGATTATGAGTCAGGTGCTCTAACCAACTGAGCTATGGGACCAAAATTGGTCTGCAAATCTAATATTTATTTTAAAACCCTACAAACCTTTTATTCTTTAATCTCTTGACATAATTCAATTAAAACACCATTTGTGGCTTTTGGATGTAAAAAAGCAATGAGTTTATTGTCTGCGCCTTTCTTTGGTTTCTCATGGATCATTTTAAATCCTTCACCTTTTAAGCGTTCAATTTCCTTCTCTATATCAGCCACTGCAAAAGCAATGTGATGAATACCTTCCCCTTTTTTCTCTATAAACTTTGCAATAGGACTATCTTCAGTTGTTGCTTGCAGTAGCTCTATTTTATTTGGTCCATTCTTAAAAAAAGAAGTTATGACACCTTCACTCTCTACAGCTTCTGTTTTGTAGTGTTTTTTTCCGAAGAGCGCACCAAACAACTCATTTGACGCTTCAATATCTTTTACTGCAATACCAATATGTTCAATTTTTTTCATCTGAAACTTGTTTCAGTTTCCGTGAAAACGGAAATCTCATTAATTTTTTTCTACGGAAATGAGCATCTATTTTATCATTTCCTCTTTCAAAAATAACATAATCCTTAATTATCGCCTATTTTTGCAGTTGGAAACCAAAACATGGTTTCATTTTTGATAAAGTCGTTATATTAGTAGAGACTGATGATGACGTAACAACGACTTAAATTTATTACAATGGAAGAATTTACCCAAAGACAAAAAAAAATTGGCGGAGTTTTGCAACAAGATCTTGCAGATATATTACAAAAAGCAGCGACAGATGGTGGAATGCGTGGTGTTATCATTTCGGTGAGCAAAGTAAATGTGACCACAGATTTGTCTGTAGCCAAAGTATATCTCAGTGTATTTCCTAATGGAAAAGGAAAAGAACTCATTGAAGGCATTCGTTCAAACACGCCTTTAATTCGTCATGAAATGGCACAACGAACTAGAAACCAACTAAGACGTATGCCTAATTTAGAATTTTTTATTGACGATTCTCTAGAATATATTGATGGAATTGAACGTTCTCTTAAAAGAGAAGAAGACCCAATTAAAGAAGCTGATCTTTTGGCTAAACGTAAAAAGAAATAATGTAATTGAATGTCGCTCTTTACATAGCAAAACGTTACCTGTTTTCTAAAAGCAGCAATAATTCTATAAATATCATGACCATTATAGCAGCATCAGGCACTGTGATTGCTGCTGCTGCATTATTTATTGTACTCTCTGGTTTTGCTGGTTTAAAAAACTTTAGCCTTGAATTTTCTTCTTTTGTAGATCCAGATTTAAAGGTGTTTCCTAGTGAAGGGAAATCGTTTGTAATTTCAGAAGACGATGCTCTTAAAATTAATGCTATTCCCGGAATTCAAAGCTATTCTAAAACCATTGAAGAGCGTGTTATTTTAGAATTTGATGGTAAAAAACAAATCGTTACCATGAAAGGTGTTGATGAAAACTTCACCAAAGTCACCACGATTGATTCTATGATTTACTACGGAAATTGGCTAGAACACGGAACCAATCAAATTGTTTCAGGTGGAGGTATTTCTAACAAATTATCTTATGGAGTTCTTGATCTCACTAGAAATCAAAAAATATATGTTCCAAAACCTGGAAAAGGACAAATCACATCTGTAAAAGGTGCTTTTAATTCAGTATTAGCTTACAATATTGGCATCTTTGATATTAATGTAGAACTAAATAACGAGTACATTTTTGCTAATATAGAAACTGCTAGATATTTATTAAACTACGATGAAAATCAAGTATCATCCATAGAATTAAAATTGGATGCTACAGCTGACGAAGTTAAAGTTTCCGAAGCGTTAAAAACTGTTTTTGGTAATCGTGCCAACATCAAAAACAGAGCGCAATTAAACGACGCGCTCTACAAAATGCTTAATACCGAAAATATGGCTGTCTACCTTATTTTCACCTTAGTAATCATCATTGCCCTTTTTAATGTTGTTGGTGCGTTAATTATGATGATTTTAGACAAAAAAGCATCTATAAACACACTGTTTAACTTAGGAACAACAACAAAGGAGATAAGACGAGTTTTCTTTTTACAAGGCAGTTTAATGACTGTTCTCGCAGGCACACTAGGATTAATTCTAGGATTTGTGATTATCTTTTTACAACAACAGTTTGCGTTAATTATGTTGACACCTTCATTGCCTTATCCTGTAGAAATTAAGGGAATCAATTTTGTAATTGTTATCGTAACGATTTTTGTTTTAGGAATTTTAGCGTCTAAATTGGCTTCACAGAGGATTACGAAAGATTTGGTTAAGAGTTAGAAAAGGTCTCTTTATTCTCGCAAAGGCGCAGAGGCGCAAAGTTGTGCGTGATTACTATTACGGATAACTCAATTTAATAATCTACTAATTTCGGAATTTTGTATAAATAAGATAAGTTTTTGTTAATTCAATTGAGTGAGTTTTACGTCTTCGCGACTTTGCGAGAAGTATATTTAAGTATTAAGAAAACTGATGATCTCCAAACAACTCTAATACTTCATCAAAAGCAGCAAACACATCCTTAGAATCGTCACTTGTGACCATTTTCATTCTATGTTCCTTGAAATTTGGAATTCCTTTAAAGTAATTGGTATAATGACGTCTAGTTTCAAAAACACCTAATTTTTCACCTTTCCAGTCTATTGACATTTGAAGATGACGTCTCGCAGCATCCACACGTTCTGCCATGGAGATTGGATCTAAATGTTCTCCTGTTTTAAAAAAGTGTTTTACTTGTTTAAAAAACCAAGGGTTTCCAATTGATGCACGACCAATCATACAACCATCTAAACCGTAACTGTCACGCATTTCCATGGCACGTTCTGGTGTGGTGACATCGCCATTTCCAAATACAGGAATGTGCATTCTAGGATTATTTTTTACAGCTGCAATGGGTTTCCAATCTGCATCACCTTTATACATTTGCGCACGTGTTCGCCCGTGAATTGAAATCGCTTTACAACCAACATCTTGCAATCGCTCTGCAACCTCAACAATTTTTATAGAATCGTGATCCCAACCTAGACGCGTTTTTACAGTAACAGGCAAATTGGTGCGTTTTACCATTTCTGCAGTAAGTTGTTCCATTAAACAGATATCTTTTAGAATTCCTGCTCCTGCTCCTTTACTCACTACTTTTTTTACTGGACAACCAAAATTGATGTCTATAATATCTGGTTTTGAACGCTCAACAATATCAATAGTTTGTAACATACTTTCCATATTAGCTCCAAAAATCTGGATGCCAACTGGTCTTTCTTTTTCGTAGATATCGAGTTTCATGACGCTTTTTGCTGCATCACGAATAAGGCCTTCACTAGAAATGAACTCTGTATATACAACATCTGCACCTTGTTCCTTGCACAATGCTCGAAACGGTGGATCGCTAACATCTTCCATTGGTGCTAACAACAATGGGAAATCTGAAAGTTCTATATCGCCTATTTTTACCAAACTCATTTTATTTTGCGCAAAATTAGGGTTTTTTCTTTAATAGACTGTCAGGTATTAAAATCCTGACAAGTCTTTATTCAAATTATTTAATTTTAAGACTATTTTAAATAGATTTATATTTATTACCCTTCCGTCTTTAATCGCTTTACTGCGCTTAAAGCCACCTTCCCTTAAAACAAGGGAAGGAATTTCTTGTAACTACTAAAAAATTCTCCTCCTTTTTTTAAGGAGGAGTGGATTCAGTTTTAGAAAAGAAACTGAAGACGAGGTGGTTTTCTTAATTTAGATTAAATTTCAGTACTTAAATATGACACATTGCAAATCCCATTTCAACCAGAAATCTTCGGTATCACTCTAAATATTCATTTGATATTAGAGTACCTCGCCTTTTTTATAGCCTTTAGATATTATGTGATTTTACGCAAGAAAAGTGACGACCATATTAATTCTGGAAATCGTTTATCTATCATTCTTGGTGCTGCTTTAGGTGCTTTGATTGGCTCACGTTTAATTGGAGTTCTCGAAAACCCTTTAGTTGATTTTTCCGAAGAAAATATCATTCAAC
The DNA here is from genome assembly GCF_038900375.1 of Psychroserpens sp. AS72. Taxonomy (NCBI): domain Bacteria; kingdom Pseudomonadati; phylum Bacteroidota; class Flavobacteriia; order Flavobacteriales; family Flavobacteriaceae; genus Psychroserpens; species Psychroserpens sp. AS72. The sequence continues at coordinate 161,590 of NZ_JBBMRC010000005.1, read as the reverse complement.
TCCTCAATACAAAAACCATTATGGGTGGATTATTTGGTGGTTTGCTTGGTGTTGAGCTTGCCAAAAAAATTATTGGAGAACAATCGTCTTCAGGAGATTTGTTTGTGTTCCCAATTATCTTGGGCATTTTTATTGGTCGCATTGGTTGCTTTCTTTCTGGTATCAATGAATTCACCTACGGAAATGTAACCAACTCCATTTTTGGGATGGATTTAGGTGACGGATTGCTTCGTCATCCAACCTCACTTTATGAGCTCATTTTTCTAATACTTTTATTTATTGGATTACAACAACTTAGGAAACGTGCCAACTTAAAAAACGGTGAACTTTTTAAGATTTTTATGCTCGCTTACTTTGCTTTCAGGTTTTGCATAGAATTTATAAAACCGAATGTGTTTCACATCCTTGGACTGAGTACAATTCAACTTTTATGTGTAATTTGTTGGTTGTATTACAGTAAAACGATCGCCAAACTTTTACTTGGCTGGAAGTTGCGTTAGGGATTGAACGGTTTGTTTGAGCTCTCCAGACTTTTTAGTCTGGAAGCGAGTAGTGAAAGCTCGACCTTTTGCGATCCTGCAATCCCGAAAGCAATCGGGATTGCAGGTATGAGTAAAAGGTAACGCCCAAATTAATATCATAAAATTAAAATATGCCAGTTAGAAACTATACCTATTACGATTTCACGTTAAGCTTGTGTCCGGAATGTTTAAGACGTGTAGATGCTAAAATTGTTTTTGAAAATGGAAACGTGTACATGCTAAAACGTTGTAAAGAACATGGCAATTCTAAGGTTTTAATTGCAGATGATATTGAGTACTACAAAAACATGCGACACTATAATAAACCTAGCGAAACACCGTATACATTTAACACAAAAACCGATTATGGTTGTCCGTATGATTGCGGATTATGTCCAGATCACGAGCAACATTCTTGCCTAACGGTTGTAGAGGTAACAGACCGTTGTAATTTAACGTGTCCAACCTGTTATGCTGGTTCGTCGCCGACGTATGGTCGTCATCGCACGCTTGACGAAGTTAAAGCAATGCTTGACACGATAGTCAAAAACGAAAAGGAACCTGATGTGGTTCAAATTTCGGGAGGCGAACCAACGATTCATCCTCAGTTTTGGGAGATTATGGATTATGCAAAAACATTGCCTATTCGACATGTAATGCTCAATACCAACGGAATTAAAATTGCTAAAGATGTCGCTTTCGCGGAACGACTAAAAACGTATGCTCCAGATTTTGAAGTCTATCTTCAGTTTGATTCGTTTGAAAATAGTGTGCTTCGAGAATTACGAGGTGCAGATTTAACTGATATTAGAAAACAAGCCATTGATAACCTCAACAAATTAAACCTCTCAACCACTTTGGTTGTAACGCTTCAAAAAGGATTAAATGATGGCGAAATAGGGAAAATTATAGATTATGCCTTGAAGCAGAAATGTATTAGAGGTGTCACATTTCAACCCACACAAATTGCAGGTCGTTTGGATAATTTTAATCCGGAAACAGATCGCATGACCTTAACAGAAGTACGTCGTAAAATCATGGAACAAACAACTATTTTTAATAGTGATGATTTACTTCCTGTACCTTGTAATCCTGATGCTTTGGTGATGGGTTACGCATTAAAATTGGGTGATGAAGTCTTCCCATTAACGCGCTATATCAACCCAAATGATTTACTGGATAATAGCAAGAATACTATAATTTACGAGCAAGACGAGCAGCTTCAAGGCAAAATGATTGAGTTATTTAGTACGGGAAATTCCGTAGAAAAAGCTGAAGAGAATTTAAAGTCAATTATGTGCTGTTTACCTAATATTGATGCGCCAGAGTTGGGTTATGATAATTTATTTCGCATCATCATTATGCAGTTTATAGATGCTTATAATTTTGATGTAAGAGCGATTAAAAAATCGTGTGTTCATATTGTAGATAAAGACAATAAAATCATTCCTTTTGAAACGATGAATTTATTTTATCGTGATGATAAAAAAGCAAGATTAGAGGAACTTAAAAATGAAATTAATTGATATCTTTAATTCTAGATAGAGGTGATGGTTACGCTTTAGCCTTGATGATTATCGTTTTTATATTTATTTTCATCATACCTTTTCTTTTGATTATGATTGGGTTGATTCAATTTAAGGAGCACAAAAAACGAAGTAAGATAATTTTAAGCATTGCCGTAATCTATATTATAATATGTATAGGGATTTGTAGAGGTTATACTATTTAAACATTAGAAACTATGTTTTTATCACCAAATATGAATTTTGATGGATTATTAACCATGATTTTATTAATCATGTTTGGTCCTGGTTTATTATTGACTATTATTGGATTGTCGGTATATAGAAAAAATAAAAAAGCAGCTAAAGTATTATTTATCATTGCTACTGTTTATACCATTATTAGTCTTGGAATATGTGGTGCACTTATAAGTGGTTTTTGAGGTTTTTTAAAACCCAAATTCCGTAGAAGCCTAGAAACAGTTCTGCAATTGTGCCGAAGAGATAACCTGAAGTTGGGACGCCATCAATTAAAATACTCAAGATTCTACCAAACCCCAAGCCTAACATAAAAATCATATTAGTTATCAATGCTGTTTTGAGATAATAAGATTTAAAAACACCTAATATCCAAAGCGTAGAAAACCCTAAATACAATCCCATAATCGCTTTGTAGAAATTGTGCTCATCAATAGTTTCTAGAAACATATCAAAGCTTAATTCTGGTTTAAAACCATATACAAAAGCCACAGGAATTACTATACATACTGAAATAATGAGATGAATCTTGTTGATGAATTCTTGTTTGGTTTTTAGCATTATATAATTGTTATTCTTGGCATTCCGACAATCGTCAGAGTCGAAGAATCTTTGTTCTTCGTTTTAGATTCTTCAGTCGTACGTCCTTCTGAATGACAAATTACATAATTTAAAACTCAATCTCTTTTTCAACCTCAGCGTCACCTCGCTTCACAATCACTTTCGTTTTATCTCCTGTATCAAAAGTAGATAATGCTCGCATGTAACTCATCATATCTGTGACTAAACTATCACCTAATTTTACGACAATATCTCCTCTTTCGAGTCCTGCTTTTTGTGCTGGTTTATCTTCACTTACACCATCAATTCGCATGCCTTCTCCATCAAATAAATAATCAGGAATAACACCTAAACCAACCTTAAATCTTGGCACATCTTCGCTTTCGTTTTTTGTTTTTCTGAAAGGCAACTTACCATTATCATCTAAGTCTGAAATGATATCAAATATGTAGTTAGAAATTGTTTCCATGCCTTCATAATTTAATTTCTCAGTATCATCTCCTGGTTTGTGATAATCTTCATGCTGTCCAGTAAAAAAGTGCAACACAGGAATATCGCTATTATAAAACGACGTATGATCACTTGGTCCAACACCAGACTCGTTTTCTATAATCTTAAATTTAGAATTGTTAGCATTAATCACTTGCTTTAAAACAGGAGAGGTACCAACACCATAAACAGCTAATGTGCTATCTTGTTTTAATCTACCGACCATATCCATGTTAAGCATAAGATTAGCTTTTGCTAAATCTATGGTTGGGTTTTTGGTAAAATAATTAGACCCTAATAATCCCATTTCCTCACCAGAAAAAGCCATAAACAAATAGTTATTGCCTTTGTTTGTAGTGCTTAATTTTTGAGCAAGATTTAATAATACTGCAACTCCACTTGCATTATCATCTGCTCCATTATGAATTTCTCTTTTATCGCCTCTAAATAAAGAGCCTTCTGCACCATATCCTAAATGATCGTAATGTGCTCCAATAATAATTGTATTCTCAGCTTTATTATCTAAAAATCCAATCACATTAGTTCCTGTAATTATACTGTCTCCATTTACAACTGTATAATTTACTTCTTGGTGAGGATCTGTTTTTGGTTTAAATGAAAACGCTTGAAAATAACCATTAGTTCCTTTGCCTTGTAAGCCTAATTTTTCAAATCGTTCTGCAATATATTCTGCAGCTGCGAGTTCTCCATCGGTTCCTGTTTGACGACCTTCTAACTTATCGTCTGCTAGAAAAGCAACGTCTTCTTTGATAGTGACTTCCTTAATTTTTTCTTCGGAATTTGACTTGCAAGCAGTTAACGCCGTCAAAAAAAGTGCAATTATTAGGTGATTAATACGCATATATCTTAATTTTGCACAAATTTAGTTAATAATTTTCAGATGAAATACATAGTTGCAGTACTAATAACAATCACATTTTTTAGTTGTAAAAACGAACCTAAAACAGCTTCCGAAGACAAAAAAGTTGAACAAACTGAAGTCTTAGTAGCAGGAAAAGATAGTTTAATCTATCCTGAAGAAAAACACTTTAAAGCTATACGTCAAGTTACTTTTGGTGGTGACAATGCAGAAGCATATTGGAGTTTTGATGATAAGCAATTGGTATTTCAATCTAATAATAAAGCTTGGAATGTGAGTTGTGATCAAATGTTTTTAATGAATGCTGACGAGACATTTAATGGTAATGTGCCTCCAATGGTTTCAACAGGAAAAGGGCGTACAACTTGCGCTTACTTTTTACCAGATAATAAGCATATTATTTATGCTTCAACACATTTAAAACAAGATGAATGTCCAGATACACCTTTACGTAAAAACGGAAAATACATCTGGCCAATCTATGATAGCTACGATATTTTTATGGCTGATTTAGAAGGAAACATCGTTAAACAATTGACTAACGAAGTTGGATATGATGCAGAGCCAACTGTGTCTCCAAAAGGTGATAAAATTGTGTTTACTTCAACAAGAAGTGGCGATTTAGAATTATATACCATGAACATTGATGGAAGTGATGTCAAGCAAATTACAAACGAATTAGGTTATGATGGTGGTGCTTTCTTTTCGCCAGACGGTACAAAACTCATCTTTAGATCTTCACGTCCTAAAACAGAACAAGAAATCAAAGAATATAAAGATTTACTCGCCGAAGGTTTGGTTGAACCAACCGAAATGGAACTATATATTTGTAATGCTGATGGTAGTGAATTACGCCAATTAACTGAATTAGGAAATGCTAATTGGAGTCCGTTTTTTCATCCATCTGGTGAGAAAATTTTATTCTCTTCTAACTTTGAAGCTGATCGCGGATTTCCTTTCAATTTATATTTAATTGATGTTGACGGAAAAAACATAGAACGTGTAACTCACGGTGAAACGTTTGATGCTTTTCCTGTATTTTCAAATGATGGTAAATATTTAGCATTTTCATCTAATAGAAATAATGGAGGCGGTAGAGATACAAATCTGTTTATTGCAGAGTGGCAAGATTAATTACCGTTTTATTTATTTAAACGATTGCGTTCTTCTAAGTCGCTATTTCGTGCATTAGTTTCTAGCTTAGTATTTCCAAATTTGTAACGGAAACCTAATCTCACAAAACGATCATCTACATCAATAAACTGAGTGTTTGATTGGTTTTGATATGCTGTACTAACATCAAAATTATGCATGTTGAACAAATCACTTACAGAAAGTGAGATCGTACCTTGTTTCTTTAATAATGTTTTTGAAATAATTAACTGACTAAACAGTCGGTCTTCAATTGCTTGAAAAGCTTGAAGGTTTTCACCTAACCAAATAAGGTCGAAATACACATTCAAACTTTTATCTTTCAGTAAAGAAATAGAATTTGTTAAGTTAGAATAATTTGACCATTGTGTTTGATTAACAAAACCATTCCCAAAATCGGTTTCTTCTTCTCTATGGTAAAAAGACGTTGCAAAATAGGTATTCCAATTATCAGTAATATTATAATATAACTCAAAATCAAAACCATACTCAGTGGTTTTATCAAAATTAACTGATGTATATTCTATAATATTGGTGTCGTTATTTTGCCTTGGTATTTCAGAAATAGCACCATCATAATTAGAATAATAAGCTCCAACGGTAATCAAACCATCAAATAATGAGGTTTTAAGATCATAATAATCAACAAATGTTGGCACTAAATTAGGATTACCAGTGATTACATAATTTTCATTTAAGAAAAAACGAAACGGATTTAAATCAGCATATCCTGGTCTTGTAATAGTTCGTTTATAGTTAGCTGAAATATTATAGTTAGCTGAAATATTATACTGAAAACTCAAGTTTGGAAATAATTCTAAATACTCTTGTTTGTTGGTTATATTAGACAAAGGCGACTGTCCCTCAAGATCTGTTTGTTCGACTCTTAAGCCAATAGTAAGATTATATTTTTCTTTACTTGTAGCATAATTGATATAACCTGCATAAATACGTTCTTCATAATCAAAAGCATCTGAGTTTTGAGTGTCAATCGTTTCATTTCCGGAGTTAACATCTACATCAAACTGCATCACATCACTTTCAGTATTAATATTGGAAAACTTAACACCAGATTCAAAACTAGAGTTATCTCCTATTGGTAGACTGTAATCAACTTTAGTAGCTAATATTTGTGTGTCTTGATTTGCATGTGTATTAAATGCCGAAGCATTTTGGAAATCATCATTAACATCAAAAAAATCACTTACAACACCTTGGTTTCTCTTATAATTATAAGTTGTGAAGTGTGTATTAAAAACCAATTGTCCTTTAGTAAAATCGTGACTAAAGTCTAAATCGAAACCTAAATTATATTTGTTGTCTCTTGACAAATTATCTGCAGTAAATCGAGATAAAAAAGCACCATTATCATCAAAAATTGTGGTGTTATTTGAAATTCGGTATTTGAAATAAGGCAAATACAATGAATTAGTTGACACACTCAAAGTATTATTATCATTAATTAAATAATCAAAGTTAGCATTTAGCGTATGTGTTTCAGACCATGTATTTCGATTTGTGACTGAACGCCAGCTTTGTTCTAGCACATTATCATTATCTAAATAATTTACACTATCATCACCATCTCTGTTTATTTTATCTTTAGAATATGTGTAATTTACATTAAAACTTATGTCTTTATTTTTAAAAAAATGACTGGTTCCAGCTTTGTATCTAGGAAAAACAGCTTGTGTATAATTTGTAAATACACTTCCACGATATCCTGTAATAAGATTCTTGCTCATTACGATGTTTAAAACAACACCACTATCAGCATCATATCTAGCAGAAGGATTCGTAATCACTTCAATAGATTTAATAGCATTTGCCGAAGAGCCTTCGAGCAACTGATTTAAATCATCTGAAGACAAATGAACTTTTCGATTGTTTATATAAACGGTAGGTGTCGCATTTTTAACAGAAATCTCGTCACCAATAACGAGTACTCCAGGAGTACTTCTAAGTACTTGAAGCATATTGCCTTCTACTAAAGCTGTATTTTCTACATTGAAAATAAGTCGGTCTGCTTCACGTGTTAAAGTCGGTTTTTTTGCAGTAACAATAACTTGGTCTAGGTTTTCAATATCATCTTCTAGTGTAATCGTTTTTAAATTTAAACTTCCTGTCAATACAATTTTTTGTTCGTAGGTTTGAAAGCCCATAAAACTTATTTGAAGCGTATATGTATTGGATTCAAGATTATTCAGAATAAAATAACCATTTGCATCTGTTGATGTTCCTTTTAAAACTTCAGTTTTATCCTCATTAGAAACGATAATAGTGGCAAATTCAATAGCACTATTATTTGAGTCTAATATATTCCCAGAAATCGTATATTTCTGACTATAGCTCAAATAAGAACATAGCAGGAATACTGAGAGAATGTTAAAAAGTTTCAAAATTAATTTGGGTTTTGTATTGCAATATAACATTTGTTTTTTAAAACTTTTTACGGTTTTTCCATACTTTAAATGCTTTTTGAAAAATTAATGATATTGTATGCGTAATAATTCGATTATATTTGCGAATCATTAAGGAGATGAATTAGAGTTTATGAAGAACATTAGGAATTTTTGCATAATAGCACATATTGATCACGGTAAAAGTACACTAGCAGATCGTTTATTAGATTATACTGGTACTGTAACCGCTCGTGAAAAACAAGACCAGCTTTTAGACAGTATGGATTTGGAGCGAGAACGTGGTATTACTATTAAATCACATGCCATTCAAATGGATTACACCTATGAAGGTGAAGATTATGTGCTTAATCTTATAGATACTCCTGGTCATGTTGATTTCTCTTATGAAGTGTCTCGATCAATTGCTGCTTGTGAAGGTGCGCTATTGATTGTTGATGCTGCTCAAAGCATCCAAGCACAAACCATTTCTAACTTGTATTTGGCTTTAGAGAATGATTTAGAAATTATTCCTGTACTTAATAAAGTAGATTTACCAAGTGCTAATCCAGAAGAAGTTACAGATGATATTGTTGAACTTTTAGGATGCGATCCAGAAGAAGTGATCCATGCTAGTGGAAAAACTGGTTTTGGAATTGAGAACATATTAAAAGCAATTATAGAGCGTGTTCCTGCTCCTAAAGGAAGTGTTGACGCTCCATTACAAGCCTTAATATTTGATTCGGTTTATAATACTTTTAGAGGCATTGAAACGTATTTTAGAGTTTTTAATGGCGAAATTAAAAAAGGGCAAAAAATCAAATTTGTTGCAACAGACAAAGAATATTTTGCAGATGAGGTTGGTACTTTAAAACTAACTCAAGTTGCTAAAAAAAGTGTAAAAGCTGGTGATGTTGGTTATTTAATTACTGGAATCAAAACAGCAAAAGAGGTTAAAGTTGGAGATACCATTACAGATTTTGCAAACCCAACCACTAATATTGTTGAAGGTTTTGAAGATGTAAAACCAATGGTTTTTGCAGGTATTTATCCTGTAGATACAGAAGATTACGAAGAGCTTCGTAACTCCATGGAAAAATTACAATTAAACGATGCGTCTTTAGTCTTTCAACCAGAAAGTTCTGCCGCTTTAGGATTTGGTTTTCGTTGTGGTTTCTTAGGAATGCTTCATATGGAAATTATCCAAGAGCGTTTAGAACGTGAGTTTGATATGACAGTAATTACAACTGTTCCCAATGTATCGTATCACGCATACACAAATAAAAATCCAGATGAACCATTTATTGTAAATAACCCTTCAGATTTGCCAGAGCCTACAACTGTAAATCGTGTTGAAGAACCGTTTATTAAAGCCACTATTATTACAAAATCTGATTTCGTCGGAAATGTGATGTCACTTTGTATTGAGAAACGTGGAATGATTTTAAATCAAACCTATTTAACACCTGAACGTGTTGAATTAACTTTTGAGATGCCTCTTGCGGAAATCGTCTTCGATTTTTACGACCGTCTTAAAACAGTATCTAAAGGCTATGCATCTTTTGATTATTCTCCTATCGGAATGAAAGTCTCTAAATTGGTTAGATTAGACATTTTATTGAATGCTCAAACCGTTGATGCTCTTTCTGCTTTAATTCATGCAGACAACGCACAACATATAGGGAAGAAAATGTGTGAAAAACTGAAAGAACTCATCCCTAGACAACAGTTTGATATTCCTATACAGGCTGCTATTGGAGCAAAAATTATTTCTCGTGAAACCATAAAAGCCTTACGTAAAGATGTAACTGCAAAATGTTATGGTGGAGATATTTCTCGTAAACGTAAGTTATTAGAAAAGCAGAAAAAAGGTAAAAAACGCATGCGTCAAGTTGGTAATGTAGAAATACCTCAACAAGCGTTTATGGCGGTTTTAAAGCTAAATGACTAGCAAATAAAATAAGAATAACTGAATTAACAAGGAGTTTTCATTTCCGAAGAAAAAATTTATTTCATTTATTTTATCGCACTTTATAAAAATAGATTCCTGCCGTAAGCAGGAATTTTTTTATTCCTCTTGAGCAACAGTTTCAACATCAAAAGGTTTGCCCAAATAAACTAAATGCCAATTTTCACCTATCTCTTCTATGTCCTTATTGTAAGAAGATATAATTTTGATTTCTGAGTCTTCATTTTTAATAAACAACGGAATAATGTCTTTATCATTATCTGATAATTCAATTAAGCTTTCGTAATGCGATTTATCTTTTAGCTCAATTTCTTGAATACTCGGGAATTTTCTAACAACATTACTAAGTGTCGAAAAATCGTCTGTATGAGAAAATAAACCTTCTTTAGGATTATTGTTACTATCATGCATCTCATCTACACTAACTAATCTAAATGAGCCATTTTCACCAAACTGCTTACTAAATTTATTTATGGCATATTTATTTATATCGTTACTTCCTGTTAGTGCCATTAAATAACCAACATCATTTAATTCTATATTATCCATCAACGTATCAGAATAAATATTAGTGTTTATTGCTTCTAACCCTAATTCTTGAGCCTTACTAATGTTACTTTGATTACTATCAATTAAAACCACATGTCTTCCGTTAGATTCTAAGTAATGACCAATAAGCCTTGATACTTTAGAGGCTCCAACGATTAATATCCCATCAGATTTTTCTAAAAACACACCAACCATCTTGGCAAATAATCGTGCTGTTGTAGCATTTAACAATACGGTTCCTAAAACAATCATAAATACTAAAGGTGTTATGTATTCTGCTCCAGGAACACCTTCCTTTGCTAGTTTTAACCCAAATAGAGATGCAATACCAGCAGCAACAATTCCTCGTGGTCCAACCCAACTAATAAATACTTTTTCTTTTAATTTTAAAGTAGAGCCGTAGGTACTTAAAAACACACCTACAGGTCTAATGATAAACACAACCGCAGCAAATAATACTGCTGTTTTCCAAGTAAAAATTAAATACAAATCACTCATATTTATATTTGCTGCCAAAAGAATAAATAAGATAGAAATTAATAAAACACTCAAAGATTCCTTAAAGTAAAGTAACTCTTTTAAATAAGCAGAGTTTGAGTTCCCTAACACCATTCCCATCACGACTACTGCAAGTAATCCAGATTCATGTGCAAATGTGTCAGACAAGACAAAAACGCCTAAAACAGCAGCAAGTGCAAAGACATTTAACAGGTAATGTGGTACTAGTTTTTTATTGATAATAAAGTTCATTGCGTGAGCAAATGTGAACCCAAAAGTTGCTCCAAATAATACAATTTTACCAAATTCTATTAATGCGGTCTTTGTAAATTCTCCGCCTCCATCAACAGTAATAAACTCAAATACCAAAACCGCTACTAATGCTCCAATAGGATCAATTAAAATTCCTTCCCATTTTAAAACTGCTGAGATATCTTTTTTTAATGGAACATTTCTTAGGATTGGTGTAATCACTGTTGGACCTGTTACAATTATAAGTCCTGAAAATAAAAACGATATCTCCCAACTTAAGTCAAATGTAAAATGAGCGGCAACTGCAGCTCCAAAAAATGTAACTATAGATCCTAAAGAAATTAACTTTGTTATTACAGGGCCTACATTTTTTACTTCACTCATTTTAAGAGTTAATCCACCTTCAAAAAGTATAATACTTATGGCTAGAGACACAAAGTAAAATAAGCTTTGTCCTGGGAAAAGTCCTTCTTCTCCATTCCAAATAGGCTCTATCCATTTTGTACCATCTTCGCTCAAAAACTCTGCGGCAATTGGACCGACTAAAAGTCCAATTAAAATTAATGGTAGTATTGCTGGTATTTTAAATTTCCAAGCTACCCATTGTGCTAATATTCCTAATATGATAATTCCTGCTAATTCTAACATGCATCTTAATTTTGGTTGCTAAATATAACCGAAACTATTGTAACCGTTAAAAAAATATTAACTTACCCTCGAAATTGATTTAATAGCATTTGACCAACAAAATTTTTAAGACCATAGGTATTGGCGTCGCATTTTCTCCAAACCTAAAAGCTAATCTATACGAAGCAGCACGATTATCCCTCTTTTTTGAGAGCAAATTGGTGCTCATTCATGTAGGACAAGAATCTGATGAAAAGAAACAGCAGATTTTAGATATCATCAAGCCTTTTGTAAAAGATAACCTCAACTACGATCTCGTTTTTAAAACAGGTAACCCAGTTGATGTGATATTATCTGTTTCCGAAGAAAAGAAGGTAGACTTACTTATTTTAGGAGCACTTCAAAAAGAAAATTTTGTACAATATTATTTAGGAACAATTGCTAGAAAAATTACAAGACAGGCAAATTGTTCTATTTTATTACTCATAAAACCATCTGTAGTACGTATACCTTGTAAACATGTCGTGGTTAATGGACTCGACGATCCAAAGACCAAACAAACCATTGCTACAGCGTATTATATGTCTCATAAATTACAATCTAAAAAAATTACAATTGTTGAAGAAATAACAAAACAAGAAGTTGCTGTTAGTGTAGATGATGATGTATCTCTTCGGAAATCTGCTATCATTAAAGCGCGTCTAAAAATGCGAGAAGACTCGCGTGTAAAACGTATTATTTCTGAAATTCCTGAAGAGTATAAATCTCAAATTGTAACAAAAACACAATCTATCTTTGGTAAACGAGGCTATAGTATTGGCCATTATGCTCAATTTGTTAGAGCCGATTTATTAGTCATGAATGCGCCAAGTAAAACTAGTTTTTGGGATCGAATTTTTCCGCATGATATCGAATACATTTTATCAGAACTACCAACCGATGTTTTAATTATACAATGACACCAAAAAAGAATAACATAGCACTCTTTTTTAAGCAACTCCCTAAAAATATGTTTTCGGGATTTGTGGTAAGTCTTATTGCTTTACCATTAGGTTTAGGTCTTGCTATGGCTAGTGATGCACCTGCAATTGCAGGTGTAATTACCGCAATTGTAGGTGGTGTAATCGTGTCAATTTTAGGTGGAAGTCATGTAACAATTACAGGTCCAGGAAATGGATTGGTAGGTGTTACCTTAGTTGCTATAACAACACTTGGTTTAGAAGGAGCTTATGCTGCTATAATTTGCTCTGGTGTATTGATTATGTTACTCGGTTTTTTAAGAATGGGTAATCTAGCCGACTTTTTTCCATCTTCAGCCATTCAAGGCATGCTTGCTGCAATTGGACTTATCATTCTGGGAAAGCAGTTTCATATTATGTTTGGTCACAAAATTACACGAGAAAATACTATTGATTACTTAGTTGAAATTCCGTTTACCATAAATGATGCGCTACATTATGAAAATACAGGTCTTATTTATGCAGCAGCAGCAGGTCTTTTAAGTTTAGCAATAATGATTTTTTATCCAAAACTTAGAAATAAGTATTGGCAATTAATTCCTGCTCCAATGTGGATTGTGATTCTATCTATTAGCTTTAGTTATTATTTTGAATTGTTTCTGCACCAAGACAATCCAATTGCGAAAGATTATATGATTCCTACAATTCCATCTTTTACTGAAATTACCACGCAATTACCCAAAATTTCTTTTGCAAAAATTGGAGGCTTAGCGTTTTGGGGAAGTGTTTTATCCCTAACCTTAATCTCAAGTATTGAGTCCCTTTTAAGTATTAAAGCAGTAGATAAATTAGATCCTCAAAGAAGGCGCTCTAATGTAAATAGAGATTTAAAAGCCTTAGGTCTTGGAACAATAGGAAGTGGTTTTGTTGGAGGACTTAATGTGGTTACTGTAATTGCTAGGAGTTCTGTAAACGTAAATAATGGTGGTAGTAATAGATCTTCAAATTTTTCTCATGCCTTCTTTCTTGTCGTTTTTATTGTTGCATTTAGCTCTCAGTTAACACGAATTCCGTTGTCTGCTCTTATGGCTATTTTGGTTTATACAGGTTATAAATTAGCATCACCAGATTTAATAAAGAAGATCTTTTCCGTAGGAAAAGAACAGCTCATTATCTTTTTTGTAACGTTACTTACAACCTTAAAGTTTGGACTGATTTTAGGAATTTCTGCAGGTGTAATCATTACCATAATTATACATTTCGTCATTAACAAAAACGTCACATTATTTTTAAGACATTGGATAAAACCTAATGTATTGATGTTTAAAGAAGATGATGATAAGTCTAATTATTACGTGAGTGTAAAACATTTTTGTACGTTCGCAAATTTTTATAGATTGAAGCAAAAACTCAACGCTATATCTACAGATAATGACGTGATTGTAGATTTTTCTATGTGTGATTTTGTGGATCATACTGTTATGGAAAACCTTAATAACTATCAAAGTTCATTCACAAAAAATGGAGGGCATTTTGATATTGTAGGTTTAGATATGCACGATTCAGATTCTAAACATCCTTTTGCCTTGCGAAAAATAGTAGCCGTACCAACATTATTTGGTTATAACTTAACAAAAAGACAAGAAAACCTTGAGACTATTGCTAAAAATTATAATCTGACTTACAGTGCAGAAAAAAATAAAAACACAAGGTTTCTAGATCCTTTTCTGTTTTTTAAAACGAAGCAACCTAACTATATTTATAATGAATTAAAGAACGAAAAATCAAACTCTAAATTATTTGATATTGAGTTTTCTGAAGGTGAGTTTATAGCAAAAGAAGTTGTTAGAACTTCTATGCTACATATTAATTTAAATGAAACAATCCCTATATTTTCTTTAGATAGAGAAACCATGATAAATAAAGTTTATGCTATTGCGGGATTTACAGATATTAATTTTGATGACCACCCAGATTTTTCAAAACGATTTCATTTAATTGGTGAGCATATTGAAGATATTAAAACTTTTTTTACCAATGAGTTGATTCACTTTTTTGAATGCAATCCATATTATTATATAGAATCTAATGGTAATAGTTTGCTTATTTTTAGCAAAGAACGATTAGCAAGTACTAAAGAGATTAAAGCACTATTAGATTTTGGTAAACGACTAAAAGATGTCATTCCTAAAACACACTAATTAGTGTTAAAAGGGAAAAAATATGGGATTATAAAAGAGGCTGAAATCCAAATTATCAAATTTAATGGTGTACCTACTTTTAAAAAGTCTTTAAATTTATAATTTCCAGGAGCATAAACCATTGTATTTGTTGGATAACTCATAGGCGTCATAAACGTAAGTGAGCACGCAAACATAACTGCAATAAGAAATGGTCTCTCACTAATATTCATAGCATTAGAAAGCGTAATTACTATAGGTGCCATCAATGCTGCTGTGGCTTTACTAGAAATTAAATTAGTACTAATAAAGGTTACTAAATAAATTAAGCTCAATGTAATATGAGCATCATACTGACCTAACGTTTCTTTAATAAAATCTGCAATTAATATTGCTCCACCAACTTTTTCTAAAGCTGTTCCCATTGACAATACTCCTGCCATCATAAATATCACTTTCCATTCTACCGATTTATAAGCTTCAATGGGTTTTAAAATCCCAAGTAAAACTATTAGTAATGCACCAACCATGGCACTTACTAAAATTGATGTAATATTTAATGATGCAGCTAAAATAACTCCAATACCAATTAAAACTGCAGGAATAGCTTTTCTATAATTAGTTTTCTTTTTCTCATATTCTGAAAGTCTAACAATAAGATTATTAGATTCTAAATTATTAATACCTTCTGCTTGACCAAGAACCAACATCATATCTCCTTCTTTAAGTTTGATGTTTGTTAATTTATCAAATTTGTTTTGCCCTCTATGTCTTATTCCAATAACTGACGAATTGTATTGTCTTCTAAAATTAATTTCCTTTAAAGATACTCCAGACAAACTAGAGCCAAAAGGGATAATAACCTCATAAAGATTAAATGATTTAAACTTTTCTTCTGCTACTTTCATTCGGTTATTACCTTTTACTGTATAACCATCAAGGTCTAATAATTGTGATAAGGTTTCAGGAGGTACTATAATTTTTAAAATATCACCTTTTAAGATTTTTGTATCTAAATCAAAACTATGTTTTAGAATACCGTTCCTTAAAATTGAAAGCACATTTACATGAAAATCATTTACAAGTTGAGATTTTCCTAAAACCTTATTTAGATCTTTACAATTTTCTTCTACAAAAAGCTCCGTAATGTAAGATTCTGCTTTTTTAGTAAAATTATCATTTTCATCACTGTTTTTTGGTAATAAAAGAGGAGCTATTATAAAAATATAAGCAAACCCAATTACTAAAAGACATAAAGCAGCTCCACTAAACTCAAACATTCCAAACTCTTCAATATTATATTTTTTTGCATAACTGCTTATTAAAATATTTGTTGATGTCCCAATTAAAGTACACGTTCCTCCAAATAAAGCAGCAAATGAAATTGGCATTAATAATCGACTAGGTTTAATATTTGTCTCTCTACAAACTTTTAATGCTATTGGAAGTAATAAGGCAACAACTGCTGTGTCATTTATAAACGCAGAGAAAAAACCAGAGATACAGCAAAAAACGATAAGCGCAATTATGTAGTGTGTTTTGGCTATTTTAACAATTTTGGTGCTTAAACCATCTAAAATTCCAGAATGAAATACACCACCACTCACAACAAATATGCAGCCCAAAGTAATAGTTGCAGGATTATTAAAACCAGAGAAACCTTCTTCAGGACTTAAAACACCAGCAACGATAAACATCGCCATTATTAATATTGAAGTTGTATCAATAGAAAAGTAATCTCTTACAAAAAGAAAAACACCAAATAGAATTATAGAGAATGTAATAATCAAATCCATTACATATACGGTATTTAAAATCTATTAACTCAACTAATTTGTTTGCTCCTCAGATTTATAATAGACTTGTTTTAAACTTTTCTTTAACAGAGTAAATCTATAAACTCCTATTATGAAAAAAATGACACTAAAAATTAAGGATAATAATGCTAAATACTTGAAGTTGGAGAATTCTTTTAGTTGAAAAAAAGCTATTCCTCCTAATAATAAATAAAGTGATGATCTAATATACGAGAGTAAGGTGCGCTCATTTGCTAATCGAGTTCTTTCTATTGCTAGATAATCTCTCAATATTACTTTTTGATCTGGCTCAAAATCACGACCAAATCTCAATAATTTCATTTTTTTGACTTTCGGTGTGTGTTTCATAGGAAAAAGGTTTTCAACATAAATTTAAATCATTTTAATTTTAAAAGAAATAAAGTTGCTTTAAATATGTTAAAAATACCTCAATAATTGGTTCTAAACTCAATCAATGTTTATTGGTTTTAGTAATTTGCATTTCAATTATTTTTTATATGAAATTATATCCTGTTAATGCTGGTAATTTTAAATTAGATGGTGGTGCTATGTTTGGCGTTGTCCCAAAGTCTTTATGGAATAGAACAAATCCTGCAGATGCCAACAATATGATAGATATTGCGGCACGCTGTTTGCTCATTGAGGATGGAAACAGGTTGATTTTAATTGATACCGGAATGGGAAATAAACAGAGTGATAAGTTTTTTGGCTACTATCACCTTTGGGGAAATGACTCTATTGACAAATCCTTAAAAACTCATGGTTTTCATAGAGATGATATTACAGATGTTTTTATGACCCATTTACACTTTGACCATTGTGGAGGAAGCATACAATGGAACAACGATAAAACAGGTTACGAAACCGCTTTTAAAAACGCACATTTTTGGAGTAATAAAAATCACTGGGAATGGGCTACAAAACCAAACAAAAGAGAAAAGGCGTCGTTTTTAAAAGAGAATATAATGCCAATGGAAGAGAGTGGTCAGTTGAAATTCACTAACCTTCCGCATCCCAATAGTGATTCGGGAGATATTTTAAAAAATTCTCAACTAGGATTCGATATCTTTTTTGCTAATGGTCATACCGAAAAACAAATGATTCCAATGATAAATTACAATGGGAAAACCATTTGTTTCATGGCAGATTTATTACCAACAGTTGGTCATTTACCACTACCTTTTGTTATGGGTTATGACACAAGACCCTTGTTAACACTAGATGAAAAAGAGCGCTTTTTAAATCTTGCTGCAGACCAAAACTTTTATTTGTTTTTAGAGCATGATGCTCACAATGAAATTATAACAGTACAACATACCGAAAAAGGTGTACGACTAAAAGATACATTTACTACAAACGATATATTTAACTAATACTACTATGATAAAATTTTTTAAACCATTTTTATACTCGTTATTTCTATCAACCATTCTATTTGGTTGTGGCGCAACAACAGGAGTGCTTTCTACACCTATAGAAAATATAGACACATCTCCTCTTAAAGAAGCAGCACTTACAGAAAGCGAAAAAAAATCATGGGCTCATTTAGATTTAGTAAAAGATACCATTCCGGGAATGAGTGTTGATAAAGCTTATAGTGAGATTATTAAAAATAAAAAAGGAAAAACAGTTATTGTAGCTGTAATTGATGGTGGTACAGACTTAGATCATGAAGATTTAGATGATGTTCTTTGGACTAATAAAAAGGAAATCCCAAACAATGGAAAAGACGATGATAATAATGGTTACATTGATGACATCCACGGTTGGAATTTTGTTGGAGATGGTTATGATGAACAATTAGAATATGTAAGATTATTAGCTGCAGGAGATAAAAATGCTCCTAGATATGCTGAAGCAGAAGCATTGTATAACTCAGAATATCAAAAATTTTTGAGTTACAAAACCAATGCAGAACAAAACCTTCAGTATGTCTCAATGGCAGATGACATATTTAAAAAACATTTTGGCAAAGCAGATTATACTAAAGCAGAAATTCTCGCAATAAAAACTCAAGACGAGCAATTAGGTCAAGCCATACAGATTGCACAATTTGTATACGCTAATGATTTAGAGTCTATTGCAAATGCTAAGAAAGTGTTTAAAGAAGGCGTAGAAGAAATCAATGATCGCCTCAATGTTAACCTCAACAAAAACTTACAAGGTCGTAAAACAGGTGATGATCCTAATGACTTATACGACAAACCTGGTTATGGTAATAATAATCCAAGACCTTCTGAAAAAGCTGAAAGTCATGGTACACACGTATCTGGTATTATAGCAGCAGAACGCAACAATAACAAAGGCATGAAAGGTGTTGCTAATAATGTGCAAATTATGGCAATTCGCTCTACACCTAATGGAGATGAATACGATAAAGATGTGGCTTTAGCAATTCGTTATGCTGCAGATAATGGTGCGCAAATCATCAACGCGAGTTTTGGTAAATCATTCTCTCCACATAGTGATTGGGTACGTGATGCTCTTAAATATGCAGCAGATAAAGATGTCCTTTTTGTTCACGCAGCAGGAAATGATAGTGAAGATATTGATGTGGCTCACAATTACCCTAATGATGCCATAGGTACAGGTCCAGAAGTGTCTGATAATGTGATAACAGTTGGATCGTTAACTTATAAATATGGATCAACAATGGTATCTGATTTTTCTAACTTTGGAAAAGTGAATGTTGACGTTTTTGCTCCAGGTAGTGACATTTACTCTGCCATGCCAGAAAACGAATATGAATTTCAAGGCGGAACTTCAATGGCTGCTCCAAATGTTGCAGGAGTTGCTGCTTTGATACGTTCACAATACCCAAGTTTAACCGCTGCTCAAGTAAAGAAAATTTTAATGGATTCAGGTTTACCTATCAAAGCAAAAGTAACTGTAGGAACTGATAATCAAGTGAAATCACTTAGTGAAATCTCAAAATCTGGAAGAATTGTTAATGCTTATAACGCGTTGATTATGGCATCACAAATGGCGAATGCCAATTAATTTCTGTAGAAAAAACAATTATGATATATAAATTTAGTACACTCTTATTGTTATGTGTCACCTTTTTTTCTTCGGAAATTAATGCGCAAAACAACACAATAGAATATAAAACAGACCAATATTGGCAACAACAAGCTGATTATACTATGGCTATTGATATGGATGTAAACACCTATCAATTTACTGGAAAACAAAACATAGAATATACTAACAATTCACCAGATGATTTAAATCGTGTGTACTACCATTTGTTCTTTAATGCTTTTCAACCTGGTAGTGAAATGGATGCAAGATTACAAAGCATCAAAGATCCTGATGGTAGAATGGTTACAAATCTTGGTACTAAGGAAAACCCTATTTATGAAAGTCGCATTTCAAAATTAAAAGACGATGAAATCGGATTTATAAAAGTATCCTCTTTTAAACTTAATGGAAAAAAACTAAACTACGAGATTGAAGGTACTGTGATGATTGTAGATTTAGAGACTCCTATTAAAGCAGGAGAAACTGTAGATTTTGATATGAAATTTGTTGGTCAAGTGCCTGAGCAAATTCGTCGATCTGGAAGAAATAATAAAGAAGGAGTTGCGCTTTCAATGACACAATGGTACCCAAAATTAGCAGAATATGACACTGAAGGTTGGCACGCAGATCCTTACATAGGACGCGAGTTTTATGGAGTTTGGGGAAATTTTGATGTGAAAATCACTATTGATAAAGACTATATTATTGGTGGTACTGGTAATTTGCAAAATGCAGACAAGATTGGTTACGGTTACATTTCCGAAGAAAAAGTAAAAAAGAAGAGAGGAAAAACAAATACCTGGCATTTTGTTGCGCCTAATGTTCATGATTTCACTTGGGCTGCAGATAAAGATTATATTCATGATACGATGCAAGTTCCTAATGGACCAATGCTTCACTTTTTATATAAAAAAGATTTACCACAAGAGAATCTAGAAAACTGGAAAAAAATGCAACCTAAAACGGTTGAATTAATGCAGTATTTTAGTGAGCATATAGGTAAATATCCATACGATCAATACTCTGTGATACAAGGTGGTGATGGCGGAATGGAATACGCAATGTCAACACTCATCACAGGAAAACGTAGTTATGGTAGCTTAGTTGGTGTCACAGCTCACGAGTTGGCACATACTTGGTTTCAGTTTTTATTAGCAACAAATGAATCAAAGCACGAATGGATGGATGAAGGCTTTACAAGTTATATTTCTACTTTAGCTATGGATGAAATTATGGATTATAAAAAAGAAAATCCGTTGAGTCGTTCTTATGCTGGTTACATTAGATTAGCAAATTCTGGTAATGAACAACCTTTAACCACACATGCAGATCGTTATGCAATTAATAGCGCTTATAGTGCTTCAGCATATAGTAAAGGTGCTGTTTTTATCTCACAATTAGGATATATTATTGGAGATGAAAATTTAAAAGCAACAATTAAAAAGTACTATAATGATTTTGTTTTTAAGCATCCAAAACCAATGGATATTGTTCGTACTGCAGAGCGTGTGTCTGGATTAGAATTAGATTGGTATCTCATTGATTTTGGTCAAACAACTAATACTATTGATTATGCTGTTAAAAGTGTAGAAGATAATAAAGTCACTTTAGAACGTATAGGTTTAATGCCAATGCCAATAGATTTATCTGTAACCTATGTAGATGGTTCTACTGAAGATTTTTACATCCCATTACGTATGATGCGTGGTACAAAACAAACCTCATCAACTATAAAAAACGATTGGGCTTGGGCATATCCAACTTATACATTTGAAACGTCTAAAGCAGTACAATCTGTGCAGATTGATCCTAGAGGATTGATGGCAGATGTGAAACCTGATAATAATGTGTATTCTATAGCGAAAGAAGACTAATATATTATTTATCATATATAAAAGCTACAATTTAAATATTGTGGCTTTTTTTGTACCATGATTGATTTTTATAAATCTCATTTTTAGAGGTACGTTCTCTTTTATAAAGTAGTAAATGAGTTTTGTATAATTTTTTGTTTCTATATCCTAACAAGTGAAAAATAGATTTAGCATAAAATTTTGCAACATTTAAATTGACCTTTAGTACATTTTTATCATTATTATACCATGATATACCTGGTAACAAGACTAAAAGATTATCAAATCTTATATGCCGTAATCCTGCTGAAAGTTTTAAGAAAAAAGGTTTGATACGCTTAATTATAAAAAAGCCTTCTTTGCCTTTAGATTGGTATAAGGGCATAAAAAGTCTAGCATTATAAGTAGATTCAATATTCTGTTGATTACTCGTTGCTAAAATTGTTCCTTTCTCAATACTCTGAAAGCTTTTAAAACCATTGTTCATTTTAAAAACTTCATCTTCTTTGATGCGATATAAATATACAATTTCAAAAATTTCGGATAAATGATTTGCGTTTTTTTGAAGCTGATTATAATATTCTTGAAACTGAAGGATGGTTTCTTTGGGTAAAATTTCAGCATAGACTAAAGCTAAATATATAAAAGAAATACAATTATCTATGGCTTCTTTTTCATCATGTTGTCCAGACTCAAAGCCAAGGGAAACATAACCTAATTCGTTGATATAACTCAATAGCGGACCATTTAGATACTCTTCAATACCTAACACAATTGGAACAGGAAATAACTGAGAAAACTTTCTGTTAATTAATGCATCATTAATAGTAATAAAAGGAAGCGTTTTACTTGATGTAGTGTGAAAATCAATAAAATAAAATGGTCCAGAATTAGAACTAATAATCTGCTCTATTAGTTTTAATAACTTATTTTGTTCCTGCTCTTCAGTATTGAATAGTTCTTTTAATTGTAGAGCTTCTAAACGTTCTTTTGTCCAAAGTCGGTTTAAGTCATTGTCTAGATACCTTTGATTCTCTTCTAAGGCCTTAAGGTTACCAGAAACTCCATAGATAGTACCATTAACGGTTTCTGGTTTAATCGTTTTAAGTACATCTTCTAATGCAAATACACCAGCGGTTTCATTCCCATGAATACCTGCAAAAAAAACAATTGTTGCGCCTTTTTGATATCCTTTAATGTGACCTAGAATGCGATTAATAGACATCGTTTTCTGTATGGCTTTATTATAGACTTGCGTCATAACTTTTAAAGATCATTAGAGGTTAATATGCCTATTAGTTTTTTACCTTTCACAACAGGTAGGCAATTAATTTTATGTTCTAACATTAACTGTTTTGCGAATGCTATAGGTTTTTCTTTAGTTATGGTTATGAGTTCGACTTTCATGAAATTTTGAACACATTTTGTGCTTTCTTCAATCTCATCGAGATGGTTTTTTACATCTTCCCAACTTAATAAACCAACTAAATCTTTTTTACTATCTATAACTGGCATGTGGTGCACATTTTTCCATTTCATTATATTGATAACAAGTTCTAAGCTATCTTTTTTATCTACAGAAAACAAATCTGTATTCATAATATGTACCACCTTTTTATCGATATCAAAAGTAGTATGAGCCTCTTTATCTAAAACCTCCCATGAAGAGACAGGATAATCATTCTCTTGCTTTAAATACATATTTGCAGTTAAGACTTGTAATGCTTCTATAGGCTTTTTCCTTATTAATAAATTTCTATAACTTTTCTTGAGCCAATCGGCACCTATATGGATATTGACCCTATTTTCAATTATAGTTAAGTAATTTTCTGCATCTCTAGGTAAAATACCCATTTTATAAAGTCCTCTGTATGCCATTGGTAGTAATTCATCTAAAATTAGTCGTTTACTAGAAATGAGATTGCCTTTCCAATGAAATTGTGCTGCCATTCCATATCTTGCAGCTGTGAAAAAATTAGATTTGGCGTCTTTAAAATCCATTGTTTCATGGATATTATCTTCAGATTTAGATCGTCCAACTAAAACACCAACCCAAAACATCATATTAGCAATTTCATCTTTCATTGTTGGACCTGAAGGTATATATCTATTCTCTATTCTCAAATGTGGTTTTCCTCCTCCAACACCATAGCATACACGATTCCAACGATAGACTGTCCCATTATGAAGGTTTAAGGCTTTTAACTTGGGTATCTCACCGTTTTCTAACATTTCCATACTATCTTTCTCAAATTCAGAAGAAATCAAACTTCTAAATCTTGAGATATTATCTTTAAAAATATCTGAGATGCTTCCGGTTTCCCAATTATTTCCAAAACTAACTCTAGATTGTTTTTCATTCAATAAAAAAGAATTAGCTCTTGTATCAACGCTTTGAGTAAATAATGCGATTCGGGTTTCGCTCCACAATTCTTTTCCGAAGAGAAAAGGTGAATTTGCACATACGCTAAGTATAGGTCCAGAAATAGCTTGAGCCCAATTATAGCTTTTTATGAAATCATCAGGATGCACTTGTAAATGGGTTTGAAAACTCGTATTACAACCTTCTAACATCACAGAATCATGTAACAAATTAAGTTCATCTACACCTTTAATGTGAATATTAAAATGTTGTTTCCTAGATTCCTTTATCGCATCATTAAGCACATAATAACGTTGTATAGGTGTCATATTCTCTATCGTTATATGCTTAAGCGATAATGTTGGTAAAATACCTATAAGTGCAATTTTTGTATTGTATTTTTTGGAAACTGTTTTCGCTTTATCTAAGAGTTCTTTAAGTTGTTGGTGCAATTTTGAAAAGCAATCTCCTTTAAGTTCAAAAGGATCTAAATTTATCTCAAGGTTATAGTTTCCAATTTCAGTAGTAAAATGATCATCATCAATATCTTTTAAAATTTCTAATGCATTACCAATAGGTAAAAATTCTTCATTAACTAAGCAAAACTCTTGTTCTGCACCAATACGAATAGGTGCTTTTTCAATCATATCGTTTTTAATCATATAATCTAAAGCTTCAATATCTTTAGTTAGCTGATGTATATAATTAGCTTTATCTTTCTTATTTGAAAGTTTAGTAACGTTTAAATTTCCCATAATTTAATTGTTTTAAATCCAATTAAAGTTAGTTCAACTTTTAGGGTTAAAAAATGATTAAAATCATGCGTAAAATGTTCTATTTCTAATATTACTCACTGGATTTGTAAAATTATAGGAATCGTTAAACATCAGTCTGAGTGTTTTTCTTCTAAAGAAAGTCGCTTCAAATTACACAAATGTTTGATTTTTAAGTAATTTTATAATCTTTAAGATTATGACAACTATAGACGAAAAAATCACGGCAATTATTAATCATTTTCAGCTTAATAATTATGCGTTTTCAAAGCGAATTGGAGTGACAGGAACTACCGTAGACAGTATTGTTAATGGTAGACCTCAAGCAGATGGTTCTCGTAAAAAAACCAAACCAGGTTATGATGTGCTCTCTGCAATTATTGATGAGTTTGATATCAATCCTGATTATCTCTTCGGAAAAAGTCCAGTCATGTTAAAGCTTGAAGTCGTAAATACTCCAACATATTCAGGAATGCCAAAAGTGATTTCTACCACTCCAGAAGGGGAAGAAAATGTGGTTTATGTACCTGCAAAAGCAAGAGCTGGTTATTTGGATGGTTATGGTGATGCAGAATATATTGAAACCTTACCTGCATTTCATATGCCTCAACTAACCAATGGTACATTTAGATGTTTTGAAGTTCAAGGCAACTCAATGGTACGTACTTTTTTTGATGGTGATATGGTTTTTGGCCGTTATGTTGAAGACTTTAATGACATTAAAGATGGTCGAGTTTATATCATCATTAGTAAAAATGATGGTGTCGTTTTAAAGCGTGTCATCAATCGTATTGAAGAGCGAGGCAAACTCATCTTAAAAAGTGATAACAAAGATGGAAACTATCCCACATTTACAATAAATGCAGAAGATATTATGGAAGTTTGGTATGTGACAATGTTCGCATCTAAACAAATGCCAGAGCCTATTGATGTCTATGATAGGCTTCATGAACTAGAAAGTAAACTCATAGATCTCCAATATAAGGTGTCTCAAAATTCTAAAAACTAGATGTCATTTTCTTACCCCAAAAAAGAAAAACTTAAAAGCAAGAAATTGATAGAACAGCTCTTTTCCGAAGGGAAATCTGTTAGTGCTTACCCATTACGTATGGTATATCTAAAAACAGAGTTTGATGATGGTACACAATTTAAAACTGGTGTGTCTGTCAGTAAACGAAATTTTAAAAAAGCTGTTAATAGAAATCGCATCAAACGCTTAATGAGAGAAGCATACCGTCTAAACAAAAGTGTGTATTTTAACAACATTTCATCATGTTTTACGTTAATGATTTTGTACATTGGTAAGGATGGAACGGATTTTGATTCCATAGATAAAAAAATGAAACAACTTTTAGAGACCTTTTCTAAAAAAGTGTCTACTAAATAAATGATATTGATCACATGAAAAAACTACTACAAAAACGTGTATTAATTCCGTTTTTAGCGCTCACTATATTTTTTAGTGGAACCGCATTTAAAAGTGACTTTTTCGAAATTGCTAAGCAAATAGAAATTTTTACAACGCTTTTTAAAGAACTCAACATGAATTATGTTGACGATACTAATCCTGGAGATTTGATGGATACTGCAATCAAAAGCATGCTTGCAGATTTAGACCCTTACACAAATTACTATAACGAGCAAGATGTAGAATCTGCGAGAATCAATAATGCAGGAGATTATACAGGTATAGGAGCGAATGTTTTAACCTTAAAAGATCGTTTAGTTATTGTGGAGCCTTACAAAGGTTATGCAGCAGATAAGGCTGGATTAAAAGCAGGAGATGAAATTATCAAAGTAGATAATGTGACCGTTGCAGATTTTAAAGATGATGCAGGAAACTTGTTACAAGGTGGCGCAGGAACACGTGTTGAAGTTACTTATGTTAGACAAGGTAAAACCGAAAATGCAACGATACAACGAGAAGCTGTAGATATCCATGCAGTCCCACATTACTCAATGATAAATGAAAATACGGGTTATATTGTTCTTCGGAAATTTAACGCCAAAACATCAGCTGAGACTAAATCTGCACTTCGAGATTTAAAGAATCAAGGTGCTGAAAAACTAATTTTAGATTTACGTGGAAATCCAGGTGGATTATTAAGAGAAGCGGTTAATGTTACTAATATTTTTGTACCTAAAAATCAATTGGTTGTGACCACAAAATCTAAAGTAGAAAAATATAACAAAACATATTATACTAAAAACGAACCTATGGATACAGAGATTCCGTTGGTTGTTTTAATTGATGGTGCAAGTGCATCTGCAAGTGAAATTGTATCTGGTGCTTTACAGGATTTAGATCGTGCTGTGGTTATTGGAGCTCGTAGTTTTGGAAAAGGATTGGTACAGCGACCTAAAAAATTAACGTACGGTACGCAAATGAAAATAACAATTTCTAGATATTACACACCTTCTGGACGTTGCATACAAGCACTTGATTATTGGAATCGTGATGAAAACGGGAAAGCAACACGTACAAAACAAGAAAATTATAATGCCTTTAAAACTAAAAAAGGAAGAACTGTTTATGATGGTGGAGGCGTACAGCCAGATTTAGAATTGGATGAAACTAAATTGAGTCCAATTACTAAAGCTATTATCAATGAAAACTTAATTTTTAAATACGGAACAGAATACTATTATAACAATACTGTAACAGATTTAAAGGATTTTAAATTGACTGATACCGATTTTAAAAACTTTAAAAGCTTCTTAAAAGCTAATGATTTTAATTTTGAAACCAAAACAGAAAAAGCGTTCGCAGATGCTATTACTGTTGCAAAAGAAGAGCAATTAGATACCGAAATTGATGCAAACTATTCTGACTTAATTTCGTCATTAAACACTTATAAAAACAAAGCGATAGATAAAAATAAAGACCAATTATTATCCTTATTATCTGATGAAATTGTAAAACGATATTTCTATAGAGAAGGTCTTTATACCTATTATATTGCTAATAATTTTGAAATTCAAAAAGGTGTAGAAATCCTAAAAAATCCAAATAATTACTTGGGTTACCTTGATTGATATCAATTAAAAAGTTTCACTAAAACATAAAAACAATTATATTTAATTTATGTTTTCAATACTAATATGAAAAAACTACTACTTATAACGCTTCTATTTTCGCAACTTTTGATCGCTCAAAAGGAAATGACTCATGAAGTCTATTTTGAAACCGATAAATTTGAAGTACCTCCAACAGAACACAATAGATTATTGATGTTTTTATCTGAAATTGAAAGCATAGATATCGCTAAAATATCTATTTACGGGTTTACAGATGATAGAGGCAGTGATACCTATAATTTAAAACTATCTCAAGAACGCGCTAATTCTATAAAAACTATATTTTCTAATAACGAGTTTGACGAGTCTGTGATTACAAATGTTGATGGTAAAGGTAAAATATTACTAAAACTGATCAAAGAAGATGATTTGAGTAAAATACGAGGTCTTAATCGTAAAGTTGAAATTATTGTGTCTTCTGTATTTCCGCCTAAAGCTAAAGACACTCCAGAAGTAGCAAATGCAAAAAAGAGAGAAGCTACAGAGCTTTTAAAAGGAGAACTAAAAGCAGGTGATAAGTTTGAACTCAACAATATATTATTTAAAACGGGTTATAGTAAACTATTACCCGAATCTAAAGAAACTTTAAAAGAGCTTGCTGCGATATTAGTAGAACGTAAAGATTTATACTTTACCATTCAAGGTCATGTGTGCTGTACTAAAAATAGTAGAGATGCTATTGATCGTAAAACTAAAAAACGAAACCTATCAGTTGCTAGAGCTAAATTTATTTATGATTATCTAGCAAAACAAGGTGTGAATAAACGACGTATGAAATATGTTGGTATGCGTAGAAAATTTCCGTTAGGTGGTGAACCTAAATTAGATCGTCGTGTAGAGATTTTAATTACTTATGTTGGTCAAACAACCAGTAGAAATGAGAATTAAGTTCTAATCATCCCAACATGCGGAATCCCATCTTCTAGGTACTCCTCTCCTACTTCAAAAAATTCTAGATTATTATAAAAGCGTTTTAAATAGACTTGAGCAGAAATTTTGATTTTTGTCTCATTGTAATATGATTTAATAGCTTTTACAGAAGCGTTCATAATATCATAACCATATTTATGTTCGCGTTCTTTATCACTCACTACTACTCTACCAATGCTTGCATATTCAAAATAATCACCAGGTTTAAATACTCTAGTGTATGCCACAACTTTATTGTTTTTAAAACCAATAATATGTAATGCTTTTTGATCTTTCCCATCAATATCTTGATAGACGCAATCTTGCTCTACAACAAAAACTTCACTTCTTAATTGAAGAATATCATACAGTTCTTGAGTTGTAAGGTCTTTAAAGGGTTTTACTTTTATGTCTATCATAGTTCTAGTTTGTCATTGCGAAGAGCGTGCGACGTGGCAATCTCATTTTTTAATTATGGATTCCGCATCAAGTGCGGAATGACAGTTCTAATTCAGTTAATCCTGTACAATCACATCCTTATCTCCACATTTTCCATATTCTGGTTGGATATTAACATGATTTATTCCGAAGTTATGAAACACCAACTCCTCAACCTCATGTAATATCACATCAAATTGAGATAAGGTAATATCTTCCTCAAAATCAATATGCGCTTCT
Organism: Psychroserpens sp. AS72; assembly: GCF_038900375.1. Taxonomy (NCBI): domain Bacteria; kingdom Pseudomonadati; phylum Bacteroidota; class Flavobacteriia; order Flavobacteriales; family Flavobacteriaceae; genus Psychroserpens; species Psychroserpens sp. AS72. The sequence goes on along the minus strand of NZ_JBBMRC010000005.1, from coordinate 132,297 downwards.
AAATGAATTTCTTCTTCATTGAGTTGCCATATATGAACATGATGTACATTTTTAATAGCCTCTAATTGTTGTATCTGAGTTACAATATCTTTTACTTTAATCTCATCTGGAGTAAATAACATTAATACTTTAATAGAATCTTTTAATAAATCATAACCCATATAAATAAGATATAATGCAATAGCAAAAGTTAACACACTATCTACCCAATATAATTGATAATACTTCATTAATAATCCACCAATAAAAACGGCAACACTTGCCATCATATCTGTTAATAGATGAAGATATGCGCTTTTCATATTCATATTAGACTCACTATCTTTTTTCAATAAAAGCACACTAAACCCATTACCTAAAATAGCAACTAACGACAGCCAAATGACGAGATTAGATTCTATGTCTTGCGGATTCTGAAAACGCTTAACCGCTTCTATAATTAATAAAATAGCAACGATAATTAAGGTAGCAGCATTAATAAAAGCTGCTAAAATTTCAGCTCGTTTATAACCAAATGTTTTTTGAAGAGATGCTTTCCGTTTTGAAAGTCTATTAGCAATATAACTAATGATTAATGAAACAACGTCACTAAAATTATGAAGCGCATCACTCAATAAAGATAAACTACCTGAGAGTAATCCACCAATAACTTGCGCAACCGTAATAACGATGTTTAAAAGAATAGAAATGATAAGATTTCTACCTCTTAAATCACCATGATCGTGTGAGTGGTTATGTGAATGACCCATTTTTAGAAAAATTATTTTAATTTATATTGTCATTCAGAAAGAACAAAGTGACTGAAGAATCTATTTAATAAATGAGATTCTTCGCTTCGCTCTGAATGACAGTTTTAACACGAAACAGGAATTTTATCTACACGGTTTTGATGACGTCCACCTTCAAATTTAGTATCTAAAAAAGTATCTACAATTTGTATGGCTTGCTGCAACGCTGTAAAACGTGCAGGAATACAACAAATATTAGCATTATTATGTTGTCTTGTGAGTTCAGTAATTTCTTTAGTCCAACAAATTCCAGCTCTTACTTTTTGGTGTTTATTTGCAGTCATTGCAACACCGTTTCCACTTCCGCAGATTAAAATACCAAAATCCACTTTTTTATCTGCTACATCACTAGCAACAGGATGTACATAATCTGGATAATCTACACTGTCGTTTGTATTTGTTCCGTAGTTATTAACAGTATAACCTTTAGCCTCTAAATGTGCTACAATAGCTTGTTTATACTCGGTTCCTGCGTGATCGTTACCTATTGAAATCGTCATAATATAGTATGTTGTTTAAAACCTTAAAGTTAATAATTGCTAATAACATATCCATGTTAAGACTTAGATAGTTATTCATAATTAATACGTTTGTTTTTAAATGTTGTTTTCTACGGAAATGCGCGCTGTTAACATCTATAGTCTTTTGTATTCATTACTTGTTCATATCTTATCTTAAGTACTTAAAACTTTTATTAGGATTATCCATTAATTTTCACAATCACGAACTTATAATTGATAACCTAAAAAGTTAGTCATTTTTTTTAGTGAAGTTATTAGCATTCATATTATGAGATACCAACACAAAAAAGTAAAATACTTATTAAGTTTGAGTTGTCAACATAGGTTATCAACAGCTGTTAATAGCTTTATAAATTTGATTAGAAATGAGTGCTTTATATGTAAAATTAATGTTAACTACGTATTAAGTAATTGTGATAAGTGACTTATCAAAGTAAAACCTAATAAAGTTATAGTCACTATTAACACACTATAATAACCACCATTTTATTTTTTAAATTTTAAAAGAAAAATGATGTTATGTATATATATGTTGATAACTACAAAATTTTGAAGCGAATTGAAATGATTCTCTATATTTGAAAGAAAATACTATAGTTATGAAAAAAATGACGTTGCTTTTATTGTTGTTGCCTTTTTTAGGGTTGGGACAAGTTCAGATTGGGCAGGATATTGATGGACTTTCTAATTCTGATCGTTTTGGAGAAAGTATTAGCGTTTCCTCGGATGGCTCTGTAGTAGCTATTGGAGGTGTTGGTAATAATAGTGGTGGTAATTCCAATACTGGTTATGTTAGTATATATGAAAATATAGGAGGAGTATGGACTCAAATAGGGAGTGATATTAATGGAGTAGAATTAAATGACAGATTTGGTATAAGTGTAAGTTTATCTTCAGATGGTTCTATAGTTGCTATTGGAGCATCAAGAAATGATGGTAATGGAGAAGATTCTGGTCTTGTTCAAATTTATCAAAATGTAGATAATATATGGATACAAATGGGACAAGATATTTATGGAAGTTTTCAACTTGTTAATGGACAAGAAATAGGTGAAAGATTTGGTGTAGGTTTAAATTTATCCTCAGATGGTTCTACATTGGCTATAGGATCATTATTTGGTAATTTTCTTACTGGAAACGTTCGTATATATCAATTTCAAACAGGTACATGGATTCAAGTGGGTAATGATATTAATGGAGGATCTCAAGAAGATAATTTTGGTATAAGTGTAAGTTTGTCTTCAGATGGTTCTATAGTAGCTATTGGAGCACATTTTAATGATGAAAACGGTAATAATTCTGGAAAAGTAAAAGTTTATGAAAACATAAATGGTATTTGGACACAATTAGGTTTAGACATTAATGGAGAAGCTGAAAATGATAATCTTGGTTTTAGTGTGAGTTTATCCTCAGATGGTTCTGTGGTTGCTGTAGGAGCAATGTATTCTAACAATTTTATTGGGAAAGTACGTGTTTATAAATATGAATCTGATTCGTGGACTAAATTAGGACAGGATATTAATGGAGAAGCAATAAATGATTTTTTTGGTTGGAGTGTAAGTATCTCCTCAGATGGTTTAATAGTTGTTGTTGGTGCACCTGGAAATGATGAATTTGGTACTAATTCTGGGAGAGTAAATATTTTTAACTTTATTAATACTGATTGGATTCAAATTGGAAATGATATAGATGGATTAGCAGCTACTGAAGGTGTTGGTGAAAGCGTAAGTATTTCATCAGATGGAAATATAATTGCTTTTGGAGCAATAGGAGCTAACATGACAGGACAAGCTAGGGTTTATGATTTATCAGCATTATTATCAGTAAATAACTTATTAAATATTGATTTCAGTATCTACCCAAACCCAACAAAAAATCAATTTACAATTCAATTAGATCCTTCAGTAGAATTACAAAAAGTAATGATCTACAATATTTTAGGTCAAGCAGTTTTAATTTCCGAAGAAAAAACAATAAATACTTCAAAATTATCAAGTGGGTCTTATATTGTGGAGATAATAACAAATAAAGGAAAATCTTCTAAACAGCTAATTATTGAATAGCGATACCTAAATATGGTCGTATAACGTTTTTTATTACTGATTAACAGTATTTTATTACTTTTATATGTGTCATTATTACATTATTTTATATTTGTACAAAGCTTAACTATGAAACTAAGATTACTTTGTAGCACTCCTATTTTAACTCTATTTTGTTTGTTAGCGACTCTAGGTATAAACGCTCAAACGACGTATACATTTACAGGAACTGGAAATTGGACAGATGTACCAAATTGGACACCTTCTTATCCAGGAACAACCATAAATATTGGAGATACAGTTGATATAGTAGGAGATGTTAGTATCACGACCGATGTTACTAATGAAGGAACTATTACTAATAATGGAACCATATTTATTTCTAATCCTAACTTTTTATACAATAATGGATTACTACATAATACAACCTCAAGTGTTTTAACTATTAATTCTACAGCATTTATAGAAAATGTAGGTGATATAAATAATGAAGGCGACTTAAATGCTTTCGGATTTATTACTAACCTTGGAACCATCGCTAATAACGATTTTTTATATAATTCTGGTTTCATTATTAATTATGAATCAGGAAGTTTAATTAATAGTAATTTAAGTGTCATACTTAATGATGACAACATTGATAATTATGGGTCTTTTTATAATCAAGGAATTGTAATAAGTGATGGACCATTACGTAATTATGGGACATTTTTTGGAATAGGTATTCATGAAAGAAGTTTTTCAAATTATGGTACTTTAAGTCCAGGAAATTCACCTGGAACCTATACTGTTAATGCTGATTATTTTCAAAGTGCTACTGCTAGCTTACAAATGGAATTAGAAACATTAACAAGTTTTGATGTATTAGCTATTACTGATTATGCTTACTTAAATGGTACATTAGATATACTGTTATTAAATAACTTTACACCTACAGTTGGTGATACATTTACTATATTAACAGCAGGTGAAATAACAGGGACCTTCGCAACAATAAACTTACCTTCTGACTATACTTGGAATGTTACCTATACAGAAACAGAAGTGATACTAGAAGTTCAAGAGGTCTTAAGTACTTTAGATAACGAACAAGTAAGTTTTATTATGTATCCAAACCCAGCTTCTACACAAGTTACCCTAAAGCTAAATCCTTTAATAGACTTAGAGCAGGTTAATGTTTATAATATGCTAGGTCAATTGGTGTTAACCTCAAAAGAAAAAAACATTAATACAGCGTCATTATCTCATGGTACTTATATTGTTGATGTGTTAACTAATAAAGGAAAAAGCTCAAAAAAGCTCATCATAGATTAAATAAAATTCAAAATATAATATGTAAAAGAGTTGTTAATTTAACAGCTCTTTTTCATTAATTTAACGGTCTAGAAACATCATTTAAAAATTAAACCGTAGATTTGCATAAACTTAATAGCTTCTCTCCTCCTATTATTAAGTTGAAAAACAAAGAATTCCTAACACTTTTAGGAAATAGAAATGATTACAAATTAAATGAGTAAAAAGAAACACAGGAAACCTTCACATAACAAGATTTCCAACCTTACAAATACAATTCTAAGTATTTTAAAAAAAGATAGAAACTCCACTTTTAACTATAAACAAATTGCTGCTAAACTAGGTGTTAATGATGCAAGTAGTAGAAATCAAATTATAAAAAAACTTCAAGAACTCAAAGCTAAGCAAGAAATTGAAGAGGTAGATCGTGGTAAATTTAAAGCCATTGTTAATACAGAATATCATATAGGTCGCGTAGATATGGCATCTAGAGGTGCTGGATATATCATAAGCGACGATTTTGAAGATGATGTTTATATCGCTTCAAATAATATGAACAAAGCCCTTCATGGCGATGAGGTTGAATTCTATGCATACAAACGCAGAAAACGTGGTAAGTTGGAAGGTGAAGTCACAAACATCATCAAACGTGCTAAAAGCGAGTATGTTGGTGTCATCCAAATTCACGAGAAAAAGAATTTTGCTTTCGTTATTGTTGATGGTAATAAAATGCATACCGATATTTTTGTACCTATCAACAAGATCAACAAAGCTCAAGATGGTGACAAAGTATTAGTATCTCTAGAGGAATGGCCAGAAAAAGCCGATTCTCCTTCAGGGAAAGTCCTAAAAGTTTTAGGAAAACCAGGAGAACACAATACCGAAATTCATGCTATTCTTGCAGAATATGGTTTACCATTAGAATTTCCGCATGAAGTAGAAGAGTTTGCTAATAAAATAGACACCTCAATTACTAAAGAAGAAATCGCTAAACGTCGCGACATGCGAAAAGATTTAACCTTTACAATTGATCCTAAAGATGCCAAAGATTTTGATGATGCATTATCATTTAAAGTTTTAGATGATGGATTATTTGAAATTGGAATCCACATTGCAGATGTCTCTCACTATTTACAAGAAGGTACCATTTTAGATGATGAAGCTTACGAGCGTGCAACATCTGTATATTTAGTAGATAGAGTCGTGCCAATGCTTCCAGAAATTTTATCAAATGGAGCCTGTTCATTACGTCCACATGAAGAGAAGTATACCTTTTCTGCAGTGTTTAAAATGAATGATAAAGCCGAAATTAAAGACCAATGGTTTGGTAGAACAGTCACCTATTCAGATACACGTTTTGCTTACGAAGAAGCACAAGCAATTATAGAAAACAATATTGGAATGAACGGAAGTGAAGTTCTAAGTAATCCAGAAAAAATAGATACAACCATTCCTAAAGAAGTAGCAATTTCTGGAAAGGAATATCAAACCTCAAAAGAAGTCGCTCAAGCCACTTTAAAATTAGATGAATTAGCTAAAATTATGCGTCGTAAACGTATGAGTCATGGTGCTATTTCTTTTGATAAGGTTGAGGTAAAATTCAATTTAGACAAAGACGCAAACCCAGTAGGAGTGTACTTTAAAACCAGTAAAGACGCTAATAAACTCATTGAAGAGTTTATGTTATTAGCCAACAGAAAAGTAGGTGAGTTTGTAGGGAAACAAAAGAAAACATTTGTGTATCGTATTCACGACGAACCTAATGATGAAAAACTAGCTGCACTTCAAAATGTAGTTGGACGTTTTGGATATAAATTGAATTTTAAAGACAGAAAAAGTGTGTCTTCTTCATTAAATAATTTATTGAAAGAGGTTAACGGTAAAAAGGAACAAAATCTAGTAGATACCTTAACAATTCGTACGATGAGTAAGGCAGAATATTCGACACATAATATTGGTCATTACGGATTGGCATTTGACTACTACAGTCACTTTACATCACCAATTCGTCGTTATCCAGATGTCATGGCACATCGTTTGTTGCAGCATTATTTAGATGGCGGACAATCGGTTAATCAAGATGCCTATGAAGACAAATGTAACCATTCTAGTAACATGGAAAATCTAGCTACAAAAGCAGAAAGAGATTCTATCAAATACATGCAAATTCGTTTTATGGAAGATCATAAAAACGAGAATTTTGTAGGTGTTATTTCAGGTGTGACAGATTGGGGAATTTACATAGAAATCATTGAGAATAAATGTGAAGGTATGGTAAGCGTTCGTGATATGAAAGACGATCATTATGTCTTTGATGAAGATCATTATGCACTTATTGGTAAAAACTCTAAAACCATGTATCAACTTGGTGATGAGGTGGTTGTAAGAGTTAAAAACACCGATTTAGTAAAGAAACATCTAGATTTTACCTTGATTGGTAAACATGTTGAAGAATAATTTCTTCACTTCGGAAATATAAAACATTAGAAATTTTGTGCTATTACATTAGATATTCATAACAGAATATTTAATTTAGTAGCACTTCTTTTTTGCTTGTAACATTTCCGAAGAAAAAGGGACTCATAAAAAAAATAAACACATGATTTTAACCACCACAAATTCAATTGAAGGATTTAAAATAATCGAATACAAAGGAATTGTTTCTGGCACATCTTCCGAAATAAAAACCAAGTTTTCGTTTAAAACCGAAAAAAACATGCAAATGTTTGATGATCTCATAAGCGAAGCAAAAGAGAAAGCATTTCAAAAAATGCAAACAAACGCAAGTAACCTTAAAGCAAATGCAGTGGTTGGTATTAGCGTAGATATTGAAACCGAAGCTGGCTCATACTTTTTTGTAGTAGTTACTGGAACAGCTGTAACTGTGGCTCAATAATTATGAAAGCAAGAACAAAAGCGCATCTCATTACATTTTCAATTACAATAGGAATTTATCTTGCCATTGTTCTTCTTTTAAAATATGTAATTGGTTTAAAAAATCTTGGTCTCGTCATTATTATTGGTTCTATTATGACTGCAATACTAGCTCCTAAACAGCAAATAGTTGAAAAACAATCTGGGAAGGAAGTACATTTGAAATGGAGATTTTCTAAAAACGGATATATTTTTAAATCTAAACTGTAACAAATAACGACGTCCATCATCTTTAATACAAACACAAACGTAAATACACTAAAACACATTTAAGATGAAAACATATTTTACTATCGCATTACTCGTTATTACTTCATTATTAACTGCTCAAAACCCAAAAGAAAAAGGTGTTGGAGACTTCAATGAAGTTAAAGTATATGACTTAATAGTTGTAAATCTTATTAAATCAGACGAAGCAAAAGTTGAAATAACTGGAGACGATATTGAAGATGTTGAGGTGATTAATAAAGACGGGAAACTTAAAATCCGTATGAAATTCGATAAAACATTTAATGGGCAACGAACATTTGTTTCAGTGTTTTACACAACTTTAGATGTCATTGATGGTAATGAAGGAGCATTTATTACAGCTAATGAGCTTATAGAACAAAATAGTATAGAATTACGTTCTCAAGAAGGTGCTCGATTAGTTATTGGTCTCGATGTTAAAAATGTAGAAATTAGAGCAGTTACAGGTGGAATCATAGAAACTAGAGGTAAAGCAATCTCTCAAAATATTACACTTAATACAGGAGGTATTTATGAAGGTAAAGCCTTTGAAACTAAAAATACAACTGTTAAAATTAAAGCTGCAGGTGAAGCAGATGTCAACGCTTCAAAATCAGTTGACGCTCGAGTCACTGCTGGTGGAGATGTTTATATCTACGGAAATCCAGAAAATGTTAAAGAAAAAACCACGTTTGGTGGTAGAATTAGTCGTGCCAACTAAACTATCATACTAAGGTAGTGAGTAAGAGACTTTTTTATTAGCTTTGTAGGAAAGCTATTTCTTAACTATGTTTGATGATATTTTAGCAGCTATTCCTTTTGGGATAATCCTTGCATTCACAATCGGTCCAGTATTCTTTGTACTGCTCGAGACTAGTGCTACTAAAGGATTTAAAAGTGCACTAATTTTTGATTTTGGTGTAATTTTAGCAGACATAGTTTTTATTCTTCTCGCATTTTATAGCACAAACAAACTTGTAGATAAAATAAAAGACGATCCTAATTTTATCGTATTTGGAGGCATTTTGTTAGTGACCTACGGAATAATTTCCTTCGTAAAAACATCCAAATCATTTAGATCTATTGTTAGAGAATATCACAAAGTTGAAATTCAGAAAAATGCCTTCGGAAAGCTCTTTATAAAAGGATTTCTTCTCAATTTTATTAATATTGGTGTCTTAATTGGATGGCTTGGATTTATCGTTATTGGAAGCACAATTACAGAATCTGAATATGGTGTAGAAGTTTTTATTGCCACGATGTTAACAGTTTATTTTCTAACCGATTTATTAAAAATTGCAGCAGCAAAACGTTTAAGAAACAAATTGACTCCTCGACTTATTTTTAAAACCAAAAAAATTGTTGCTTTAGCTATTTTAGGCTTCGGAATATTATTATTGGTACAAGGCTTTTTTCCGAAGGGAAAAGAACGACTACAAGAGGAAATCGAACATCGTTTATAAAATTAGTAACGATGGCAAAAACCGAATATCGCATCTACGTTGTAGAATTATCCAAACGCGTATTTACAGAAAACAGAAAGTTTAGAGAGGCTAATCCGCAATTTAATGGTGTTTTAGAATGTCTCTATGTTGGCATGACTAGTAAAACTCCAAAAGAACGTTTTCAACAACACAAAACAGGTCATCGTAATAAGAAAGGCTATAAGATTTCTGCTAATATCGTAGAGAAATATGGATCGTATTTAAGACCTAGTTTATACAATCATATCGATCCCATAGCAACTAGGGCAGAAGCGCTTAAAATGGAAGAAACCTTAGCTTTAGAGCTAAGAAGACAACGTTATGCGGTTTGGTTTAATTAATAAATTCTTTCGAAAGAATTAGCCTTTAAAAAAACGACTAATTGTCATTTCGACAGAGCGAAGCATGAGCGACGAGAAATCTCATGATTATTAGATTCCTCCTCATTCTTCGTTCGGAATGACAAATCAATTGCTACATAATTCGTAATATACTTCCAACTTTTGTTAATGATTTTTTGAGCTATCCAATGTATTCAATGAGATTACTGTAATCACTTAATCTTAATTTTCTTAAAATATTATAAAAAAAACCTCCAACTTTCGTTGAAGGTTTCTTGAGGTGTCGAGCGGATTCGAACCGCTGTAGTTGGTGTTGCAGACCAAAGCCTAGCCACTCGGCCACGACACCTTTTATAATTTTCATGCTGAACTTGCTTCAGTATAAAAGGTATCTCGTTATTTCTAGCGAGAGAGCAAATTTATAAAAAATTACCGTTTAACAATACAAACCCTTACTTTTTTCGTCTTTCGGTCATTTTAATCGTTACACTTTCAACGTCACCACCAATTGGAGGATTGAGCTTACTAACACTTACAGTTGCCTTTTTCACTAGTTTTTCTTCGGAAAAAATTCGTGTCAACATACGTTTAGCAACTGTTTCAAGAAGTTTAGAAGGTTTTTGCATTTCCTCCTTTGCTATTTTATTAAGCAATACATAATCCACAGTATCACTTAATTCATCTGTTATTGCCGATTTTTTTATATCAGCTTTCACCTCTATATCAACTCGATAGTCACTACCAATTTTGGTTTCTTCTTTTAAGCAACCATGATGCGCAAAAACGCGTATATTTTCAACTTTTATTGTTCCCAAAGTATTCTATTTTAAAACAAATATAGGACGAACTCATTTAAACTTTTTCAATTTGCTAAAAAATTGATCTTTTGCACTATTTTGAAACTATTTTTCAATTCCGTAGTGATACTATGCAAGTAAAAAATGGCTTCAAAATATCATAAAACTTTTAATTTTCGCTAAAACTCAAAAAGTTTAAATGAGTTCGACGCAAATATTTAATAACTTTGCCTATTATTTTGAAACACATGTCTGAAGAAACAAAATCGCTCAATTTTATAGAGCACATCATAGAGGAAGATTTAAAAAATGGTTTATCAAAAGATAAATTACGTTTTCGTTTTCCACCAGAACCTAACGGTTATTTACACATTGGTCACACTAAAGCCATTGGGATTAGTTTTGGTTTAGGTGAAAAATATAATGCACCTGTAAACCTTCGTTTTGATGATACAAATCCAGCAAAAGAAGAGCAAGAATATGTAGATGCCATCAAACGTGATATTGAATGGTTGGGTTATGAATGGGCTAATGAGTTGTATTCTTCAGATTATTTTCAAACGCTTTACGATTGGGCTATCCAATTAATTAAAGACGGTAAAGCTTACGTAGATTCACAAACTAGTGAAGCAATTGCTGAGCAAAAAGGTACACCAACACAACCAGGAGTTGATGGACCATATCGCAATAGAAGCGTGGAAGAGAATTTAGAACTTTTCCGAAGAATGAAAGCAGGAGAATTTGATGAAGGCTCACATGTTTTAAGAGCAAAAATAGACATGCAACATGTTAACATGCATATGCGTGATCCATTGATGTATCGTATTTTAAAGAAATATCACCATAGAACAGCTAATGATTGGTGTATTTATCCAATGTATGACTGGACACATGGCGAAAGCGATTACATAGAACAGATTTCGCATAGTTTATGTTCTCTTGAATTTAAGCCTCATAGAGAGCTTTACGATTGGTTTAGAGACAACGTGGTAATTCTAGAAAACCAGGATATTTTTAAAGCACTAATAAAGATTGATAAAATTGGAGAAGGCAAAGCATTTGGAATTATAACTAGACTTACAAAGCGAGAAATTTTTGAAGCTGTAAAATTTGATAATATAGCTGTTTTTTTTAAAGTAAAAGGAATTGGAAAAAAATTAGCTAATAGAATAATATATAACCTCAATGAGAGTTTTGAATTTGAAAATGAAGATTATATCCCAAACGATAGAAAAACAAACCAAGTACTTCCAAAACAACGTGAATTTGCACGTTTAAATCTGAGTTATACCATCATGAGTAAACGAAAGTTACTCAAATTGGTTCAAGATGGTGTGGTTTCTGGTTGGGATGATCCAAGAATGCCTACCATTTCAGGTTTGAGACGTCGTGGTTATACACCAAATTCTATTAGAACATTTATAGAAAAAGTAGGTGTAGCGAAACGAGAAAACGTGATTGATGTATCTTTATTAGAATTTTGTATTCGTGAAGATTTAAATTATACTGCACCAAGAGTAATGGCAGTTTTAGATCCGATAAAAGTCGTAATTACTAATTATCCAGAGGATAAAGTGGAATGGTTAGAAGCAGAAAACAATCAAGAAGACAACAATGCAGGTTTTAGAAAAGTCCCTTTTTCTAAAGAATTGTTTATTGAAAAAGCAGATTTCAAAGAAGAAGCAAGTAATAATTTCTTTAGATTAAAGCTAGGAGGTGAGGTGAGATTAAAAAATGCTTATATTATAAAAGCAGATAACGTCGTTAAAGATGCCAATGGAAATGTTACAGAAATCCAATGTACCTACACTACAGATACAGAAAAGAAAGTCAAAGGAACACTTCATTGGGTATCTATCCAACATGCATTAAAAGCTGAGGTTAGAGAATATGATAGATTATTTATGGATGAAGCTCCAGATAGTCATCAAGACAAAGATTTCATGGCGTTTATTAATCCAAACTCACTTAAAGTTATTGAAGCTTTTGTAGAACCAAGTTTAGCAGATGTTACTATTGGTGATCGTTTTCAGTTTCAACGTCTAGGGTATTTTAATGTGGATGATGATTCAAAACCAGGAGATTTAGTCTTCAATAAAATTGTTGGTTTAAGGGATTCTTGGGAAAAGCAAAAACCACAACAAGCGCAGCAAGAAAATAAAACAGCACAACAAAATAATAGATCTGCAATAGAACAAATTAAATCATATGGTAAAAAGTATGATAGAATGAAAGACAACCAAAGAGAGAAAGCTAAAGCTGAAATTCAAGAATTAGCTAAAAGTGTCTCTTATGAAGATGTAGAAGCACTCTTTGGAACTTCAGTAAAAAAAGCAGGAACACGTATTATAACTATGATAAGTTTAGGTGTTTTACTAGACAACGGATTAGAAAAAAATGACGCTATTAACGATTTTATCTCTAAAGCATTAGAAGACAAAAACGAACTTTTAGTAGCAGAAGCAAAAGCGCTATAAACCCATTATAATTTATTTTAGAAACCTCAAAGAAATCAACTTTGAGGTTTTTTTGTACTTTTAACAGACTAACTATAATCAATATGTATCATGGAATTTAATTATTTAGCAATTTTAGTTGCTGCAGTAGTGCCAATGGTTTTAGGCTTCATTTGGTATAATCCAAAAGTTTTTGGATTAGCATGGATGCGAGAGGCAGAGATGACCGAAGCTAAAATGAAAGGTGGTAATATGGCCATCATTTTTGGTGTATCACTTTTGTTTTCACTACTCTTAGCGTTTTTTACCAATTTTTTAGTGATTCATGAATTTGGAGTTTATGGACTAACAGAAGGTAAACTGGATGGTGCAACAACACAAGCTTTTATGGAAGAGTTTCAAGGTAGATGGCGAACATTTAGACATGGTGCTTTGCATGGAGCAATGGCAGGTATTATGTTTGCGCTACCAATAATTGGGATAAATGGGTTGTTTGAGCGTAAAAACTTTAAATATATCTTTATAAATGCAGGTTATTGGATTGTTTGCTTAACAATTATGGGAAGCATAATTTCTGGATGGACTGCATAATTTCTTAAACAATTAACACAATTAGAGGCTGAAAATTGTAATTTTCGGCCTCTAATTTTTATAGTGATACACCATAAATTATACAATTCTGTTAACGATTTACCTGAGTCTTGGGATGCGCTTCCAGTTGATGACCTTTTTCTAAAAACCCCTTTTCTAAGAGCTCTTGAAACTTCTAGTCCTAGTAATATTTCTACTTATTTTCTCGGAGTTTTTTCTTCTACCTCTTCGGCAGACAGGTCGGAAATTTTAGTTGGTATTGCCATTATTCAGCGTGTTGAATTGTACGTTAATGATGTTTTTAGAGAAACATCTAATCCCATTTTTAAGCGCTTCGGAAAAGTACTCATTACAAAGATTGTAAAAGGAAATGCATTAATCGTTGGGAATTTAATGCATACTGGTCAACATGGATTGTACTATAATTCAGAATACCTCACTCAAGATGTGTTTCTAGATACAATTTCAGAAGGATTAAAAACACTATCAAAACAAATTAAAACAACGCACAATAAGAAAATACGCATCATTGCTTTTAAGGACTATTTTGAAGATGATGCAATTCATGGTAGTGAGGCCTATTTCCGTAGAGAACAATTGTATAAAGCACAAGTGCAACCCAACATGATTTTTGATGTAAAAACAGAATGGAAAACGCCTCAAGATTATGTGTCTTCTTTTAATAAAAAATACCGTAGTCGCTATAGAACTGCTCTTAAAAAAAGTAACACTATAGAACGTAAAGAATTGTTTCTTGATGATGTACATTCTCTAAGTGATCAATTATATAAATTATACGAAAATGTCTCTGATAATGCTGGAGTCAACTCGTTTAAACTTTATAAAAACCACTTTTATAATTTAAAATTCGAGCTTAAGGATGACTTTAAATTATTTGGTTACTTTATAGATAATGTACTTGTTGGTTTTTACTCCTTAATCCTAAATTATGACAAGCTAGAAACTTATTTTTTGGGTTATAATCAAAAACTTCAGCATCAACATCAAATGTATCTTAATATGTTATTTGATATGGCTTCTTTTGGGATAGAACATCAATACAAAAAAGTCATTTTTGCAAGAACTGCCATGGAGATTAAGAGTTCTATTGGAGCAAAACCTCACAATATGTATTTGTATTTGAAGCACACTAATAATGTGATTGCAAATACTGTTTTAAAATTGGTGGTAAAATATGCGAACCCAATTAGAGATTGGGATGAACGTCATCCTTTCTAAATGTGAAATTAGAGTTAAACATGAATTCTAATTTTGAAATACAAGTATGAATTTGTAACTTATATGTTCATCAACATCAATATATTATGAACGATACAACAAGAAAAATACTCACAGAGATCTCTACAGTAACAAGAGATATTGAAATGAATTATCCTGAATTACAAAAATATTTAAGCGAGACACAAAGCACATTACCCAAAGGCGATAATCAAAGTGCAACAATCTCTGAAAAAGAGTTAAATTCTTATTTAGAAGAGCTTAAAAAGATGATTTCAGAATACAAAGACAAACATTAATAATAACATATTATTAAATAAAAAAAGTCTTGATGAATTTCAAGACTTTTAAAGTTTTTGTTATAATAGATTATTCATTATTTCGTTTTTTCTTAGCATCTTTCATCGCTTCACCAATTTGATTACTAGCAGTAAAACTAGCGACCATATCATTTAGCATTTGACTTCCTGCTTGAGGAGAATTTGGTAATAATATGAGGTTACTATTGGTTTCCTGACCTAAAGATTGCAAGGTGTCATAATGCTGTGTTACTACGATAAGTGCAGACGCTTCTTGAGAATTAATCCCAACTTTGTTAAGTACTTCTACAGATTCTTCCAAACCACGAGCAATTTCACGTCGTTGATCTGCAATACCTTGACCTTGTAAACGCTTGCTTTCTGCTTCAGCTTTTGCTTTTTCTACAATTAGAATACGAGCAGCATCACCTTCAAATTGTGCAGCCGTTTTTTCTCTATCTGCAGCATTAATCCTGTTCATTGCTGCTTTTACTTGAGCATCTGGATCAATATCTGTAACTAAGGTTTTTATGATGTCAAATCCATAATCTGACATGGCATCATTTAATTCTGCTTTTACAGCTAATGCAATATCGTCTTTTTTAACAAAGACATCATCTAATTTCATTTTTGGGACTTCAGCACGAACCACATCAAATACATAAGATGTAATTTGATCATGAGGATAATCTAATTTATAAAAGGCATCATAAACTTTTGCGCTAATCACACGATATTGAACAGATACTTTTAAACGAACAAAAACATCATCTAAAGTTTTCGTTTCTATGATAACATCTAGTTGTTGAATTTTTAAGCTAAGCTTGCCAGCGACCTTATCAACTAATGGAATTTTAAGCTGTAAACCTGAGTGTCTAATACTTTGAAATTTTCCAAAACGCTCAATAATTGCAGCCGTTTGTTGTTTTACTACGAAGAAAGACGAAATCAAAATGATTAGTCCCAAAAAGAGAATTGGTATGTATACAAAATTTTCCATAGAAGTTTTTTTAATGGTTTGATAAAATAACGAATTACTAAATTAAGTTATATTTGTTCAAATCACACATTGAAATCATGCAAAAAAAGCAATTTATAATATTAGTAGTGTTTTGTTTAGGCTTTATTAGCGTTTCTGTAGCACAACATAGACGATATGCTATTAAAAACGGAATAGGTTTAATAGGAGGATTAACCCAATACGATATCATAACAGATAATTTTACAACCAAAAGTGGTAATGGATTTATTGGTGGAATGGTCGCTACTGTAGATATACCTCATAAATGGTACACGGTTAGTTACGGATTCCAATTTTCGCAAAACTCTCTCGAAATCACTGGAAGACCAAGCTTAACAACCATAACTCAAGAGTCTATAGAATATGATATTAAAATGGCTCAAGTAGCGTTTATGCTACATGTAAAACTATTATCAGATAACTTGACTTTAGATTTAGGTCCGCAATTGCAATTTAATAGCGGATTAGAAATAAAAAATGATAGTCAAAAGAATTTTGTCATTGAGGGATACGACAATTTATTTGCTGAAGATCTTAGTGATATTTCAAAATTCAATGCTAACGGATTAATTGGTGCATCTGCAGGAATAGGGAACTTTAAGCTTCGTGCTACTTACAGCTACGGATTTACTAATATCCTCGGAAAGTTGAATGACCAAGATTTTAACTTAAGTAATGCAGATCGTTTTGAAGGAAACCAAACAATGTTGTCCTTTGCTTTGATGATTACATTTTAATCTTAACTGTTATTTTTGTGGTTGCAGTAATCTCATTCAGGACTTTTTGGTGGAATTAACAATACAAGCAAATCCAAGATTGCGTTTATTCACTCTGTAAACTCTCAATAAGTACATCTAATTCTTTAACCTTTTCTATTGTAGAAGTAATATCATCAGATTTCACGGTTTTTTCTTTAGTAAAACCAATATAGTTTCTCCAACCTTCCGATCTTAATTCACGTCTTTTATGGATTAAAATAAAGAGAGAATCATTATTGAGACGTTCCATTTCTATATTAGGATTTTCTAATTTTAAATTAGGATATAAATCCCTCAATACGTTTTGTGCAATATAAAAATGCCCAATTTTATTAGGATGAACTCCATCTGGAACAAATGTTGAATCCTCTTTAATACCTTTCATATCCATTAAAACATTATTGAGATTATGATTTAAATTAATCACTTTTTGTGATTCGGTAGCTAAACTCAATAACCAATCTGAATACGTTGTTAGTACTTTATTATAATCGTAATAAGGATGCCAATAGGTGTGTTTCTCACCATCATTTGAGATCCGATTTTTTATAGGATCTGGGTCAAACACAGTTGGTGTAAGTAGTATTAATTGCGCATTGCGTTGTTCTACTTTAGATTTTAATTTTAGGATGCCTTTTTTATAAGCTGAAAATCTAAGGCTATCTAATGGTTGATAATTTCCATCATTCATGCCGTAACAAGCTAAAACCAAATCTGGTTTAATCTCGTTAAGTGCTGTATCTAAACGGTTATGTAGGTATGGTCTTGGAAATTCACGACCTAATTCTGTAGTCCCAGAAATCGTTTCTGCAGATAGCCCAATACTAATAATATCTAATTTGCTATTTGGATGCGCTTTCCGAAGATAATATTCCATTATATCAACGTAATGTCCATGTTGAGTGATACTATTTCCTAAAATAAGCACACGTTTGTTATGCAAAGGAAGATTCGTTTTTTCTTCATTTTCACAAGAAGTAATCCATATTAAAAGGAATAAGAATGGATATAGCTTAAACATATTAATTCGTTTTGGTTAAAAGAAAATTATAAGTTAGTAAATCTTAGTAGAATTAAGATTTCATATCAATAAAAAGTTCTTGAATTTTATAACCTATTTTAGAACATGTGTTGTAAACAAAATGAACAACCAAATACAAAAGAAGCCCATGGAACATAAACTGTTACCAAACCTCAATTGATAATGGATTTCAATATTTTTCTAATTTTGAGATATTAAATGATCTATTCGTTTCAACGTTTCCGCTTTTCCAATCATATAAATAATATCAAAAACATCTGGACCTTGTAAAGCACCAACAAGCGCTAAACGTAATGGCATCATCACTTTTCCGAAGCCAATCTCATTAGAAGTAATCCAACCCTTAACTGTAGTTTGTAAATTTTCTACAGTGAAATCTTCAACACTATTAACCAATTCTTTAACCTTAGTTAAAACATCTGCAGTATCCTCTTTAATTGCTTTTTTAGAAGCTTTTTCGTCAAATTCTTGAGGAGACGTAAAGAAGAAATGGCTCAAATCCCAAAAATCACTCACAAAAGTTGCGCGTTCTTTAATTAAGTTGACTACCATTTCAATGTAGTTAATATCGATATCTTTTAACTCTGATCTTAAATTCTGAAATGAAACAGCTAACTCACCATTGTCCTGCTCTTGCATATAATGATGGTTAAACCACTTAATTTTATCTGGATCAAAACGTGCTCCAGCTTTGTTAACACGTTCTAATTCGAAAGCATTAATCAATTCATCTAGATTGAAAATTTCCTGTTCTGTTCCTGGATTCCAACCTAAAAAAGACAAGAAATTAATCATTGCATCAGCAAAATAACCATCTTCCTTATAACCTCTAGACACATCACCAGTTTTTGGATCTGTCCACTCTAAAGGAAACACAGGAAATCCTAATTTATCACCATCACGTTTGCTTAATTTACCTTTTCCTGTTGGTTTTAAAATCAACGGAAGATGAGCAAACTCAGGAGCATCCCAACCAAAAGCATCGTACAATTGATAGTGTAATGCTAATGATGGTAACCATTCTTCACCACGAATCACGTGAGAGATTTCCATTAAATGGTCATCCACGATATTTGCTAAGTGGTAGGTTGGCATTCCGTCACTTTTAAATAATACTTTATCATCCAAAACATTAGTGTCAATCTTAATATCTCCACGAATGATATCTTTTAAGTGCAAAGTTTCATCCTGTGGTGATTTAAAACGAATGACATAATCGTCTCCAGCATCTAATTTTGCTTTTACTTCTTCTTCGGAAAGTGATAATGAATTACTTAATTTGAGTCTATTGTGCCAATTGTAGATAAAGGTTTTTCCTTTGGCTTCATGATCTTTTCTGTGGAAATCTAAAGTTTCGGCAGTATCAAAAGCATAGTAGGCATGACCTTTTTCAATCAATTCATCTGCATATTGCTTGTATAAATGTTTGCGTTCACTTTGACGGTAAGGACCAAATTTTTCGTTTTTACCAACACCTTCGTCAAAAGGAATTCCGCACCAATTTAGAGACTCAACAATATAATCTTCTGCACCTTCAACATAACGATTTTGGTCTGTATCTTCTATACGAAGCACAAACGTACCCTTATGTTTTTTAGCGAATAAATAGTTGAAAAGCGCTGTTCTAACGCCTCCAATATGTAAAGGTCCTGTTGGGCTTGGTGCAAAACGCACACGAACGGGTTTGGTCATGGGTTTGAATTTTAAGACTGTAAAGATAGAATAGAGTAGAAGAAAGAACAAAGAAAATAGAATAAAGACGCATAATATTGGTCTATTCTCTTTTATCTATTTTCTATGCTCTAAGAAATAATCATTTCCTTAGGCACGCGTTTATTCATAATCCCAAACCATAAAGGAGGCACCATTGCTAAAACGACAGATGTTGGATAACCAAATGGCATTTGCGGACTCTCATCATGGCAATCTAATATTTGATATTTTTTAGACGATTTAAAATGATGATCACTATGACGTGTCAATTCATATAAAACAATCCTACCAATAACATGATTAGAATTCCAAGAATGCATTTCTTTTACGCGCTCATATCTACCAGATTTTGTTTTGAGACGCAATAATCCGTAATGTTCAATATAATTAACAGATTCTAAAAGTAGAATTCCTACAATTGCTGCGGAAATTGAAAACAACAACCCAATACTTCCGAAGAATAAAAACACAGTCAGTAAAAACCCAAATTGTAATAAAACATACCAAAACATGTCATTTTTGACCGAAAAGAAGGGCTGATTGTTGTTTTTTAGTAGTTTTTGCTGAATATTCCATGCTTTCGCATATTGTCTAAAAATAGAAGTAAACCAAAAAGAATAAACGGATTGATTGTATCTAGCTGTTGCAGGATCTTCAGGAGTTGCAGCATGCAAATGGTGTCCAAAATTATGTTCAATATAAAAATGCATGTATTGCGCTGGTAATAATAGGGCTTTCCCAAGAAAACGTTCGTTTGTGGATTGTCTGTGACCAAGTTCGTGAGCAACATTAATCCCGTTGACGCCTAAAACGATACCTACAGAAAAGATCATACCAACCAATTCATATGTTTCAACTGGAGTGTTTGTTGCTTCATAAATTCCGAAGAAAACCAAACCGTATACTATTGGTATATTAAGATATAACAACCAATCAAAGATTTTATTCTTTAGTTTATTTTCAACGTCTTCAGACTCTAAATTCTTGTTTTCTACAGGGAAAAGAAGTTCTAGAATAGGAATTATTACAAAAGAAAAAATGACTGTTATAAACACGAATGAACCTTTAAAATATATGCTAATAAATGCAGCAATTGGTATAGAAAATGCAGCAAGATATTTGAGATCTTTCATTGATTACTTAGTTTTAACTAATGTTAAATTTAACATAGCTCTTCGAAATTAACAGAATCTTACCAATTTTAAGCAATTACAGATAAAAATAAATTCTATATTAGTGAGTTATTTAACTATATGGCAGGTAATTTTAAAAATATTCAAGGCAAATTAGAGCAATTTATCAGGCGTTACTATACAAATGAGTTGCTAAAAGGTGCTATCTTATTTTTCGCCATTGGGTTGTTATATCTCATAGGTACATTACTTATTGAGTATTTTTTATGGCTGAGCCCAACAGCAAGAACCATTTTATTTTGGGTATTTATTGCAGTAGAAGTGTCCTTGTTTGCTAAGTTTATCATATTTCCAATAGCAAAGTTATTTAAACTACAAAAAGGAATAGATTATAATGACGCTTCGCAAATTATTGGTAACCATTTCCCAGAAGTCAGTGATAAATTATTGAATGTCCTCCAGCTTAATCAAGACAATTCACAATCTGAACTGTTAGAAGCGAGTATTGAACAAAAATCGGCAGAATTAAGCCCAATTCCGTTCAAATTAGCGGTAAATTTCAGTAAAAACACCAAATATTTAAAATATGCGGCAATTCCAATTGTAATTTTATTATTGTCTTTAGTAACAGGAAAAATCAATTGGTTTAGTGATAGTTATGAGCGTGTAGTTAATTACAATACAGCTTATGAGCCACCAGCACCATTTCAATTTTTTGTAGTCAATGAGAATTTGAAAGCCATAGAAAACAAGGATTTTAAAGTCACAGTTAACACTGCTGGAGACATTATACCAGAGAATGCACAAATTCATTTTAATGAGCAATCTTACTTCATGCAACAAACTGCTCCTGGACAATTTGAGTATGTGTTTTCGCAACCTAAAGAAGCGGTTTCGTTTAGTTTATCGGCAAATGATGTGCTCTCAAAAAATTATACGTTAGATATTATAAAAGTACCAACACTCGTTAATTTTGAAATGGTACTCGATTATCCTGCGTACACCAAAAAGAAAGATGAGGTCTTAAAAAGTACTGGAAATTCTACAATTCCTGAAGGTACAAATGTGACTTGGAATGTTAAGACCAAATCTACCGATGAAGTGGTTTTTTATTCTAAAGATACGGTTGCTTTTGAGCCTATTTCCGACGGAAATTTTAAAGCTTCAAAACGCATCTATAACAATACAGATTATAGTATTAGTACAAGTAATGCAGCATTAAAGGACTACGAGAATTTAGCATTTTCTATCAACATTATTAAGGATAATTATCCCGAAATGAACGTAGAAATGAAAACTGATTCTTTAGATAATCAAACCTTATATTTCTTAGGTCAGGTCAGTGATGACTACGGATTGAGTAAATTACAATTAGTGTATTATCCAAGCAAAACTCCAGACGTAAAGTCGTACGAAGTAATGAACGTTTCAAAATCTAATTTTGATGAGTTTGTGAGCACGTTTCCTAATCAGTTAAATCTAGAAGAAGGTGTAGATTATGAGTTGTATTTTCAGGTGTTTGATAATGATGCTATCCATAATTATAAAAGCTCAAAAAGTTCAATATTTAGTTATAGAAAGTTAACTAAAGATGAAGAAGAACAAAAACAATTAAATGAGCAAAATGAAACGATTAAGGATATTAGCAAAACGTTTGACAAGCTAAAATATCAGGATAAAGAACTAAAAGAATTGTCTAAAACCCAAAAGGAAAAAGAAGAACTTAATTTCAATGATAAAAAGAAATTTGAAAACTTTTTAAAACGACAGAAAGAGCAAGAGCAATTGATGAAAACTTTCAACAAGAAATTGAAAGAGAACATTGAGGAATTTCAAAATGAAGATAAAGAGAAGGATAAATTCAAAGAAGATTTACAAAAACGTTTAGAAGAAAACGAAGACCAACTTAAAAAGGATGAAAAGCTTTTAGATGAGTTGGAGAAAATGAAAGACAAAATCAACAAGGAAGAGTTTACTCAAAAATTAGAAGAGCTAGCAAAGCAGAATAAAAATAAGGAGAAAAGTTTAAAGCAACTTTTAGAATTAACAAAGCGATTTTATGTCGCTAAGAAAACTGAAAAGTTGATGAAAGATTTGGAAAAGTTGGCTGAAGAGCAAGAGAAGCTTTCCGAAGAAAATAAAGACAAGAATACAAAAGAAGAGCAGGAGATGCTTAATGAGAAGTTTGAAGATTTCCAGAAGCAAATGGATGAACTACAAAAAGAAAATAAGGAGCTAAAAAAACCAATGGATTTACCTCAAGATAAACCAACTGAGGAATCTATAAAACAAGATCAAAAAGAAGCTACAGAGGCTTTAGAAGAACAAAAAGAGCAGGACAAGCAAGAAGAAGGAGAACCACAAGAGCCTCAAGAAAAACAGGAGGAACAAGAAAAACAAGAAGGTGAGCAGTCTGATAGTCCACCAGGTCCTCAGCAAGAAGCCAAGAAAAAGCAAAAGCAAGCAGCTAAGAAAATGAAAGAAATGACCCAAAAAATGGGCCAAGCAATGGCAATGGGTGGAGGCGAACAAATGCAAGAAGATATTGATGTGTTACGCCAAATTTTAGATAACCTCGTTTTGTTTTCTTTTGATCAAGAACACTTAATGAATGATTTTAAAAGTATTGAAGTCAATCACAATGAATATGGTAAGTTTTTGAGAAAGCAAAATGACTTAAGAGAACATTTTGAGCATATTGATGATAGCTTATTTTCATTGTCCTTAAGACAACCAGCTATATCAGAGCGAGTTAATTCTCAAATTACTGATGTCTTTTATAATATTGACAAGACTTTAGGTCAATTATCTGAAAATCAGCTATATCAAGGTGTGTCTTCTCAACAATATACCATAACAGCTACCAATGAATTAGCAAGTTTTTTGAGTGACGTGCTTGATAATATGAATCAAGAAATGAATCCTTCAATGGGTAAAGGTAAAGGTCAAGGAGAACAACTTCCAGACATAATTATGAGTCAAGAAGAACTCAATAAACAAATGGAAGAAGGTATGAAGAAAGGTGAAAAAGGAAAGAAACCTAATGAAGGCGAGAAAGGAGAAAGCGGAGAAGGAAAAGAAGGTAAGGAAGGAGAGAAAGGTGGCAAAGATGGAAAGAAAGGAAAAGAAGGAGAACAAAAAGGTGAAGGCGAAGGCGAAGGTAAAGGTGGCGAAGGAGAGGGAGAAGGTGATAGTGAAATGCAAAACGGTGAGCTCTATGAAATCTATCAAAAGCAACAACAATTACGTCAAGCTCTAGAAAAAAGATTAGAAAAAGATGGGATTAGTGATCCTTCTGGTCAAAAACTATTAAAAGACATGGAAGAGGTGGAATTAGATTTAATCAATAAAGGATTCACCAATCAAACGCTTCAAAAAATGATGGATTTACAACATCAATTGCTGAAATTGGAAAACGCCATATTTATGCAAGGACAAGATAATAAGCGTAAATCTGAGACGAATAATAAAGCATACGATAATACGATTCCTAATCAAATACCAAAAGCTAAAGAATATTTTAATACTACTGAAATTTTAAACCGTCAAGCATTACCTTTGCAGCAAGTTTATAAAAAGAAAGTTCAAGAGTATTTTAAGAAAGTCAATGATTAGTTTTAACTACGAAACAGATTTTAAATTAGATGATGAAACTATAATTTCAGAATGGATATCTAATACAATTTCAAAAGAGAATTGCAACGAAGGAGAGATCAATTATATCTTTTGTGATGATGATTATTTGCATCAATTAAATGTTCAATTTCTAGAACATGATACCTTAACTGATATTATTAGTTTTGATTATTCCGTCGGAAAAGAGCTACATGGTGATATTTATATTTCTATTGAAAGAGTGGCTGATAACGCTAAAGATTTCGAGGTAGAATTTTCCGAAGAATTGAAACGTGTTATGATTCATGGGATACTTCATTATTGCGGATTTAAAGATAAAACTGATGATGATGCTAAACTCATGAGAGAAAAGGAAAACTATTATTTAACTGCTCTGAAATAATATATTAATTTCTACGTAGGAAGGAATCTAAATTAGCTCGAGTAGAAGGTTTAGTATTTCAACGTATATTTGCAGACTGAAAAAAAAATTAATCCACATGTTCCACGTGGAACAATACATAAGATTATGTTTAACGAAGTTTATGATGTCATAGTTGTTGGAGCAGGTCACGCAGGAAGTGAAGCTGCTGCATCTGCTGCAAACATGGGAAGCAAAACATTGCTCATTACTATGAATTTGCAAAACATTGCACAAATGTCTTGTAATCCTGCAATGGGTGGAATTGCGAAAGGACAGATCGTAAGAGAAATTGATGCTCTTGGCGGTTATAGCGGAATCGTTAGTGACACGTCTGCTATTCAATTTAAGATGTTGAACAAATCTAAAGGACCTGCTATGTGGAGTCCAAGAGTTCAAAGTGATAGAATGCGCTTTGCTGAAGATTGGAGATTATTGCTAGAGCAAACCAAAAATTTAGATTTCTATCAAGAAATGGTTTCTGGTTTATTAGTAGAAAACCATAAAGTGGTAGGTGTGAAAACATCACTTGGTTTAGAAATTAAAGCAAAAACGGTTGTCTTAACTAATGGAACATTTCTCAATGGATTAATCCATATTGGAGATAAAAATTTTGGAGGAGGAAGAGCAGGTGAAAGAGCTGCAACCGGAATTACAGAACAGCTTATTAATTTAGGTTTTGAATCTGGTAGAATGAAAACAGGAACACCTCCAAGAGTTGATGGTCGTTCTTTAGATTATTCTAAAATGGTAGAACAACCTGGAGATGCACAACCTGAAAAGTTCTCGTATCTTGAGTCTATTAAACCATTGACAGAACAACGTTCTTGTCATATGACTTATACAAGTCCTGAAGTTCATGATTTATTACGTGAAGGCTTTGATCGTTCGCCAATGTTTAATGGTAGAATTCAAAGTACTGGACCAAGATATTGTCCATCAATTGAAGATAAGATAAATCGTTTTGCAGATAAAGATAGACATCAATTATTTGTAGAGCCAGAAGGTTGGAATACCGTTGAAGTTTATGTGAATGGTTTTTCTACATCGTTACCAGAGGATGTTCAATTTAAAGCTTTACGTTCTGTTGTGGGTTTTGAAAAAGTGAAGTTTTTTAGACCTGGTTATGCTATCGAGTATGACTATTTTCCACCAACACAATTAAAGCATACATTAGAAACTAAGTTGGTTGATGGTTTGTTTTTTGCTGGTCAAATTAATGGAACAACCGGATACGAAGAAGCAGCTTCTCAAGGTCTGATGGCTGGAATAAATGCAGCATTAAAAGTTCAAGAAAAAGACGAATTTATATTAAAACGTAATGAAGCTTATATTGGTGTTTTGGTAGATGATTTAATTACAAAAGGTACTGAAGAGCCTTATAGAATGTTTACATCTCGTGCAGAATATAGAACATTATTACGTCAAGATAATGCAGATTTTAGATTAACACCTAAAGGATATGATTTAGGTTTAGCGAGTGAAACGCGTTTACGTAGAATGGAAAAGAAGCAAACAGAGTCTGATAACTTTGTCAACTTTTTTAGAGAGACGAGTGTGTTACCAGAAGAAGCAAATCTTGTTTTAGAATCTAAAAACTCAGCATTAGTAAAACAATCTGATAAGATGTTTAAGTTGTATTCTCGACCAAATATTACTTCTGAAGATATGCGACGTTTTGATGCCGTTGAACAATACATTCAGGAGCATAATTTAGATAGAGAAGTTATTGAACAAACAGAAGTTCAGATTAAATATTCTGGTTATATAAAGAAAGAAAAGAATAATGCAGATAAGTTAAGTAGGTTAGAGGATGTGAAAATTCCTTCAAATTTTGATTACACAAAATTGAAATCTATGAGTACTGAAGCGATTCAAAAGTTAACAAAAATTCAACCTGTAACTATTTCACAAGCATCTAGAATTAGTGGAGTTTCTCCTGCAGATGTTTCTGTGTTGTTAGTTTATATGGGACGATAACTTCGACAAATTCTGCTACCTATTTTCGTTAAGCAGAGCTTTTCGAATCCAAAGGATGTTTCACGTGGAACATCACAAATTTCATTTCTTTTTTATAATTCAAAATGTAACAATAAACGTAGTTGAAATACTTTGTAAATAATAAATTCATGAGTAATAAATCAATCTATTTAAATGTCAAAGATCACTCCGTTTCAGGAGAAGAATTTGAGTTGGTTTATAATAAAGAATTTGATTTCCTTGAAACACATCCACAACCTTCCGAAGATAAATTAGGAGCATATTACGAAAGTGAAGATTATATTTCTCACACAGATGCTAAACGAAATCTGTTTGAAAATCTATATCATTTTATAAAAGGTATTGCATTAAAAAGAAAATTAAAACTCATTAATTCAATTTCCGAAACTTCGGTTTCGCTCAGTACGGGTGAAAAAAAATTACTAGATGTTGGATGTGGTACTGGTGATTTTTTAAAAGTTGCTAAAGATAATAATTGGAATGTTTCTGGAATAGAGCCCAACGAAAATGCAAGAGCAATTGCTAATAAAAAATCTGATGATTCAGTTTTTGATGTTGAACATTTATTAAAATTTAAACCACAGAGTTTTGATGTGATTACGCTTTGGCATGTGTTAGAACATTTACCAAAATTAGAATCTCAGATAGAAATATTTGAATCACTATTAAAACCAAATGGACGATTAGTAATAGCTGTTCCAAATTATAAAAGCTATGATGCTAATCATTATAAAAACTTTTGGGCAGCTTTTGATGTGCCAAGACATTTATGGCATTTTTCTCAAACCTCAATTTCGAGATTGGTAGCAACAAAAAACATGACAGTAGTGAAAACCGAACCTATGATTTTTGATGCATATTATGTATCGCTACTTTCTGAAAAATATAAAAACGGATCAATGAATCCATTTAAAGCATTTTGGATAGGATGGACCTCAAATAGTAAAGCAAAACGTTCTGGAGAGTACTCCTCCATGATTTACATCATTAAAAAGAGCTAAAACGTGTTTTTAGACGATTTAAGCGATGTTCTCCTGTTAACATAAACAAGTATAATGGTATAAATAGTTATTAATTATAAGCCTTGTTTAAACGAATCAATATTAATAGGTTTTAAAAATAGATTTTCAAATTACTATAAATAATTTAAATAGTTGGTTTTTAACATAAATTCAACCACTTTCTTACATTTGCAGAAATAATTAAAAATCAAAAAATGAAAAAAATATTAGGAGCACTTTCAATCGTGCTTGTTTTAGCATCTTGCCAAGAACAGAAAAAAATGGCATTCGTTAATAGATCTGAAGTAATAAATGAATACCAAGAAAAAATTGATGTAGAAGCTAAATTTAAAGCTAGAGAAGATCGTTTCAATAAAAGATCTGATAGTATTGGAAAAGCTTTTCAATTAGAATATCAACAATTTCAAATTGCTTCTTCAAAAATGTCTCAAGCAAAACAACAACAAGAAGGACAAGCTTTTACTCAGAAAAGTCAAATATTACAACAGCAATTACAATTTGAGCAACAGCAATTACAACAAGCTTATGCTACAGAAATGGATTCTGTTATGATGACAATGAAAAGTTTTGTTGAAGATTATGGTAAGAAAAACGGTTACAGTTTTATTTTTGGAACAAGTGATGTTACTACAACTGTAATGTATGGTGAAGAAGTAAATGATATTTCTGACGCAGTTTTAAAAGGACTTAACGATTCTTATAAGAAAGAAGAATAATTGTTATCTCTTAAAATTAATTTAGCCGACAAATTTAGTCGGCTTTTTTTATGCAAAAAAATAAATCATTATGTGTTTTAAGTCACAAGATCAAAACTATAATAGCTAAAATCTAATTACGTTTATACTAAACAGTTAAATTAAGTTAATTGGATTAAAATTAACAACTACTTTTTTCAGTATTTAAGTAACAAATCTAACTTAGTTGCGTCTTTAAACTGAAGTTTGAACGCATAATCAATTCATGAAATCAATCAATCAATCAAAATGAAACACTTTCTTTTAGGCTTTTGCCTATTATTTAGTACTGTAATATTTGCTCAAGAAAAGTATAGTATTAGAGGTACAATCAAAGACTTTAGTAACGGTGAAACACTACTAGGAGCAACAATTTTTTTGAAAGGAACTTCAATTGGAGCAGTAACCAATGAGTACGGTTTCTTCTCTTTAACAGCTCCCAAAGGAAACTATACAGTGATCATTTCTTTTATAGGATATGAGAGTATTACTCAAGAGATCCAATTAGATACCGATCAAACCTTAAATTTTCAACTTAAAGAATCTGCAACTAGTTTAAACGAAGTTGTAATTGTTGCAGAAGAATCAGAGCAAGTAAGTATTAAAAAACCACAAATGAGTGTTTCTAAACTTAATGCTGGTACTATAAAACAAATGCCTGCAGTTTTGGGAGAAGTAGATGTGATAAAATCTATACAAATGCTTCCTGGTGTTACAAATAATGGTGAAGGGTCTGCTGGATTTAATGTTAGAGGAGGAGCTGTAGATCAAAACTTAGTACTTCTAGACGAAGCAATCATCTATAACACCTCACACTTTTTTGGATTTTTCTCTGTATTTAATGCAGATGCTATTAAAGACATTAAGCTTTATAAAGGAGATATACCTGCAAAATTTGGAGGTCGTGTATCCTCAGTTTTAGATGTGAGACAAAAAGATGGAAACAATAAAAACTTCAATATAAATGGAGGTATCGGATTGATATCTAGTAGATTAGCTGTTGAGGGTCCAATAGTAAAAGATAAAGGTTCTTTTTTAATTGCTGGAAGAACGTCTTATGCACACCTAATTATGAAAGGTATTGATGAGCTAAAAGATGATAAAATTTCATTTTATGATTTAAACCTAAAAACCAATTACGAAATAAATAAAAATAACAGAGTTTATTTGTCTGGTTACTTCGGAAGAGATGTGTTTAACATCTCCAAAATTCTAAAAAATAGTTACGGAAATACCACAGCAAACCTACGTTGGAACCATATTTATAATGATAGATTATTTTCAAACCTATCTTTAATATATAGTAAATACGACTATCAAATTATTCTCGATTTTATTGAGTTAGACTGGATTGCAGATATTAAAAACTATAATATAAAGTATGATTTTAAGTACTATTTGAGTGATAAAGTAAAACTCGATTTTGGAGCTAGTGGTATTTCATATAAACTAAATCCTGGAGAAGTTAGACCAACATCAGAATCCTCTCCAATTAACTATTTAAAACTAGATCAAAAACGAGCTTTTGAAGGCGGATTATATGTAAGTGCAGAGCATCAAATTACAGATAAATTAACAGCTCAATACGGATTAAGATACAGTACTTTTTCTAGATTAGGAGGTCAAAATATGACAAACTATATTAATAATCAACCGGTTGTTTATAATAGCCAATTAGCTATTTATGAACGAGGAGAAGTAGAGTCTGAAACCTCTTTTGGTAAAAGCGAAAGCATCAAAAACTATGATAATTTTGAGCCACGATTAGGATTATCATACCAACTTAATGAGGCTTCTTCTATTAAAGCAAGTTATACAAAATCAACACAATATTTACATTTACTATCTAATACTTCATCGGTTACACCTTTAGACGTTTGGACACCTAGTGGAAAATATATCAAGCCGCAACGCTCAACTCAATATGCAATTGGCTACTACAAAAACTTTAATGATAAAGCATATGCGCTAGAGGTTGAAACCTATTTCAAAACCATAGATAATAGAATAGATTACATCGACGGTTCAGATTTAATTGGAAATAATACTATTGAAACCGAAATTTTAAATGGAGAAGCCAGAGCTTACGGTTTAGAAGTTTTACTTCGGAAAAATGAAGGAAAATTTACAGGCTGGCTAGCGTATACGTTATCAAAATCTGAACAACGCACTTTAGGAGGACAAGCAGGAGGACCAGGAATCAATAATGGAAATTGGTACAACACACCTTATGATAGAACGCATGATATTTCCCTAACAGGAATTTATAAACTCAATGATAAATGGAGTCTTAGTTCTAATCTTGTATTTCAAACAGGTCGTCCAGTGACGTATCCTAATGGACAATATAATTACGAAGGGTTTTCTATAGCAACCTATTCAAATAGAAATGAAGACCGTTTACCAGCATACCATAGATTAGATATTTCTGCAACATATACACCAAATAACAAACCAGATAAACGTTGGAAAGGCGAATGGGTTTTTGGTATTTATAATCTCTATAATAGAAGAAATGCAGCCTCAATAACATTTACTCAAAACGATCAAACAGGATTAAATGAAGCCACAAGGCTTTCAATTTTTGGCTTGATCCCTTCAGTAACCTATAATTTTAAATTTTAATAACATGAAAACATTTATAAAAGGCATTGTATTAATATTAGCTGTTTCATTTACATCTTGTGAAGATGTTATAGATTTAGATGTTCCAACAGGACAAACAAGACTTGTTATTGAAGGGTCTTTAGATTGGGAAAAAGGAACGTTAGGCAACAATCAAACCATAAAACTTAGCACATCAACACCTTATTTTGAAACTGCAAATATTCCTGTTGTAACAGGTGCATCAGTAAAAGTGAGAAATGTAGATACTAATGAAGAATTTGTTTTTGCAGATCAAAATGATGGCACATATACCATTTCTAATTTCGTTCCAATTATTGGTAACACGTACAATTTAGAAGTCATTTATAATAATGAAACCTATACAGCCACAGAGACATTAATCGCAGTTCCCGAATTTAATAGCATTACACAATCCATAGATGGAGGCTTTGATGATGAACTGTTAGAAGTGAATGTCTATTTTGACGATCCAGCAGACGAAGACAATTATTACCTTTTTAGCTTCTATGAGCCAGGAGATTTATTTGCTAACGTTGATAATTTCTCTGATGAGTTTTTAAATGGAAATGAGATTTACAACTTTTTTGAAAAAGAAGACGATGAAGATAACGACCAAGCTGCATTTCAACCAGGAGATACAGTAGAAATATCTTGTTATGGAATTTCAGAACAATTTTATAATTTCTCAAGTATAATTATAGAGCAATACTATGGAGGAGGCGACCCTTTTTCTTCAACAGCAGCTGAGGCAAGAGGAAATTGTATCAATGAAACCAATAGCGATAATTATGCCTACGGATATTTTAGAGTAACTGAAGTTGTTAAAGCATCATACACCTTTGAATAAAGTAGATTTTTGTCACCTTGAGCATTACTGAAAAGAAAATATATTTTCTTTGAAAGTAGTTTACGCAGTAAAACGAAAGGTCTTTGAGCTTGATAAGTTTAATGGGTTTCGACCGTGCTCAACCTGACATCAAAATATAAATTAATCCTCTTTTTTATGCAGTAAGCGTGTCAACTTTATAGATAAATCGGTAAGTATAATCTTAGAATTTCCATTACGTTCTATGTGGTAAATGGCGTTTTGAAGTTCTTCGGAAATTTCCATAATATTATTACCGTGAACAAAAGGAGCAAATTTTTCGAGTTTAAACGATGACTTTGGTTCCATAAAAACCAAACTTTCTGCATTATAATTTAAAAGCAATGCTTGACGGAAGAAATCCAAACAAAAATTCAAAAACTGCTTCTGTGTTTCACGACCCGTTTTTGCAATGGTTTCACTCCAAGAAATTAAATCATGAATGGCGCTTTTGTTTCCCTTAGCCTTAAAAGCAGATCTAATCCAAAATACAAACCAATCTTCAAACTGCGTGTCTTCACTATCGCTATACACAGTGTCACAAGCTTTATTATAGTTCCCGTTGGCTTGATGTGCAATTTTTATAGCATCAGGCTCAGGGATTTGATAATTTTTAAGTAAAGCTTCCTTTATAACATCTTCAGCCAATGGCGGAAAATGTAACACTTGACATCGTGATCTAATCGTGTTTATAATTTGTTCTTCATCTTCAGCGATGAGAATAAAAACCGTTTTATTTGGTGGCTCTTCAATAAGTTTTAAAAGCTTATTTGCAGCAGATGTGTTCATTTTTTCTGCCATCCAAATGATCATCACTTTATGACCACCTTCATAAGATTTTAGAGATAAAGCCTTTACAATATCTAATGCTTCATCAACACCAATTTGACCTTGCTTATTGTCAATCCCTAAAATTTTATACCAGTCAAATAAATTCCCGTAAGGTTGATTGTCAACAAGTTGTCGCCATTCCTCCATAAAATGTTTAGACACAGGATGCTTTTTTACCTTGTCTGTTATGGCAACAGGAAATACAAAATGAAGATCAGGATGCGATATGTTTTTGAATTTTAAATTACAGCTTTCATTACCATTAGAATTCTCACCATCCGTGTTTTTGCACAACAAATATTGAGCATAAGCGATTGCCATTGGTAAGGTTCCAGAACCTTCTGGACCAACAAATAATTGCGCATGAGGTATACGTCCAAAATCGGCACTTTTGGTAAGGTGATTTTTGATGTGTTCTTGTCCTAAAATTTCAGAAAATAGCATAAAGCAAATATACTTTTTTATTTAAATCTTTAAATAACTAATCACTGCAAACGTTTTCGTGAAAAAACACCTTTTTTCAGTTGGTTTTATTGGTTACATTTGCCGAAATCATCTTGACTTTTTGTTTTAAACCGAAAAGCATTGCTTTTGTACAGTAATGAAGTTGTTTTTTCTCAGCATAGCATCGCTACGGTTATAATAAACAATAAAATTAGCGTGCAAAATGGGTGTTTTGCAGGTAAAAGTAAAAGTCAAGGTGATTTCGTATAACTATTTTCAAAAAATGCAACAGATGAAGACTTTAAATGATTTCAATTTTAATAACAAAAAAGCATTAATACGTGTAGATTTTAATGTGCCATTAGATGATGATTTCAAGGTTACAGATGCCACGCGTATTGTATCTGCAAAACCAACAATTATTAAGGTTTTAGAAGATGGCGGAAGCTGTATTTTAATGTCGCATTTAGGTCGACCAAAAGGTGTAGAAGAGAAATATTCATTAAAACATATCGTCAATAAAATAGAAGATATTTTAGGGGTTGAAGTAACGTTTGTAGACAACTGCGTTGGACCAAAAGCTGAAGAAGCTGCTGCGAATTTACAACCAGGAGAAATTTTATTATTAGAAAATTTACGTTTTCATCCAGAAGAAACTGCAGGTGATAAAGCGTTTGCAGAGCAATTATCAAAATTAGGTGATATTTATGTTAATGATGCCTTTGGTACTGCGCACAGAGCACATGCTTCTACAACGATTATTGCACAATTTTTTCCAGATCATAAATGCTTCGGAAATTTGCTAGCTCAAGAAATTGAAAGTATCAATAAAGTGATGGAAACTGGAGAAAAACCAGTTTTAGCAGTTCTTGGTGGAGCGAAAGTATCTTCAAAAATTACAATTATCGAGAATATTTTAGATAAAGTTGATCACCTTATTATTGGAGGTGGTATGACATATACGTTTGTTAAAGCACAAGGAGGAAGCATTGGAGATTCTATCTGTGAAGATGATAAAATGGAATTAGCACTTGAGATCTTAAAACAAGCTAAAGCTAAAAACGTTCAAATCCATTTACCTGTAGATGTTATTGCAGCAAATGATTTTGCTAACGATGCAGATACCAAGATTGTTGATGTTGACAAAATACCAGATGGTTGGCAAGGTTTGGATTGCGGACCAAAATCTAACACCATTTTTCATGACGTTGTAATGCAATGTAAAACTATTTTATGGAATGGTCCTTTAGGTGTTTTTGAAATGGAGAATTTTGCAGGAGGTACTATTGCACTTGGAAATTCTATAGCAGAGGCGACTAAAAAAGGAGCGTTTTCACTTGTAGGAGGAGGAGATTCTGTTGCTGCTGTGAAACAGTTTGGTTTTGAAAACAAAGTGAGCTATGTGAGTACAGGTGGTGGAGCAATGTTAGAAAGCTTAGAAGGCAAAACCTTACCTGGAATTGCTGCTATTTTAGAATAGATAACATATTAGCATACGTTTTTTTACTTCGGAAGTCAATACGACTTCTCTTACACACTCTGTTAATTTGTGTAACTAAACTTTCATTTTAGCTAAAAAAGTACGATTTTAGCTCACGAACTCGTTTAAACTTTTTCAACTTGCTAAAAAATTAATCTTTTGCACCATGTTTTTACCAATTTAAATTTCCGTAGCAAGGCTATGAAAATTTAAAATAACTTCAACATAGCACAAAATCTTTAATTTTCGCTAAAACTTAAAAAGCTCAAACGAGTTCGACTTGTCGTTAGATTATATTCAAACATAATCAGCGATTAACAAAGATGAAACCAATGAACCACAAGCTTATTACTCTAACTATTGGCTTTTTATTGTGCGTTTTTATGTCTTTTGGACAGGATTCAATTCCGAAGAAAAAAGAAATAAAAAGACTCACAGAAGCCGATTTTGTTGAAGGCGAAACCTACGTAATCGACACTATTATTGATGGCAAAAACTATTTTAAAAAAGGCATCAGTATCAAACCAGAGATTGATTCTATTCAAAAAAGACAACTAGAAGACCATCCTCAAGCTGCAGAAATAGATCAAAAATGGCTAGAAGAATTATACAGTAATGTATTATTTGATAGCATTTATGAATCTGTCACAAATCTTAAATACGATCCGGTTGATTATCCAGAGTTAACTACAGATACATTAAAAGCAAGACTAGAGCGCCTTAATGCAAGAACACCTTTTAATGTTGAATACAACGAATCTCTTGAGAGCGTTATAAAATCATATTTAAAGCATCGACGTAATTCTATGTCGCGATTAATGTCATTAAGTCACTATTACTTTCCGCTATTTGAAGAATCTTTAGATAATAATGATATCCCTTTAGAAGTAAAATATCTAGCCATAGTAGAATCTGCGTTAAAACCTAAAGCACGATCTAGAGTTGGAGCTACAGGTTTATGGCAATTTATGTATGGTACAGGAAAAGAACACGGACTCGATGTAAGTAGCTATGTAGATGAACGTAGCGATCCAATTAAATCAAGTAAAGCAGCTAGTGAATATTTAGCACGATTATATCGCATATTTGGTGATTGGGATTTAGCATTAGCAGCTTATAATTCTGGACCTGGAAACGTATCAAAAGCGATTCGTCGTTCTGGAGGTTATAAAAATTATTGGAATATTAGAAAACATCTTCCACGTGAAACAGCTGGATATTTACCAGCCTTTTTAGCGACTATGTACATTTTTGAATATGCTGAGGAGCATGGTTTTAACATACAACCACCAAAATATCATTATGTAGAAACAGATACGATTCATGTAAAACAGATGATTTCTTTTGATCAAGTTTCAGAATTGGTTGATGTGCCTATTGAGGAACTTCAGTTTTTGAATCCTGCTTACAAGTTGGATATCATTCCGTTTGTTAAAGGTGAAGATTATACATTACGATTGCCACGAGAAGCTATAGGTCGTTTTGTGACTAATGAAACTGAGATTTATGCTCATGTTACTTCGGAAATGAACAAGCGAGAAAAACCGCTTCCGCAGTTATTTGATGCCAAGAGTAAAACAACATATCGCGTTAGATCTGGGGATTATCTTGGTAAAATTGCTAGAAAATTTGGAGTACGAGTTAGCCAACTTAAACAATGGAATGGTTTACGAAGTAATAATTTAAAAATTGGTCAGCGATTAACAATTTATCCAAGAAATTCTAATGTGTCTTCTGGAAAATCGGCCTCAAGCACACCTAAAAAAGTTATAAATACTGCTGGTAAATCCACCTATAAAGTTAGGGAAGGAGATTCACTTTGGAGCATTTCTCAAAAATTCCCAGGAGTTTCTGTTCAAAATATTAAAGAATGGAACGGTATTAGCAGTAGTAAATTGAAAATAGGGACGACTTTAGTAGTCTCAAAATAAATAGAACTCAATAAACACGTAAAAATGATCAAGAACGTTTTAAGCATTTTATTAGTAGCTACTGTATTTTTAGGGTGTGGTAATGGTGAAGAAAAGAGATATGTATCTGCCTCTTCAGGAGATATAAATAGTATAGTTGTTGTTTCAGATAATTTATTGTGGGAAAACAATGTTGGAGAAACTATTAGAGATGTTCTTGCAGCATCAGTTGAAGGGTTATCTAAAGATGAGCCTCAATTTTCAATGAGCCAAATGCCAACCGAAGTATTTACAGGATTTGCAAAAAAGAACAGAACCGTTTTAAAGATTGAAAAAGGAAAAAAAGCCGCTACTCAAATAGCTAGAGATGCTTACGCAAGACCACAAACTTTAGTGGTTGTTTCTGGACAAACTAATGCCGAAATCATTGAGCAAATTAAAGAGAACTCGGCAAAAATTATTGATGCTTTTAAAAAGACCGAAATAAAAGAACGTCAACGTAGAACTAGTAAATCATTATTTAATGATGCGCCTTTAAAGGAGGAATTAGGTGTGTCTTTAAAATTTCCTACAGCATATAGAATTGCAAAATCTGATGATGATTTCTTTTGGATAAGAAGAGATATTGAGACAGGAAATGTTGATTTATTGGTGTATGAAGTTCCTTTATCAGCAATAAGAAAAGGAGATAGTGCCGTTATTGATATCGTTAGAGTTAGAGATTCAGTTGGTAAAATACATATTGAAGGTGCTTTAGAAAACAGTTATATGGCAACAGAGTCAGCTTTTACGCCTTTTATTAGTAATGTGATTATTGATAATAAACCTGCCTTTGAAACAAGAGGGCTTTGGGATTTAAAAAATGCTTTTATGTCTGGACCTTTTATAAACTATGCTATAGAAGATAAAGTTAATAATAGATATATCATTGCCGAAGGTTATGTGTTTGCGCCATCTATTGCAAAACGTGATTATGTTTTTGAATTAGAATCGATTATTAAATCAATTGGAATAAAATAATATATTATAAAAAGCAAAAAGAAAAGCCAACGATTATCGTTGGCTTTTCTTTTTTATAAGTTTTAAGAACAATTAGTTATTCTTTTTCAGTTGTAGTTGTTCCGTCTTCTTCTTTGCTGGCATCTTTAAATTCTTTGATACCGCTTCCAAGACCTCTCATAAGTTCTGGGATTTTCTTTCCTCCAAACAATAATAAGACCACAACAACGATTAAAATTATTTGCCATGCTCCAGGAGCTAAAAATATGCTTGATGCTATCATAATGTTATATTTTGAACTGCAAATTTAATAATTATACTTCAAAATAAACGTTAATAAGCAAACTTTAACCATGGCTTATAAAACTTGGACTTATTTTATTTAATTTTGTACTACAATGGCAGAAAAAGAGAAAGAGAAAAAATTTAAAAAAAAACTACTTCATAAGTATCGTTTGGTTGTACTCAATGAAGACACTTTTGAGGAGCGTTTTGCTATAAAATTAACGCGTTTAAACGTCTTTGTTATTGCTTCATTAGGAACAATTCTATTAATAGCAGGTACTATTTTCCTCATAGCCTTTACATCCTTGAAAGAATATATTCCTGGCTATTCATCAACAGCTTTAAAGAAACAAGCGACTGTTTTAAATTATAAGACAGATTCATTACAACAAGTCATAAATCTTAACGAACAATATTATTCATCTATAAAAAAAGTATTAACTGGTGATGTAGCATCAGTTGAATTTAATAGAGATTCTATAATAGATGCAGCAAGTATTGATGCTGGTCAATTGGATTTAAAACCCACAAAAGAAGATTCTTTATTAAGAGAATTGGTAGATAAAGAAGATAAGTATAATGTGTTTGAATCTACTATTTCATCTACAAACTTTGTCTTATTTCCACCTGTAAATGGAACGATATCTGAAGGCTATAATATTAAAGATAAACACTACGCAGTTGATATCGTTGTTGCAAAAGACACACCAGTTAAAGCCACTGCAGATGGTACAGTGATTTTTGCAGAGTGGACAGCAGATACAGGTTATGTCGTTATTATTGAGCATAGTTATGAACTCATTTCAGTATATAAACACAACGCTTCAATAACCAAAAAACAAGGTGATTTAGTGAAGTCTGGAGAAGTAATTGCTATGGCAGGAAATGCTGGTGAATTAACAACAGGACCTCATTTACATTTTGAACTTTGGAATAGAGGCTATCCTGTAAATCCAACCAATTTTATAGACTTTAATTAATGATTTCTCTTAAACCTACATTAGCAAAACTCTTTGCGAAAAATATTAGAAAATCTGTATTAAGGTGGTCTAGTAAGCCTGTTGAAACTCAAAACAAGGTTTTTAAAACATTGATTAAAGAAGCGTCTCATACTCAATTTGGTAAAGACCATGATTTTAAGTCTATACAAACGCATCAAGATTTTATTGAGCGCGTTCCCATAAGAGATTATGAAGATTTAAAACCATATGTTGATAAAGTGGTTGCAGGAGAAGAAGATATTCTCTGGAAAGGCAAGCCATTATATTTCGCAAAAACTTCTGGTACAACTTCTGGAGCAAAATACATTCCGTTAACAAAAGAGAGTATGCCAACTCACGTTGAAGCTGCTAGAAACGCCATCTTAATGTATATTGCTGAAACAGGAAACAGCAAATTTGTGGATGGAAAAATGATTTTCTTGCAAGGAAGCCCAACTCTTGAAGAAAAAAACGGAATTCAATTAGGAAGATTGTCAGGAATTGTAGCACATTTTGTGCCTAAATATCTTCAAAAAAACAGAATGCCTTCATGGGAAACTAATTGCATTGAAGACTGGGAAACTAAGGTAGATGCTATTGTGGAAGAAACGCTTCCTGAAGACATGTCTGTTATTTCTGGAATCCCTTCTTGGGTTCAAATGTATTTTGAGAAGATCAATGCTAAAACAGGAAAAAAGGTAGGAGATGTTTTTAAAAACTTCAATCTTTTCATTTTTGGAGGTGTTAATTACGAACCTTACAGAGCAAAATTTGAAAGCCTTATTGGCCGTAAAGTAGATAGTATAGAGTTGTATCCTGCAAGTGAAGGGTTTTTTGCATTTCAAGATAAACAGAATGAGAAAGGCATGTTATTACAGCTAAATTCTGGCATGTTTTACGAGTTTATAGAAGCCAATCATTTTTTTGACGACAAGCCTAAACGATTAACGATTTCCGAAGTAAAAATAGGTGTCAATTACGTCATGATAATTTCTACCAACGCAGGACTTTGGGCATACAACATTGGAGATACTGTGCAGTTTACGTCTACAGCACCTTATAGAGTGATAGTTTCTGGGAGAATTAAACATTTTATTTCTGCATTTGGCGAACATGTGATTGGTAAAGAGGTTGAGCAAGCTTTACAGGAAGCAACCCAAGATTTTGAGGTTAGTGTGTCAGAATTTACTGTAGCTCCACAAATTAATCCTGAGTCTGGATTACCGTTTCATGAGTGGTTTATTGAGTTTGAAAATGAACCTCAAAATGTGACAGAATTAGCTAAAAAAATTGATGCATCAATGCAGAAGCAAAATAGTTATTACTATGATTTGATCTTCGGAAATGTGCTGCAACCATTAAAAATTTCAACAATTAAGAAAAATGGGTTTCAAGACTACATGAAATCTATAGGGAAATTAGGTGGACAAAATAAGATCCCAAGGCTGTCTAATGACAGAAAAATTGCAGATGAATTATACGCTCAAAAATTGTTGAAATAATACTATATTTGTCCGTAAACCTATAATGAATGAATAAAAGAAAAATTCACGAAAGAACGAGAGCTCAAGAGAGCTCAAATGCCATTGAAAGGATGTACATAACCATGCGACATTTATTTAATCGTGGGTTTTATAAGCCAATGGGAGTTTCTGGTGAGACACTTAGAGAGTCTTTATTATTATTACGACCAGAAATATATGGTTCAATTTCCGAAGAAAAAGCAGAATTAGAAGGATTATTATATGTGATTGATCGATTACCAGAAGGTATTGAAGAATGTACATTTATTAATTTAACGAGTGATGAAGGGTATGGAAATTCTCATTTTAAACCTATAATTCCTCCAAAAAGACGTCGTAACTGCTATCGTATTGACGCTGAGCAGATGAATATTGAAATTACAAGAGGACGATCAGAAATATACGATATTCTAACGCACCTTACGTTTTTGTTTATTGAATCTCACAAAATAAGCAAACGTGTTTTAATTGATGAGGAAGGAAGAACTACACGAGATTGGATTAAATTAGAAAAAGCGGTACTGTCTAAGAAGAAATTAACGCAACAAGAACGAGAGATTGCAATTACTCATACCGCAAATATTTTAGGTAGAACATTTGAGGAGCTTACAAATGCTCATTCAAAATTTACCACTAAAGTGCAACCAGAACGTTTACTTCATATTGTATATTGGTTAGGAAAACTCGCTATAGAAGAGGTTGTTAACAATAATAAACGAACAGTGACTTTTAGTCCAGTTTTAAGAGAGCGACTAGGTCATCATATTCATGGAGAAATTTGGGCAAATAACATTAAAGAGGTACTTCAAAAGAAGAACCTTTTAGGTCGCCCAATACATGTTATAAGTGCCAATATGCATAGTGTGATGAATTCTATTTTTGCACCTATAGCTTTAAAATCATTAACATCAAAGAAAGATATTTTTGAGGTATATGAATCTATTGGTAAAAAGGAAAATGAAGCTTTACGCAATAAAATCACTAAGGAAGCGTTGCAAAGTGGAATGACTTATATTAAGGATACATCTGGAACAAATATAGATGTACAAATTTTTGATACTGATAAAATAGATTTTTCTAAAACAGATATAGAAGTTGGAGGTTCATTTACAAATGATGAAAAGCCAGTTATCTTTGTTATGGATTATGCATTTGGAGAACAGGCTTATGAAACTATTGATGAGTTTTTAAAACCATATAATGTTGATGGTGAAAAAGTACATTTAAATGTAGAATCGGTTTCTATCATGGGTAAAGCTGGTATTTTAGAAGGAGGAAAAGGAGATATTATGATTCCTTCTGCTCATATTTTTGAAGGAACAGCAGATAATTATCCTTTTAAAAATGAACTTAGTAAATCAGATTTAGAAGGTCAAGGTGTAAAAGTTTTTGAAGGCTCAATGATTAGTGTACTAGGAACATCATTACAAAATAAAGAAATACTTAAGTTCTTTTATAATTCTACATGGAATGTAATTGGATTAGAAATGGAAGGAGCACATTACCAAAAGGCAATACAAGCTGCGTCAAAAGTTAGAGGAAGTATAAACCCTAATGTTAAAGTACGCTATGCTTATTATGCTAGTGATAACCCATTAGAAACAGGAAGTACATTAGCATCTGGAGGTTTAGGGACTTCTGGAGTTAAACCTACCTATTTAATAACAAGAAAAATATTACAACAGATATTTAATAAATAAGATAACGATATGAGTGAAAATTTACCTAATAATAATACTACAGAGGAAGTTGATTTAGGGGTTTTATTTAATGCTATTGGCAATTTTTTTAATAAAATTTTTGATTTTATTGGTGGTGTTTTTAAAGCAATCTTCTCATCAATAATATTTTTAATAAAGGCTGTAATTGAAAATTTCAAGCTTATATCTATTGTAGTATTAGTGGCCTTATTAGTTGGCTTTGGTTTAGAGAAAACGAAGACACCTGCTTACTACTCTGAAATGCTTGTTAAGCCTTATTTTAATTCAAAATATCAATTAGTTTCAAATATTGACTACTATAATTCATTACTAGAAAGTAAAAACTATGAGAGTTTAACTTCTATTTTTGATATATCAGTAGACGAAGTAAAAACAATAAATAAGTTTGAAATTGATATAGGTCCAGAAACAGAAAATCAGTTGATTCAAGAATATGATAAATATGCTAAATCTATTGATAGTATTAGAGCTCAAGAAATAACCTTTGAAGACTTTGTTGAAAATAGAGACTTATATTCTAGCGATGTTTTTAATATTAGAGTAGAATCGAGTAAAAGAGATATATTTAAAAATCTTTCAAC
The DNA here is from genome assembly GCF_038900375.1 of Psychroserpens sp. AS72. Lineage (NCBI taxonomy): Bacteria > Pseudomonadati > Bacteroidota > Flavobacteriia > Flavobacteriales > Flavobacteriaceae > Psychroserpens > Psychroserpens sp. AS72. Next base: position 89,577 of record NZ_JBBMRC010000005.1, on the reverse strand, counting down.
TGGGTTTAATACTACATTTAATAATGAGTATTCCAAAAAGTTAATGCGTGTAAGAGATTCCACGATAGCAATTAAAAAGGCGACTTATTTAAAAGATTTAAGGAAAATAGACTCTTTACAATTGGTGTATTTAAAAATATTAAACCAAGAATCGGAAAAGGGAACGTTATCTATTGGAGTACAAGGCTTGTTACCTTTAACTCAAGAGCGAACAAAAACTCAAGAGTATGAATTATTTAAAAATGAAATTGCAATACGAGACTCAATAAGAAGTTTAGATGAGCTTAAAATTACTGAGAGTGTCTATTATGATGTGATAACAGATTTTTCAGATATTGGCTTAAGATCAAATGAATTGACGCAAAAATACTCTTTAATATTCCCAATATTAGCGATACTTATAATGTTCTTAATTTATGTATCAATTAAGGTTATAAAATTTGCTAAAGAATATGAAGGATAAAACCATCTTAATTACAGGAGGAGCAGGATTCATTGGTTCAAATTTTATTCCGTATTTTTTAGATACTAATAAAGATACAAAGGTCATTAATGTTGATAGTTTAACTTATGCTGGAGACCTTTCCAATTTAAAAGAGCTTGAGTCAAATACAAATTACAACTTTGTTAAAGGAGATATTTGCGACAGAGAACTCATAGAAAATCTCTTTATAAAGCATGATTTTGATGCAGTCATTCATTTTGCTGCTGAATCTCACGTTGATAACTCGATAAAAAATCCGGATGCATTTATTAAAACAAATGTATTTGGAACATTTAATCTTCTAGACATCGCTAAAAAACATTGGATGAAAGCTCCTAATGTTTTTAATAATGGTTGTGAATCTAAACGTTTTCATCATATTTCTACAGATGAAGTTTATGGTACATTAGGTGCAGAAGGTTTATTTAAAGAAGACACTCCTTATGCGCCAAACAGCCCTTATAGTGCTTCTAAAGCATCTTCAGATTTCATAGTTAGAAGTTATTTTCACACCTATGGAATGAATGTAGTAACGACTAACTGCTCTAATAATTATGGACCAAAACAACATGATGAAAAGTTAATACCTACCATCATTAGAAAAGCAATAAGTGGAGAGCAAATTCCTATCTACGGAAATGGAAAAAACATAAGAGACTGGTTATATGTATTAGATCATTGTAAAGGAATCGATTTAGTTTTTAAAAACGGAAAGTCTGGAGAAACATATAACATTGGTGGACATAATGAAAGAGATAATCTGTATATCGCTAATAAAATATGTGAAATATTAGATGAAATAGAACCTAAAGCAGAATCTTATAAAAAGCAAATATCCTTTGTTAAAGACAGACCTGGTCATGATTTTAGATATGCTATAGATGCTTCTAAAATAGAAAATCAATTAGGCTGGAAAGCCGATGAGAATTTTGAAACTGGAATCAAAAAAACAATTGATTGGTATTTAGATAAATATAAAAATGTATGAAGGGAATTATTTTAGCAGGAGGCTCTGGTACTAGACTTCACCCATTAACAAGGGTTGTAAGTAAACAACTTATGCCAGTTTATGATAAGCCAATGATTTACTATCCATTAACAACCTTAATGTCTGCAGGTATTAGAGAGATTTTAATTATTTCTACCTCTAAAGACACTCCTAGGTTCAAAGAATTACTAGGAAATGGAGAAGATTATGGATGCGTTTTTAAATACGAAGTTCAAGAAAACCCTAATGGTCTTGCTGAAGCATTTATTATTGGAGAGTCTTTTATTGGTCAGGATAAAGTAGCACTTGTATTAGGAGATAATATATTTTATGGTTCTGGATTAGAAGAAAAACTAAGAGAATTGAATGATATTGAAGGCGGAATTATTTTTGCCTATCACGTTCAAGATCCACAACGTTATGGTGTTGTTGATTTTGATGAAAACAATAAAGCACTTTCAATAGAGGAAAAGCCAATACATCCTAAATCAAATTATGCTGTTCCTGGTATTTATTTTTATGATAATTCGGTAGTTGAAATTGCAAAAAATATTAAACCTAGTCCACGAGGTGAGTTAGAAATAACAGACGTCAATAAAACCTATTTAGAACAAGGAAGATTAAATGTTCAAATATTAGACAAAGGTACTGCTTGGTTAGATACAGGTACATTTAATTCTTTAATGCAAGCGTCTCAATTTGTTCAGGTTATTGAAGAGCGTCAAGGATTAAAAATTGGTTGTATCGAAGAAACAGCATATAAAATGGGTTTTATTGACAGAGCTCAACTAAGTAAATTGGCAGAACCACTACTTAAAAGCGGTTATGGTGAGTATTTACAAAACTTATAGTTTTTATGAAAGTAGAAGAAACACACTTAAAAGACTGTTACGTAATAGAACCTCAGGTGTTTGAAGATCATAGAGGTTATTTTTTTGAAAGCTTTAACGCAGACAAGTTTCAAGAAAAGACAGGTCTTACTATTAATTTTGTACAGGACAACGAGTCTAAATCCTCTAAAGGAGTTTTAAGAGGCTTACATTTTCAAATTGGTGATCATGAACAGTCAAAGTTAGTAAGAGTTGTAAAAGGAGCTGTGATAGATTTTTGTGTAGATTTAAGAAAAGAGTCTCCAACATTTTGTCAAACTTTTTCAGTAGAATTAAATGAAGAAAATAGAAAGCAGCTGTTTGTACCTAAAGGATTTGCACATGGCTTTGTAGTGCTTAAGGATAATACTATTATTAACTATAAATGTGATAATTTTTATCATAAAGATTCAGAACGAGGAATTATATTTAATGATAAAGATTTAAATATTGATTGGAGATTGCCTGAAGATGAAATCATTCTTTCAGAAAAAGACAATAAATTACCAACACTTTCAGAATACTTAAATGAAAACTAGGATCTTAGTAACTGGATCTAATGGGCAATTAGGCAAAACAATTAAAGAAATTTCTACTGATTTTACGAATTCTATCGTTTTTGTTTTTTTAGAAAAATCTGAATTAGATATTACGAATAATAAGGATGTAGAGCATTTCTTTCAAGAAAATAAATTCAATTACTGTATTAATTGCGCAGCTTATACTAACGTTGATTTAGCTGAAACTGAAATTAAAAAGGCATTTGATGTTAATGCTAAAGCAGTTGAAAATTTAGCTATTAATTGCAAAACACATAATACGACTCTAATTCATGTGTCAACAGACTATGTTTTTGATGGTACAAAACATACGCCTTATATAGAAAGCGACATAACAAACCCTATAAACACTTATGGTGAGTCTAAACTATTAGGGGAAGAATATATTAAAAAACATCTAGACAATTATTTTATTATAAGAACTTCATGGCTATACTCAAAATTCAATAAAAACTTTGTAAAAACGATTTTTAACAAATTGAAAATGAATGAAGAGTTATCTATAATCACATCACAAAAAGGCACTCCCTCAAGCTGTAGTGATTTATCTAATTTCATTTATTTTTTAATAACCAATGATATTAAAAATTATGGAACCTACCATTTTTCTGCCACAGGAGTTACTACATGGTATGGATTAGCGTTGCACATATCAAAGTTTTTAAATAAAAGTTCAAATGTAAAACCAATAAAAAATTACCCAACAAAAGCACAAAGACCATTATACAGTGTTTTGAATAATAATAAGGTAGAAGAACTTTTTAAAAAACCACTTAAAAAGTGGGAAGAAAGTGTTGATGAGGTTCTTGAACATTTATCAAAAGAGTAAGCAGGTATAATTGTATGATAAATAAGAACAAAAATCATACATTTGCAAATGATTAAACCTATCTAAAAAGGTTTATTTTAATGATTTAAACAGAAAAAATGCAGAAAAAAGTAGCATTAATTACAGGAGTCACAGGACAAGATGGAGCTTATTTAAGTGAGTTTCTTTTAAAGAAAGGGTATATTGTACATGGTGTAAAGAGAAGATCATCACTTTTTAATACAGGTAGAATTGATCATTTATACCAGGATCCTCATGAAGAAAATCAAAATTTTATTTTACACTATGGAGATTTAACTGATAGTACAAATCTTATTAGAATCATTAAAGAGGTAAAACCAGACGAGATTTATAACCTTGCAGCTATGAGTCATGTTCATGTATCTTTTGAAATGCCAGAATATACAGCTAATGCTGATGGTATTGGTACACTTCGTCTTTTAGAAGCTATAAGAATTTTAGGGTTAGAAAAAACGACTAGAATTTATCAAGCATCAACTTCAGAACTTTATGGTAAAGTACAAGAGGTTCCACAAACTGAAACTACACCATTTTACCCAAGAAGTCCATATGCAGTTGCAAAAATGTATGCTTATTGGATTACTGTTAATTACCGTGAAGCATATGGAATGTATGCTTGTAATGGGATCTTATTTAACCACGAATCTCCAATTAGAGGAGAAACATTTGTTACAAGAAAAATTACAAGAGCAACTTCAAAAATAGCTTTAGGCTTACAAGATAAAATCTACTTAGGTAATTTAGATGCTCAAAGAGATTGGGGACATGCTAAAGATTATATTAGAATGATGTGGATGATTCTTCAAGCTGATGAAGCTGAAGATTGGGTAATCGCTACAGGTAAAACAACAACTGTAAGAGATTTTATAAAAATGTGTTTTAATCACGTTGGAATAGAACTTGAATTTAAAGGTGAAGGCTCAAATGAGAAAGGGTATGTGAAGTCTTGTAGCAATGCTGAATATCAAGTTGAAATTGGTAAAGAAGTTATCGCAGTAGATGAAAAATACTTTAGACCAACAGAGGTAGAACTTCTTATTGGAGATGCTTCAAAAGCAAAAGAAAAATTGGGTTGGATCCCAGAGTATGATTTGCCAGCTTTAGTAGAAGATATGATGTCTAGTGATGTGAAATTAATGCAGAAACAACAGTACCTAAAAGACGGAGGATACAGAATCAAAAATTACTTTGAATAGTATTTTATGAATAAAGAATCTAAAATTTATATTGCAGGTCATCGAGGTTTAGTTGGAAGTGCATTATTAGAAAACCTTAAACAAAAAGGGTATCATAATATTATAACTAGAACGCACAAAGAACTTGATTTAACAAATCAAAATGAGGTGTCAGAATTTTTTTCTTCGGAAACTCCTGACTACGTTTTTCTCGCAGCTGCAAAAGTAGGAGGCATTATTGCCAACAATGTATATAGAGCAGATTTTATCTATGCCAATTTGATGATTCAAAATAATGTGATTCATCAAAGTTATAAGCATGGTGTAAAGAAGCTATTGTTTTTAGGAAGCACTTGTATTTATCCTAAGAACGCTCCACAACCAATGAAAGAAGATTATCTTCTTACAGATACTTTAGAATACACTAATGAGCCTTATGCGATAGCCAAGATTGCAGGTATAAAAATGTGTGAAAGTTATAATTTACAGTATGGTACGAACTTTATTTCTGTTATGCCAACAAACCTTTATGGGCCAAATGATAATTTTGATTTAGAAAAATCGCATGTTTTACCAGCACTTATAAGAAAAATCCATTTAGCTAAATTGCTTAATGAAAATAATAATGAGGCAGTTCTAGAAGACCTTAATCTTTCAAACATAGAAGACGCTAAAACGTATTTATCTTCATTTGGAGTCTCTGAAAATAGTGTAGAGATTTGGGGCTCAGGAAAACCTAAAAGAGAATTTTTGTGGTCAAAAGATATGGCAGACGCTTGTGTGTATATTATGGAAAACAGAGATTTTAAGGATACGTTTTCCGAAGATAAAAAAGAAGTAAGAAACACGCATATAAATATTGGTACAGGAGAAGATATTTCAATTAAAGAATTAGCAGATATAATAAAAACTATCGTTGGTTTTAAAGGCGAATTAGTTTATAATACTGATAAGCCAGATGGCACGCTTAGAAAGCTAACGGATGTAACAAAGCTTAATGCATTGGGCTGGAAGCATAAGATGGAGTTAGGAGAAGGCATAAAAAAGATGTATGATTGGTATAGAAATAAATAACAATTTAAAAATTGCAATTGAAGCTTCTTTAAAAGCAGGAGAAGTCATCATGCAAGTGTATGACACTGCTTTTGATATAGAAATTAAAGATGATAAGTCTCCATTAACTGAAGCAGATAAAAAAGCTAATGATATCATCAATACTTTTTTAAATCCCACACCAATTCCAATTATTAGTGAAGAAAATAGACAGATAGACTTTTCTACTAGAAAAGACTGGGATGAGTGTTGGATAGTAGATCCTGTTGATGGCACAAAAGAATTTATAAAGCGAAATGGAGAATTTACCGTAAACATTGCGTTAGTTAAAGATGGAATGCCACAATTAGGTGTGATTTATGTACCAGATTCTAAAGTCTTATATTTTGCTGATGTATCAAAAAAAGAGGCTTATAAAGTAGTACTAGAATCTCATCAAACAACTCTTGAGGATATTAAAAAGCAATGTTCATCTTTAGTACCTAAACTCAAAACAAATCAAGTTGACGTTGTTGGTAGTCGTTCTCATATGAGTCAAGAAACTCTAGATTTTGTTGAGGACTTAAAATCATCTGGAAAAGATGTTCAAATAGTCTCAAAAGGTAGTTCTCTTAAATTTTGTTTAGTTGCAGAAGGTAACGCAGATATATACCCAAGATTTGCACCTACAATGGAATGGGATACTGCAGCAGGACAAGCAATTTGTAATGCTGTTGGAGTTGAGGTTATTTCTAAAGAAACGAATAAGCCTTTACTTTATAATAAGGAAAACTTATTGAACCCATGGTTTATAGTTTCTAAATAATGAAAGATCAATCGCATAAGCGACATATTGCTAAAACCATTACATGGAGATTAATAGGTACAATTGATACCATTATATTAGCTTGGATTATCTCTGGAGATGCAACTACAGGTTTCAAAATTGGTTTAGCAGAAGTTGTTACTAAAATGCTTCTTTATTATTTTCATGAAAGAGCTTGGTTTAAAATTAACTTATCTAAAGATGGTATAGTTCTAGAAAGTAGAAAAAGACACATTGCAAAAACCCTTACTTGGCGATTAATTGGAACCATGGATACGATGCTCTTGGCTTGGATTATTTCTGGTAATCCATTAACTGGTTTAAAAATTGGATTTGCTGAGGTTGTGACTAAGATGCTTTTATATTATTTGCATGAGCGTGCTTGGTATAAAGTAAATTATGGTTTAACAAGTAGAGAAAATTAAGAGAATGAAAGAGAATATTATTCCACACAGTTATCAAGTTTCTAAAAAGGATAGAACAAATTCAAATAATCATAATTCGTTTTTAATTTGGTTTACAGGACTTTCAGGTTCTGGTAAATCTACAATTGCAAATTTGGTTGAAAAAGCTTTACATGATTTAAATGTGAAAACTTATTCGCTTGATGGTGATAATATTAGAAAAGGTATCAACAATGATCTTTCTTTTTCGCCAGAAGACAGAACAGAAAATATTAGACGCATTGCAGAGACAGCAAATTTAATGATTGATGCAGGTCTAGTGGTCTGTGCAGCTTTTGTTTCTCCATATAAAAAAGACAGAGAGAATATTAGAACTATCGTTAAAGATGTTAACTTTGTAGAGGTTTACATCAATACGAGCTTAGAAGAATGTGAGAGGAGAGATGTTAAAGGTTTGTATAAAAAGGCTAGAGCAGGAGAAATCAAAAATATGACAGGGATTTCTGCTCCTTATGAAGCACCAGAATCACCAGATTTAGAAATTAAAACGGAAGACGAATCTATAGAATTATCAGTAAAAAGAATAATAGATTTTATCACACCAAAATTACAACTCAAATGAGTAAATATTATTTAAATTATTTAGACGAATTAGAAAGTGAGGCTATTTTCATATTACGTGAAGTGTGGGCTCAATTTGATAATCCTGTTATTTTATTTTCAGGTGGAAAGGACTCAATTTTAGTTACTCATTTAGCTAAAAAAGCATTTTATCCAGCTAAAATTCCTTTTCCATTAATGCATGTAGATACTGGTCATAATTTCCCAGAAACGATTCAGTTTAGAGATGATATTATTAAAGATTTAGGCGTTCAACTTATAGTAGGTTCTGTTCAAGAAGCTATTGATGATGGGCGAGTTTCCGAAGAAAAAGGAAAAAACGCAACTAGAAATGTACTTCAAATAACAACATTACTTGATGCTATAGAGTCTAACAAAATAGATTGCGCAATAGGAGGAGGACGACGAGATGAAGAAAAAGCTAGAGCTAAAGAACGTTTCTTTTCACATCGAGATGATTTTGGACAATGGGATCCTAAAAACCAAAGACCAGAACTCTGGAATATCTTCAATGGAAAACATTTTGAAGGCGAACATTTTAGAGCTTTTCCAATTAGTAATTGGACAGAAATGGATGTTTGGAATTACATAAAAAGAGAAAATATAGCTATCCCTTCTTTATATTTTGCGCATGAAAGAGAAGTGGTTTGGAGACAAGACAGCTGGATTCCTAATTCAGAATTTTTAGTCCTTGAGGATCATGAAGAAATAGTAACTAAAAAAATTAGATTTAGAACTTTAGGTGATATTACAATTACTGGAGGTGACGAGTCTGAAGCAGATACTTTAGAAAAAATTGCAATAGAGGTTGCTGGTATGAGAAATACAGAACGTGGAAACAGAACTGATGACAAGCGTTCTGAATCTGCAATGGAAGATAGAAAACGTCAAGGATATTTTTAAAAAGAAATTAAATCAATGTTAGACAATAATCAATTATTACGTTTTACTACAGCAGGAAGTGTAGATGATGGAAAAAGCACACTTATTGGTCGCTTACTTTACGATTCTAAATCCATATTTGAGGATCAATTAGAAGCTATTACTAATACGAGCAAGAAAAAAGGACATGATGGTGTAGACTTAGCTTTGTTTACTGATGGTCTTAAGGATGAACGTGAACAAGGTATTACTATTGATGTGGCTTATAGGTATTTTACAACACCAAAACGTAAGTTTATAATTGCTGATACTCCTGGACATATTCAGTATACTAGAAACATGGTTACTGGAGCATCCACAGCAAATGCAGCTATAATTTTAGTAGATGCTAGGCATGGTGTTATTGAACAAACTAAAAGACATTCATTTATTGCTTCGTTATTACAAATACCGCATGTTATAGTTTGTGTCAATAAAATGGATTTAGTAGATTATTCTGAAGACGCTTACAACAAAGTTATTAATCAATTTGAAGAGTTTTCTTCTAAGTTGTTGGTTCAAGATATACGATTTATTCCAATAAGTGCGTTAGATGGAGATAATGTTGTAAATCGATCTAAAAACATGGATTGGTATCAAGGTGCTCCACTATTACATACACTAGAAACGATGCATATTAGTAGCGATATTAATAAAGTAGATGCTAGGTTCCCTGTTCAAACGGTATTAAGACCTCAAAATGAAAGTCATAGAGATTATAGAGGTTATGCAGGTCGAGTTGCTAGTGGAATTTTTAGAGTTGGTGATGAGGTAACTGTGATGCCTTCTGGATTTACTTCAAAAATAAAAACAATAGATACATTAGACAAAGAGTTACCAGAAGCTCATGCTCCTATGTCTGTATCCATTACTTTAGAAGATGATATTGATATCAGTAGAGGTGATATGATTGTACGTTCAAACAATAAACCAGAAACGAGCCAAGACATTGAGGTTATGTTATGTTGGTTACACAATGATCCTGCTAAACCAAGAGCTAAGTATAGTATTCGCCATACAAGCAATGAACAAAAAGCAATGATTAAGGAAGTTGTTTATAAAATAAATATTGAATCTTTAGGACGTAATACAGAAGATAAAGATTTGAAAATGAATGATATTTCTAAGGTTAAAATAAGAACGACAAAACCTCTTATGGTAGATTCTTATAGAGAAAATAGAACAACAGGAAGCATTATACTTGTTGATGATGCTACGAATGAAACTGTTGCAGCTGGAATGATTGTTTAATTTAATATTAGAAGCACGTTTTATATGAAAAACCAGGTTGTATTTATTTTTATATTAATTGTTTTTTTGTCGTGTTCTAATAAAGTTAAGAAACCAGATAATCTTATTTCCGAAGAAAAAATGGTTGATATCATTTACGAGGCCTCAATATTAACAGCTGCTAAAGGTGTAAATAAAAAAGCTCTTGAAGATAAGGGTATTGAACCCGAAAACTTTGTGTATTCAAAATTCAATATTGATAGTTTACAATTTGTTAATAGCCTAGATTATTATGCGAATTCAATAGAAACTTATGATAATATATATACAAAAGTAGAAGAGCGATTAAACGCTGATAAAGAGCTTTATGAAGATGATATTAAAGGAAATAAAAAAGAAACAAATAAGAAAGTACCAAAAGTAAATAAGTTAATTAAAAACTCTAACATTGATGTTTTAAATACAATTAATAGAGATGTTACTTTTGATGAAGTTGGATTAAAAATTGAAGAGACCGATATTGCTTTTATAGACGAAAGTGTTTTTAAGGTGTCTAGAATATCTAATAATACACCTGCTTATTTAATTATTAAAAATCAAAAAATCACAAGTGGTGAAACGGTTTTAGTAACTATTTATGTTCAAAAAACAAATGATAAAAGTGCTTTAGGGTTAAGAATTTCTGGCATTTATCCCAATAGAGTTGATGCAATTTTTGATTTAGAAAATAGTAAACTAATAGGCGTTAAGTCTAAAGGGTATTTTGAAAATGAAGACGCTTCAATTGAATTAATAGACGAGGAATGGTACAAATGTACAATATCAGCAAAGGCTAATATAGACGAAATTCAAATTATTTACGGACCTACAGATGCCGATAAACCTATTGGGTCCTGGGAAGGTAAATCGGCTATATTATCTCAAGTCAACGTCACAGTGCCTACTATTAGTAGAAATTAATTTTTAGTGTAAAATTAAATTAATTTATACATTTTTAACTTAAAACAAAACTCCTAGAAATATAGATTATGTGCGGAATTACAGGAATTTATTCTACAAATACAATCCCTAATTTAGAAAAAAGAATTCAGAAAATGAATGATTCTATTCAACATAGAGGACCAGATTCTGAAGGATATTACAAGGATGGGAATCTCGTTATTGGACATAGGAGATTAAGTATAATTGACACTAGAGAAATTTCTAATCAACCAATGCATTCTAACAATAATGATTGGCATTTAGTCTTTAATGGAGAGATTTATAATTTTGACGAGATAAAAAAACATCTTAATTATGAGTTTAAAACAGCATCAGATACCGAAGTTATAATTGCTGCAGTAGAAGAAAAAGGTATGGATTGGTTTTTAAAAGAAGCCAATGGGATGTTTGCAATAGCACTTTATAATTCAATATCAAAAGTACTTTATTTGGTAAGAGATAGATTAGGGATTAAGCCACTATATTTTCACAATCTTGATGGTAACATTGTTTTTTCTTCGGAAATAAAAGCAATCTTATCCAGTGGTTTAGTTGATGCTAATTTTAATGAAGAGGCAGTTGATGAGTATTTAGCAAATAGATATATAAGATCGCCTTATACTTTTTTTAAAGATATTTTTCAAGTTCAACCAGGAACCTATCTCACAATTGATGAGAACTTAAATAAAAAAGAAGTCAAATATTGGGATCTTCCTGAAGAGTTTAACACCTCTACATCTTATGATGAAGAAACCATTTTAAAAGGTTTAGATGACGAGTTAAATAAAGCAATAAAATATAGACTTATAGCAGATGTACCCTTAGGAACATATTTAAGTGGTGGAGTCGACTCAAGTCTTATCACAGCAATAACTGCTTTAAATTCAAAAGACAAAGTTAACACGTATACTATAGGCTTTGAAGAGCTTAATGAGTTTGAATACTCAAAAATTATAGCAGATCAATATCATACCAATCATCATAAAATAGTTATGACTAAAAAGGACTATATGTCTAATTGGGAGCGACTTATCAACTTTAAAGATGCGCCTTTGGGAGTTCCAAATGAAATACCATTGGCAGTGATGTCTAGCAAATTAAAAGAAAAAATAACAGTTGTGTTATCTGGTGAAGGTGCAGATGAATTAATGGGAGGATATGGACGTATTTTTAGAGCTCCTTTTGATTACGAAAATGAAAATACAACAGAGTCTTTTTATGATTATTTCATTTCCAAATATGATTATGTACCAAGGTCTATGCGAGATGAATTAATTAATACTCCAAAAAACTATAGAGAAGAGTTTGATAATGAGATTAAGAATGAATTTGAAAACAAACCAAACGAGGAAAATGTATTTAAATTTTTTCACAAATATCATGTAAAAGGATTATTGCAACGTGTTGATATGACTACAATGCAAACATCTGTTGAAGCACGAGTGCCATTTCTAGATCATAATTTAATTGAGTACTCTTATCGCCATATTCCGTATGATTTAAAATTACGATGGAAAGATGAAGACTCAAAGAAAAAAGCATCACAAACAAGCTCTGATAATTATAGCGAAGTATTAGATACACCAAAATACTTATTAAGACAAGTATCCTATAACTATCTACCAAAAGAAATTATTGAACGAAAAAAAGTAGGGTTTCCTGTACCTTTGACTGAGTGGTTTGAAAACTTAGAATCATTAGCTGAAGAACTCTTACCTAAAGCTAATTGGTTAAAAGATGGAGTCGTAAAAGAATTGATAGAAAAAAGTAAAACTGAGACTAGAGCTGGTCAAATTCTATGGATGTTTATTAATATAGAATTATTTAAAAAGAACTATTTTAATAAAAATTGGAGATGGTAGTTCAATTGAAATTATCTCAAAAAGGTAAATAAATGTCAAAATTTTTAATAGGTCTTACAATTTTAATTTGTGCTAATGGGTTTTCTCAAAAAGTTGAGTATGGCAACAGTACTTTTGATAAAAATAAAGTAAACTTAGAGTATGTTGTCTCAAAGTATGATGGCAATCAAGAAGCTTATATTGACGAAATAAAACAAAAAAAACTAAATCCAAAAAACTGCGCAATAGTATTGATTGATGTTTGGGATATGGATTTTTTAAAACCAATGGTTAATGAATTTTTAAACCCAGTAATAAAAGACCTCAGCTCTATTGGATTTAATATCATTTACGCACCATCACAAGAAAAGCAGCATAAAGATTTGTTACAAGTTGAAAATGGGATTACCTTTTACAACGATGACATTATGGATTCTTACATTGAAAAGAATGACATTAAACATATTTTCTATTTAGGGTTTGATGCTTTGTATTGCGTAATTGATAAACCTAACGGGTTATTTGCTTTCAAGAATAGAAATAGTAATAAGAATCTTAATTATTATGCTTTTGATAAGGGCTTATCTTCCTATAGTATTGGCATGAGAGCAGCAGCACTTAGGTTATTTAAAAAGAACGACATTGGAGTCATTGTAACAGATAAGGTCAATTTTAATAATTATAATTCTGATAAAATAAATAAACATTTAAGATCAAAGACAGTAAAAAAATTACCAGCTGGAAAAAATTTAGTCTTGATTTTTAAAAATGATAAAGTCAATGATACCTTAAATAACTTTGAAGCTAATCTAAAGAAAGCTAATATCAATTATTTAACAGTTTCAGATAACAAATTATATACTAAGGATAAGGTTCTAACTAACGATTCAGAATTTTTAGACCTATTAATAAAGCAAGAAATTGATAATATATATTATGCAGGATATTATTTAAACAATGAGATTTTATGGAGTGAATTTGGCGTTACCAATTTGTATATACATAAGCGATATATGGGAATTAAAGAGTTGCCAAAAATTTTCTTCGTAAATGATTTAGTTTATATTGCAAAAACTTTGAAAAGTGATTCTATAATAGAAAAATTTATTATTCTAAATCATTACAGAGGAATAAAAAATATCTTTTCAAAACAATTAATAAAGCTCAACCTTGATTAATAATAAATTATATGTATAAAAGAGGAGACGAAAAGACGACAATAGGTTATACATCAGGAGTTTATGATTTATTCCATATTGGACATTTAAACCTAATTAAAAACGCTAAAGGTTTGTGTGACAAGCTTATAGTAGGTGTTACTTCAGATGAACTAGTTGCTTATAAAAACAAAAAATCAGTTATCAATCATACCGAACGAATGGAAATCGTAAGGAATATCAAACAAGTTGATGCTGTTGTACCTCAAAATGATATGGACAAATTTAAAATGTGGGAACGTTTAAAATTTGATGTTATGTTTGTTGGCGATGATTGGTTTAAGAGTGATAAATGGAAAGAACTTGACGAAAAGTTTGAAGCTGTTGGTGTAAAGATTATTTATTTCCCATATACTGAAGGAACTTCATCTACACTTATCAACGAAACGCTTACTAAGCTCAGAGAATCTTAATTTTTTGAATTAAAACATGTTAAAAAAAGCACTTGTTAAAAGCGTAAAGTTTTTATGTCAGATTTTTTCAAATAAAGAACAAAAGATAGTATACCACAGTTTTCCTGATTTTTCCGATAATAGTTTTGCGACATTCATATTTGTATCTGAGCATTTTAAGACCTATAAAAATGTTTGGTTAGTAGATAACTACGCGTCTAAAGAAAAGTATCTAAAATTGGCGTCTAATTATACCAATAGCAACCAATTAAGTATTGTGAACAAAAAATCTATCATAGGTTTTTACCATTACTTCACGGCAACTATTGTATTTCACACTCATGGTTTATATAATTTTTTAGGAATTATCCCTAATCAAAATAAATTTAATTTATGGCATGGAATGCCTATAAAGACTATTGGATTTTTAGATGATCCAAACAATAAAAACGTTCCATTTTCTAATTACCATACAGCAACATCTTCATTTTATCAGGAGATATTGGCTAAAGCATTTAATGTTTCCGAAGAAAAAATATTGATTAATGGTCAAACCAGAAATGACTTTCTATTGGAGGATAAATTCTCTATTCATCAACTATTTAATGATGAAAAAGAGTATAAAAAGACACTACTTTGGATGCCAACATTTAGAAAATCTGTAGTTGTAGACCATAGAATAGATGGAGAAATAGAAGGTGAAAATGATTTTTTTAATGAACCTAGTTTGGATAGTATTAATTCTTTGTTAGAAGCTGAAAATGCCATGTGCTATGTAAAGCTACATCCAATGGATTATAGAAAAATAGGCGATTTTAAAAACTATTCTAATATTCGATTTATTGATAATTCTTCATTTGAAGACAAAGGGATAAATATGTATTCTACATTTAAGTCTGTAGATATACTATTAACAGATTTTTCATCTATTTACATTGATTTTTTACTTCTTGACAGACCTATTGGATTTGTGTTTTCAGACTATGAAGCATTTAAAAACTCTAGAGGGTTTTTATTTTCAGACCCAATAAAGTATATGCCTGGAGAAATAATAACTACTTTGCAAATGTTAGAAGGATTCTTGCAAAACACTATAGTTGATAATCAAGATCTTTATTCAGAAAAAAGAAAGGAAATAAAAAATATATTCCATAAATATGACAATAATTTTTCTCAAATTTTGTTTGAAAAGATTAATGCTATTACAAATTCTACTAATTAGCTAAATGAATTTTTTACAAAATAAAGATTACCGAATAATGTTGGAAAACTTTTCATACCTGAGTGTATTGAAGGTTTTTAATATCGGGTTTAGATTTATTTTGGTGGCTTATTTAGTTCGCGTATTAGGTACAGATTTATACGGTCTTTTAACTTGGTCTGATTCTATCATCCAGTTCTTTTTAATGTTTATAAATTTTGGTTTTAATGTATACGCAGCCAAATACATTGTAGATAATAGAAATGATAAGTCGGTAATTAATGAAGTTGTTTCTTCAATTTATATCATAAAAACAGTACTTTTTTTAACGTCTTTTTTAATTCTTTTAATTACTGCCATTTTTGATCCTATAGCGCAAAACTTAGGTTTATTGTATTTAATGCTTGTAATGGGAATAGGGGAAGTGATGTTTCCAATATGGTTTTTTCAAGGTATTGAGAAATTAAAAATAGCAACGATAATTGTTTTTATCTCAAGATTATTTATTGTTGTAGCAACGTTTCTTTTTGTAAATAATCCTGAAGACATTTTTTTATATGTAGGTTTTATTGTGATTTCTAATATCATAATGGGTGTTTTAGGGGTTTATGCTATTAAAAAATATTATGACATTGAATTTTATTTTGTAAAGTTTAAAGTACTGCTGAAGTACTTTAATGCTGCATTAATGTTCTTTTTTGGGCGATTCTTATTACTTGTCTTTAATTTTGGTACAATCTTTCTTATTGGTGTTTATGCGACAATGGATGATGTTACAGGATTTGACATTGCCTCAAAAATTGTTATGTTAACTGTGATTCCTTTTGAAATGTTACAACAAGCTGTTTTTCCAACCATATCTAGAACTATGGATAAAAAACTGTTAACTAAATTAGTGTTTTTTAGTTTAGGTGCTGGGTTGATATTAATGGTTTTAATTCATTTATTTTCTTCACAACTTGTGCTTCTTTTTGGAGGAGAAGAGCTCCTAAAATATACGAGTACATTAGAGTTTTTAAGTCTACTTTCGCCTATAATTTCGGTTACATTTATTCTTGGAAGTTGTGGGTTAGTAGCATTTGGTTTTTTTAAAGAATATAACTTCTCATTATTATTTTCGTCTATTGTTTATATAGTCATAGTATTATTTTTATATTTAATTGACGAAATTACATTTTGGAACCTTATTTATTTAAGAGTGTTTTCAGATTTTGTTCTTGTAAGTATTAGAGCTTTTTATTCAATAAAACGGAAAGTTCTGTTTCAAAAAAATTCTATATAATGAAAGGGAAAGTTATTTTTTTATTGCTCTATTTTACTATTTTCATACCCTTACTCATTTTCACAAAAGTCCCTATAATACTTAAGGTGTTATTTTCGCTTAACTTCATGGCGATATTTATAATGACTGTTTTTTATGTCTTTAAAGACAAGAGGTATTCTCCCATATTGGCAGCCTATATTGTATTTAATTTTTTGTTTTTTATTATCGCACCAATGCTTCAAATCCACGAAGTTTTTGCAAATAATGACTTAAAAATGCCAACCAAGCTCATATATAAAGATCATTTAATGATAAAAACCAGCATCTTTATACTGATTTTTAACATTGTGTTTTTTGTTTCTTATCGTTATTTTTTATCAAGAAAAGTCGTTTTAAAACCATATTTTAAAGACAAGTATTTGCCTATACATCTTTTGATTTTGTTTGGTGTTTGTTTGTTGATTTTTGCACTTAATTTTGACCATATAACTAGTGAATATATAGATAACAATTACAAAGTAAATAAAGACGTTTCAAAATCAGCTTTATTACTCAAAGAGAAGATTGTTTTAATGATTCCGTTTCCTATATTTCTTTTAAGTGTTTATTATCTGAAAAAGGCTAAAAAGAAAAGTATTAATTATTACGCAATAATAGTGTTATCAATACTGCTATTAGTTTTATTATTAGCTATTAAAAATCCATTAACAGAAAAACGAAATGCGCTGGGACCTATTTATTTGACTATCATATTTTTTTTAATCCCAAAATTGCTAAATACAAATTTCAAGGCATTGATTTTCTTGTTTTTTTCAATGATAATTATCTTTCCTACGATATCTCTCATAACACATTCTGGATATTCATTAGATCAATTAAGAGCGAAGCCCAAACTATTACTATATCAATTAAAAAACCATGGGATATCAAATACGTTTACAACATTAAATTATGATGCGTTTATAAATTTTGCAGCAACAATAGAATACGTTGAAGGAGATAGGTTATCGTATGGTGAACAACTATCTGGAGGTGTGTTTTTCTTTGTACCCAGAAAAATATGGACTAACAAACCAATTTCTTCAGGAGAATTTATTGGCGAATATTTAAAAGATAACTACGGAAATCCAAGAAGCTTTACCAATCTATCTAACCCTTATGTCTCTGAAGGCTATTTAAATTTTGGCCTTTTAGGTGTCATACTATTTGCCATTGCTTTGGCATATTTTTTATATATAATGGTCATTTGGTTAAATGGCTTTGACCCACTTAAAATCGCTGCAGGATTTTATGCATCTATGCATATGATCTTTTTTTTAAGAGGTGATTTTACCAATGGCTATGCATTTTTGATGGCAACATTTATTGTGTTGTTAGTGATTCCTAAAATTTATTTTTTAGTATTTAGGGCTGCAATGAAAAAGACAAAAACAAATGTCTAAAAACGTTAAAACAGCAAATGGATTATTAAAAGCCTTTTTAGTCTTTAATAGTGCCATTATTTTAGTGCCAGATAAGTTCAAGGGCATTCCGGTAATTGGTTTGCTGTTGAGTACTATATTTTATTTTATTGTTACCAAATCTGATAAAAAGTTTGATTACAAATTGCTTATTGTAAGCACGAGTTTTTTTCTCATGCTGGTTGTAAGTATTCTTTACACCGAAGATAAAAGTTACGCATTTAAAAAACTTGAAACTGGGTCGTCACTTTTGGTTTATCCAGTCATTTTTGCACTGTTATATAATTGTAAGGAACATCTAAGCAAGTCGTTTATCGAACTTTTAAAATGGGTGTTTGTAATTACACTAGCATTTTTCTTGGTATCTACATTTACATATTACTTTTTAACCGAACCCTATTATACATTTAAGAGCACAATTGTGCATTACCATACTCTTGTCGACTTGAGAATAAAAGGGTACGAGATACACTCTATCTACTTATCTATGAGTATTGGAGTTGGGATTTTATTTTTAATAGACAGTATACCTAAAGTTAAAAGGATTAATAAAATTTATTCGATACTATTTCTGGCTCTGTTTTTTGTGTTTCTAGCACTTTTAAATAAAAAAGGCCCAATTTTAGCTTTTGCAGTGGTAGGCTTTATTTATCTTATTAAAACTAAATTAAAAGCCAAGCCTGCAATTTATGTCGTAACTTCTATTATTCTATTTGTTTTAATTTTAGCGTTTATTCCTAAATTCAAAAATATCAATAGATTTAGTGAATTAGTAGATTTGGATGGCCTAAAATCAAATCAAAACACATCTACATCTATTCGTTTAGATATTTTTAAATGTTCAATGATACAAGCCGCTAAAGAGCCCATTATTGGTTATGGTTGGGGAGATGCAAATAGTGCTTTAGTTGATTGTTACGAAATAGAAAACCCAAGCTTATTACTTAAAAATTATAACTCTCATAACCAATTCTTAAGTATCTTGTTATCTACAGGAATTATTGGGTTGATGATATTCTTATATTACTTTTATTACATATTTAAATTTTCGAATAAAAATAAAAATCAACTATTGTTTTTTTTATTATTGTATTTTGGTTTAAATATGCTTTCAGAGAATATTCTTGAGCGCGAAGATGGTGTTATATTCTTTTCGTTTTTTATTAATTTATTTCTGTTTAATTCTGAATCTAAATTAAACGAATCAACTGAGAATTAGCATTTTTATAATGTTATAAACTTTTTGTAATGAATGTAATACATGTATTAGAAGATTTTTCCTTCCAAAGTGGTGGTATTAGAACCGTCGTTTTAGATTTACATACTAGATTACTAAATAATAATATTAATTCTAAAATACTTACAACTAGAATAGAAGATGGAGATCAAGCCATAAAAGTAGAAGGAGAAACCACACCTTGGCGCTATTCTAAAAACCTAAAGAGTACCTTGAAGAGCTTAAATTCAAAAAATGAAATAAGCCTTATACATATTCATGGTGTATGGATGTATCCTCAATATGCTACTGCTAAATTTGCAAAACAAAACAATATTCCTTTTTTGATTACTTGTCATGGCATGTACGAGCCTTGGTTATGGTCACAAGGAACATTAAAAAAGAAGTTGTATTTTAATTTGGTAGTCAAATCTGCATTTTCAAAAGCAAATTATTTACATGCTATTACGCATAATGAAGCTAATGAATTAAAGGCGCTTTTCCCAAATACTCCAACGGTTGAAATACCAAATTTAATTGATTCGGAACTTGCTATAGAAGATAGTTATAATGGAGAAGAAAAGTATGTGCTATATGTTGGAAGATTAGATTCTAAAAAAGGAATAGACTTACTCATTAAAGCATTTTCAAATTTAAATCCCAAAGGCTTCAAACTAAAAATTGCTGGAAATTTTAGCGACTATAAACTAGAATTAGACCAATTAGTTGTGTCTCTTGGTATAGAAAACAAGGTTGAATTTTTAGGTTTAATTACAGGCGAAGAAAAAATAGTGTATTTTAAAAATGCCTATGTTTTTGTGGCACCTTCGCATTCTGAAGTTGTTGGCATGGTTAATCTAGAAGCTGCCATTTATAAAACACCTGTAATTACTACATTTCAAACAGGTTTAAAGAAAGAATGGTCCAATAATGGAGGCATACTTGTTAATCCAAATGTAGAGGAGATAGAATCTGCACTAAAAACAGCACTTAATTGGACATTAGAACAAAGAAATGAAAACGGATTAAAGCTCCATAATTTTGTTTTAAAATCATATTCTTGGCAATATCGATTTGATGATTGGGTCAAACTTTACCAAAACATGCTTAAATAATCCATGAATTAGTCTTTTCAGCTAATAAAACATGAGTTTTTTTATTTTTTTAGAGATAAACAAATGATAATTTTATCTTTGGGATTATTTTAAAATTGATGAAGAAAAAAATCTTAGTTACAGGTGGTTCAGGTTTTATAGGAACTAATCTAATTGATTACTATAAAGATAGGTACGAGGTATTAAACCTAGACCATAGCAAACCAAGAAATGAATCTCATTCAGTTTATTGGAAAGAAGTTGATATTTTAGATAAAGAAAAGACACTACAGCTTTTTAATGATTTCCAGCCTCATTATGTTTTACACATGGCAGCAAGAACAGATTTAGATGGTAAAACAATAGAAGACTATGCTGCTAATATTGCTGGAGTAGAGAATATAATTACTGCTATTAATCAAACAAAATCAATAGAAAAAGTCATTTTTGCTTCTAGTAGACTAGTTTGTGAAATTGGTTACAGTCCTAAAGACGAATGTGATTATAAGCCTTCAACAGTTTATGGAGAGAGTAAAATTGTTGGAGAGAAAATTGTTAGAGATTCTAAAAAATTAGAAGATAACTGGATTATTGTAAGACCAACATCACTTTGGGGACCATGGTTTGACATACCATATAAAAACTTTTTTGATTCGATTAAGCGAAAACTTTATGTACATCCCAAAGGAGTTCGTATTCATAAAAATTTCGGTTTCGTCGGGAATTGCGTTCATATTTTAGATAAATTATTATTTGATCGCACTTTAAATACTCAAACGGTTTATTTATCAGATTTTGAACCATTAGAAGTAAAGCAATGGGCTAATATTATTTCAAATAAATTTCATGGTCACGATATAAAATCTGTACCTTTATTTGTATTAAAAACATTAGCTATATCTGGTGATGTTTTAAAAAAAATAGGCTACAAATCACCTCCAATAACATCATTTAGGTTAGATAATATTATGACCAATATGATTTATGATACAACTAAAGTTGAAGAAGTTGTAGGCGAGCTGCCTTATAGTTTAGAAGAAGGAACAACGATTACTTACAATTGGTATAAAGCACATAATTAATGTATCAAAACTTAAAAACATTTAGCGTCCCAGGAGACTTTCGAGGAAAATCTAAAGTTGTAGTTCAACTTTGGTGGATTGTCGAAAAAACTCTTTTCGCTTGGTCACCACAGTTTTTCTATGGATGGAGGCGGTTTTTATTAAGATCATTTGGTGCAAAAATTGGAAAAGGCGTACTTATTCGTCCATCAGCAAAATTCACATACCCTTGGAAAATAGCTATTGGAGATTATACTTGGATTGGTGAAGACTGTATTTTATATAGTCTTGGTAATATTACAATTGGTAAGCATGTGGCTGTTGCTCATGGAGTATATTTCAATACAGGACTTCATGATTACACCAAAGAAAGTTTTGATATTGATCATCAAGAAGTCATTATAGAAGATGAAGCTTGGATTACTAATGATGTCTATATTGCACCAGGAGTAAAAGTAGGTAAAGGCTGTGTTATTGGAGCTAGAAGCAACGTGTTTAAAGATATGCCTGAAGGATTTATTTGCTACGGAAATCCGGCTGCAGCAGTAAAAAAGAGAAAGATTGAAGAATAATAATATCACTATTATTGGAGTCAACTATTCTCCAGAAGATAGCGCAATTGGTTTATACACAACACAAAAAGCAGAATACTTAGTTTCTAAAGGTTACAATGTATCAGTGATAACGGGTTTTCCTTATTATCCGCAATGGAAAATTCGCTCAGATTATGAGAACAAAAAGAGATGGCATAAAGAAATCATAAATGATGTTTCGGTTTATAGATACAAACAATACGTACCATCAAATCCCACTTTTTCTAAACGAATTATACACTTGCTTAGTTTTACCTTCGGAAATGTGCCTAATTTATTTAAAATAGCTAAACCAAGCCACGTTATCTGTATTGTCCCTTTTACATCCTCCATCTTACTAGGTTGGTTTTTAAAACTGAGATATCGATCAAAATTATGGATTCACATTCAAGATTTTGAATTTGATGCAGCTATAGATTCTGGTTTACTAAGTAGTAATAAATCATTTTTTATTAAAATGATACTTTGGGTAGAAAGAACCTTGTTAAATAAAGCAGATACCATTAGTACCATTAGTAATGGGATGCTTAATAAATTAAAGACCAAAGTCAAAAACAAAAACACATATTATTTAACCAATTGGCTTGACACCTCTAAATTTAGAGTTAAAACAGACAAAAAACACCCATATCTAATTTCAGAAAAATTCAAAATATTATACTCTGGAAATATAGGAGCAAAGCAAGATTGGAGTTTTTTCTTTGAGGTTTTAGATACGCTTAAATCTTTTAATGATGTAGAGGTCATTATTGTAGGTGAAGGCGCAGAAAAAGAAAAGATTGTAGAAGGCATCAAGAACTATGATTTTGTTACCCATTATAATTTAGTGCCTTATGATGAACTTCCGTTACTTTTATCAAGCGCAGATGTTCATTTTTTATTTCAAAAAAGCGATGTCATAGATACTGTAATGCCATCTAAATTATTAGGGATGATGGCAAGTTCTAAGCCATCTATTGTTACTGGTAATAAAGACTCAGAAGTAGCAACCGTATACAAGAACTCTCAAGGTGGATTTTACTACAGTGACAATTCGTTAGAACAAGTTGTAGCGTGTATAGAAACGTTGAAGAGCGATAAAAATCTTTGCGAGCAATTAGGTAAGAATGCAGAGACTTACGTTGTCAAAAACTATTCAAAAGAGAACATATTAAATCGTTTCATCGACGAGCTAGAAAAGTAATCTTCTCTTTTAAATTAAATTATTATAATCTACCGTCTTTATTTTTCTATTTTTGTTTTTTAAATATAATAATGCATGAAAATATCCGTAATAGGAACAGGCTATGTTGGCTTGGTAACAGGCACTTGTCTTGCAGAAACAGGAAATGAAGTACTTTGTATAGATATAGATCAAAATAAAGTTGAACAAATGCAAAACGGTATTGTTCCAATCTATGAACCTCATTTAGATGTTTTATTTGAGCGTAATATAAAAGCTAACCGACTTAAATTTTCTACATCATTATCAGAAGGACTAGAACATGGTGATATTATATTTTTAGCGTTGCCTACTCCAGAAGACGAAGATGGTTCTGCAGATTTATCTTATGTTTTAGGTGTTGCAAAAGATATTGGTAAACAACTAAAAGAATATAAAGTTATTGTTGATAAAAGCACTGTTCCTGTTGGTACTTCAGATAGAGTGAAAGAAACTATAGCTAACGAAACTAATGTCGAATTTGATGTTGTATCAAATCCAGAATTTTTAAGAGAAGGTTTTGCCGTAGATGACTTTTTAAAACCAGAACGAATTATAGTAGGATCTAGTTCTGATAGAGCTACAAAATTAATGGAAAGACTCTACAAGCCTTTTGTACGTTCTGGCAATCCAATAATAATTATGGATGAGCGTTCTGCTGAGCTTACTAAATATGCTGCAAATTCTTTTTTAGCAACCAAAATTACGTTTATGAATGAGATTGCTAACTTTTGTGAAAAAGTTGGTGCAGATGTAGATAAAGTGAGAGTAGGTATGGGTACAGACTCTAGAATTGGAAAACGTTTTTTGTTTCCAGGAATAGGATATGGTGGCTCATGTTTTCCAAAGGATGTAAAAGCATTATATAAATCTGGAGAAGACAATGGATATGAATTTGATATTTTAAAATCTGTAATCAAGGTTAATGATATTCAGAAAAAAATATTAATGCCTAAAATAACATCACATTTCAACAATTCATTAAAAGGTAAATCATTTGGAGTTTGGGGATTAGCATTTAAACCAGAAACAGACGATATTAGAGAAGCTCCAGCCTTGTATATGATTGATGAGCTTTTAAAAGAAGGCGCATCTATAAGAGTTTTTGATCCAGAAGCAATGGAGAATGTTGAAAAGAGATATGGAAATAAATTGTATTACTCAGAGCATATGTATGATGCTACAAATGATGTTGATGCTTTGATTATATGTACAGAATGGAGTATATTTAGAACACCCGATTTTAACAAGTTAAAATCAAAAATGAAAGCACTAGTAATTTTTGATGGAAGAAATCTTTATGATGTTAATGATGTAAAAAGCGAAGGGTTTTCTTACACTTCAATAGGACGTAATACAATTAATTAATGAAAAATATACTTATAA
Source organism: Psychroserpens sp. AS72 (assembly GCF_038900375.1). Classification (NCBI taxonomy): domain Bacteria; kingdom Pseudomonadati; phylum Bacteroidota; class Flavobacteriia; order Flavobacteriales; family Flavobacteriaceae; genus Psychroserpens; species Psychroserpens sp. AS72. The sequence goes on along the minus strand of NZ_JBBMRC010000005.1, from coordinate 64,710 downwards.
CTGGAGCTGCAGGTTTTTTAGGCTCACATTTATGCGATCGTTTTATTAATGAAGGCTACAAAGTTATAGGTATGGATAACTTTATAACTGGTGATAAACGAAATTTAGAGCATTTAGAATCTAACGTAAATTTTGAGTTCATTGAACACGATGTGACAGAGTATATAAAAGTCGACAAAAATCTAGATTATATCTTACATTTTGCCTCACCAGCAAGTCCAATAGATTATTTAAAAATCCCAATACAAACACTTAAAGTAGGTTCGTTAGGTACACATAACTTATTAGGATTGGCTAAAGCAAAAAAAGCGAGGTTATTAATTGCATCAACGTCTGAAGTCTATGGTGATCCACTTGTGCATCCACAAACAGAAGATTATTATGGCAATGTCAATACCATAGGCCCTAGAGGTGTTTATGATGAAGCTAAACGATTCCAAGAATCAATAACTATGGCTTATCATAGGTTTCATGGTGTTGAGACCAGAATAGTTCGTATTTTTAATACGTATGGTCCTAGAATGAGACTTAATGATGGGAGAGTTATTCCTGCTTTTATGGGACAAGCACTAAGAGGAGAAGACTTAACGGTTTTTGGTGATGGTTCTCAAACCCGATCTTTTTGTTATATAGACGACCAAGTTGAAGGCATATATAGACTTTTACTTAGTGACTATGTGTATCCTGTAAATATTGGTAATCCTCATGAGATATCTATAAGTGATTTTGCTGAGGAGATTATTAAATTAACAAATACAACACAAAAAGTTATTTATAAAGACTTACCTGTAGATGATCCATTACAGCGACAACCAGATATAACTTTAGCAAAAAAATTGCTAAATTGGGAACCAAAGGTAGAAAGAGAAGAAGGTATGGTGAAAACATTTGAGTATTTCAAGAGTTTATCAAATGAAGACCTTTTTAAAAGAGATCATAGAGACTTTTCTAAACACATAAAACCGTAATTTGAGTTTATTTAAACAAGGACGATATTCAGGGTATTTAAGGCCAATTTCATATTTAATTGATTTAAGTATTATTAATGGTTTTGCAATCTTGTATTTTTTTATAAATATTGATCCAATCATATTTATAGTTTTTACATCAATTGCATGGATTACATTATCTGTATATTCTAAATTCTACGAAGTATATAGATATACAAGAGAGGTGAAGATTTATTCTTTAATACTCAAACAAATGATTTTGTTTACCCTAATCATTTTTGCATTTGCAGGATACTATCATACATTAAATATCTACCCAAATACAATATTTAAATTTATTATTTCTGTATTTCTAGGGATTACGTTTTTTAAATTCACAATCTATTACCTATTACAAAAGTATAGAGTTTCTTTCGGTGGAAATTTTAGACGTACAGTTATATTTGGCGACAATAAAAAAACAAGAGCATTAGAAACCTTCTTTAATCAAAACCCAGAATATGGCTACGTACATGTCAAAACATTTAATTTAAAGGATAGAAAGAGTATCAACTTACAAAGCTATTTTGAAGCCATTAAAAAAGAAGAAATTGATGAGATTTACTGCTCAATTTCTGAGTTAACTAATCTTCAAATTAGTGAGATTTCAGATTTTGCAGACAATAATCTTAAAATCTTAAAATTCCTTCCAGATAATAAAGATATATACTCTAAAAAATTAAAGTATGAGTATTATGATTACATACCAATTTTATCACTTAGAAATATACCACTAGAAGACTCTTTTAATACCGTTTTAAAAAGAACTTTTGATATTCTTTTTTCTAGTTTAGTTGTCATTTTCATCTTATCATGGTTAACACCTATAATCGCCATATTAATTAAGTTAGAATCAAAAGGACCTGTGTTTTTTAAACAGTCTAGAAATGGTTTTAATTATAAAGAATTTGATTGTTATAAATTTAGATCAATGACGCCTAATAAAGATGCTCATTTATATCAAGCAACTAGAGGCGATCAACGTATTACTAAAATGGGTAAATTCATTAGAAAAACGAGTATAGATGAATTGCCACAGTTTTTCAATGTGCTTTTTGGAGATATGTCTGTAGTAGGACCAAGACCTCATATGGTTAGTCATACCAATATGTATGCAAAAAAGATTGATAAATTTATGGTGCGCCATTTTGTAAAGCCTGGTATTACAGGTTTAGCTCAAATTAGTGGTTTTAGAGGAGAAATAGAATCAGATAAAGATATCATTGGACGCGTAAAATATGATATATTTTATATAGAAAACTGGTCTTTACTTTTAGACCTAAAAATCATTACAAAAACATTTATGAATGCCGTTAAAGGAGAAGATAAAGCATATTAAATTATAGCTTTTAATGATTCCAGCTGCTTATCGAAATCAAAATTACGAACAGCAGTATTTTGAATGTTTTCTTTTCTGTCTATTGTCAATGATTCACTTTTAATAGTAGCTATTACAGTATTTAAATCATCATAATCACCAGACGTTGCAATCCAGCCCAAATTATTATTTCTAATAACGTCTTCACCTTCACCACCACCAAAATAAAGCATTGGCATGCCTAAACGTGCATATTCAAATATTTTTGAAGGCACACTACCATAAATTCTATTTAATAAAGGAATGATTGCGATATCATATGTCAATAAAAGTGGATGAAGCTCATCTCTTGTCACTCGACCATGAAAAATAATAGGTAAATCTGGATGTTGAGATACAAAATCTTCAATTAAAGATTGCTCAGCTCCCGAGCCATAAATATGAAATTCAATATGAGTATAATCTAACTCAGTACACAATTTATAGATGCCTTGAGCAATACCCAATAGACCAGCATATACTATTGTTAACTTATCATTAGTTGATGATTGTTCAATTTTTGGAGGCTGAAAATCTGGGTAGTTTCTGTATAAAAAGGTTTTTTTCTCAGGAAATATTGACTTCACATGAGCTAAAATTTCTTCGCTTTGGCCTAAAATAAGACTTGCTTTTTTATAATTAAAGTGTTCAATATTCTCTAGCATTTTGTAGCTAAAATTCTTTTTAAGAGCTCCCAATTCTAAACCAGCAATTGGCCAAAGATCACTCACGTTTAAGATGAGGTTTCTATTTTTTTTCCTAAGAAAAAGCATAGAAGTAAAGGCGACTAGTAGTGGAGGAGACTGCACAATAACCGTTTTCGGGATTTTATTCCACATAAAAAACCAAACCAAACTAAAACTATAAGATAACATTGCAATTAATCGTAACAGCTTGTTTTTTGAGTTGCTTGCATAAATCCAAAGACGGTTAATAGTTATATTTTTTTCTTCGGAAATGTGCCTGAATTTACCCTTATAGTCATCAAAAATTTTGCCAGTAGGATAATTGGGTAAAGGTGTTAAAACAGTGACGTTAAAATCATGTTGTAAACCATTTGCCAACTGAAAAATTCTGTTGGAAGCTGCTCCAATTTCTGGAGGAAAATAGCTAGTAATGATTAATACCTCCTTTTTCATATGGTTGAGGTCACGTGCGATGTAAACTGTTTAAGTTTTCCGCTTTTAGACCGTTTTAATGTCGATTGTCTTTCAAAAGTTATGGTCAATCCTTGTTCGAGATAACGTTCCATCTCTTGAGTTATGGTATTCTTTTTTTCTTCGGAAAGTTGCATTTCGCTCACATAAATAACTTTAAAAAGATGGGCTTCTAATTGTTCAATAACAAACTCCTTTACGTTTCCATCATCCTCAATAATACTTTTAGTAATATAGTAAAACGTAAGACCTGCAGCTTTTTTTCCACTAGGTAAAATAGCAATATCATTGGTTCTACCAATTAAGGTTTTTAAGATTGGTTTTTTTAGTGTGCTCATTTCAGAAAGCACTCCAACATCACCAATATCATATCTAATAAATGGATGTGCTTTGTTATATAAAGAGGTAATTACGATGCGTCCTTCTTCACCATAAGGAAGAATTTCATCATGATCATCTAATATTTCAACATATAAGGTTTCACTATTGAGTTGCCAATCATTATTGGTGTTTTGAAAAGCGATTAAATCCAATTCAGAGGCACCATATTCGTTAATTACTGGAACTCCAAATTGTTGTTCCATTAGCTTTTTATCGTTATCAAATAACATTTCCGAAGTTACCACACAAGCTCTCAATGTTGGACAAATAGAGGTTAAACAGATAGATTGTCGCTCAAGAAATTTCGCGAATTGTACGATAGAACTCGTGTAACCATTGATATAATCAAACGAAGTTGCTTTAAACTTTTGTAAATGCTCTTCAAAAGCTGTGTCACTTAAATCAAATACCGAAAACCGATAGCGTTTACTTAAACGATCTTTAAAACGCTCCTTATAATATCCTTTTTTATCTAACGGAATTCCGTAAAAACGAGCCTGACGAGAGCTATTAAAATCTAATCCATACCAACCAAACCTATTTTGAATTACTGCCCAAGTTAGCGCATGACAAAATTTATCCTTAGCAAATATAAATGGATCACCAGAAGATCCAGACGTTTTGTTAACGTATACATTTTTAGTTGTAAATCCTTTTGATAATCGTTCTTCTAGAGGTTGTTGCAAATCCTTTTTTGTCATTACAGGTATTGAAGACCATGATATTGAATTTGCTTTTGGAGCTAATGATTTATAGAAGGTGTTGTTTTCAAAATGATAACTCACGATAGCTTTGAGCTTGTCATCTAAAAAGGTTTTGAAATCAATATCACTTTTTTGCTGAATTTGAGCCAATTCACTTTTTGCCTTATCCAAAGGGTAGCCATTTAATCGCAAAGAAAAATCAAAAAGGTTCAAAAGAGGATAAGGTTTGTGTTGGATGTAAAGTAAAGAAAAAAAGTCTTGTTTAGAAACTTCGAAACGCGTAAAAACAATTATTTTTACGCAAACAAATTGAAAACATGACAATTTTAATTCTTGGATCTGGAGGTAGAGAGCACACATTTGCATGGAAAATAGCTCAAAGCCAATTATGCGATAAAATTTTTGTTGCACCTGGAAATTCTGGTACTGCACAAATAGCAACGAATGTTGATATTAAAGTAACCGATTTTGAAGCCATTAAAACACTAGTTATTGAACATAAAATTGATATGGTTGTTGTTGGACCAGAAGATCCATTAGTACAAGGCATTCATGATTTCTTTTTAAATGACGAACAATTACAACATGTTGCTGTTATAGGACCTCAAAAAGCAGCTGCAGAATTAGAAGGCAGTAAAGAGTTTGCTAAAGAGTTTTTATTTAAACATAATATTCCAACTGCTGCTTATGAAAGCTTTAATGCCAATAATGTAGAGGATGGTTATAAATTTCTAGAAACGTTAAGTCCTCCTTATGTTTTAAAAGCCGATGGTTTAGCTGCAGGAAAAGGTGTGCTAATTCTTAATGATCTAAATGAAGCAAAAGCTGAACTTAAAAGTATGCTCGTTGATGCTAAGTTTGGAACAGCTAGTTCCAAAGTGGTCATTGAAGAGTTTCTCGACGGAATTGAATTAAGCTGTTTTGTACTAACAGATGGGAAAAACTATAAAATTTTACCTACAGCTAAAGATTATAAACGAATAGGAGAAGGTGATACAGGTTTAAATACTGGTGGAATGGGAGCAGTGTCTCCAGTGCCTTTTGCTACTGAAGAGTTTTTAAATAAAATTGAAGAACGCATTGTGAAACCTACAATTAATGGTTTAATTAAAGACAATTTACCATACAAAGGATTTGTATTTATTGGTTTAATCAAGGTTGGTGATGATCCAAAAGTGATTGAGTACAATGTAAGAATGGGAGATCCAGAAACAGAAGTTGTATTGCCTAGAGTAAAAACCGATTTTGTAGAAATACTTAAGGCTATTGCAGAAGAACGTCTCAACGAGATTGATATTGAAATAGACGATAGAGCAGCAACCACAGTAATGTTAGTGTCTGGTGGTTATCCAGAAGCGTATGAAAAAGGAAAAGAAATTACAGGAATTAATAATGTAGAAGATTCTATTGCTTTTCATGCTGGAGCAATTATAAAAGAGGGTAAAACTGTAACTTCTGGAGGACGTGTTATGGCAATAACATCATATGGAAATACGTACCAAGAAGCCATAAAAAAATCTTATCAAAATATAGATAAACTACATTTTGATAAGATGAATTATCGAAAAGATATTGGTTTCGATTTATAGATAAGAATGAGAAGTCACACTCTTATCTTCTTCGTTGTTTTTACTATGTTCTTTTAATTGTAACATCCAATATACCATGGCTACTATGCATATGATGATAAACATCCAAGATATTAAATTTGCTGACCACCAGTTTTCTAATTCTAAAGCTCTAAGAGCATCAAAAGGAGCGAATAAAAAATCTACGAATAAATCTTGTATAGCGTTAAAAAAGTCTTTCATTAAGTTATATTTTATAGAAACTTTTATCAAGCTTCGTTGGTATAATCATATATTTACAGTGCAAAATTACATATTTTTTTAAATTAACTAGTTAGTCTTTCATAATTTTAATTGTGAATTGAATAAAAATCCACTCAAACTGAATACAAATATTAGGTCTAACTTAGGTTTTAACTACTGCAATGATTTCAAATTTTTTTAGCAAATCAAAACCAATACACTATATCGTTGTTAGTGTCATACTATTATTGGTTTTTACTATGAGTAGATTTAAGATGTTTTCTTCAGGTTTTGACATGATGATCTTTGGTGAGCAATTAGGTCTATTTCTGATTGCATTATTTTCGATTTTTGTTTTTGATTTCCTGGTTAGTCGTAATGGCTTAACCAAAAAGAACAGTTATAATATTCTTCTCTTTGTATTATACTTTGCCATTTTACCACAGACAACATTAAACACTAATCTATTATTTGCTAACTTTTTTATTCTATTAGCATTAAGACGTATTATAAGTCTACGGTCTCAAAAAGACATAAAGAAAAAGCTGTTTGATGCTTCAGTTTGGATTTCAATTGCAACACTTTTTTATTTTTGGTCTGTATTGTTTTTTATATTGATTTTTGCTGCATTATTGGTGTATGTAATTACAGATCTTAAGAATTATTTAATCCCAATTGTAGGTATAGCTACTGTAGCAGTTATTGCTGTGTCTTACTTTATTATAATAGATAAAGATATTGTTAGTTACGTTTCAGGATTGTTAGATTATAGTGTAGATTTTAGTCCTTTAAACTCTAAGCGTATTATAATAAGTTCTACATTATTATTATCATTTGGTTTGTGGTCTTTGTTTTACTACATAAAAAACATAAAGTCTCAAATGAAGAGCTATAGACCTTCGTTTAAACTAATAATATTATCTGCTATTATAGGATTAGCAATCTTAGCAATTGCGCCTTCAAAAAATGGTAGTGAGTTCCTTTTTCTATTTGCACCTTTATCTATTATTATGACTAATTATATAGAAGTAATTTCAGAAAAATGGTTTAAAGAAACCTTGCTTTGGGTTCTTACTATAACACCAATAATTTTATTAATGCTGTAATTTTTTTCCGAAGGCTAAATCACCTGCATCACCTAATCCAGGAACGATGTAACCTTCTTTGCTTAACGATTTATCTACAGTAGCAATCCATAGGTGTGTATCTTTTCCGAAGTGATTATTAACAAAATCCACACCATCTTGAGCTCCAATAACACTCACTAAATGAATGTTTTTTGGCGTACCAAAAGGTTTTAGAGCCTCAAAAGTTGCAACCATAGATTGACCAGTTGCCAACATAGGATCTGCAAGAATTAATGTTTTACCTTCCAAACTAGGACAGGCTAAATATTCTACAATAATCTCAAAGGTCTCTGGATTGTCTTTATGATGTCTATAGGCCGAAATAAACGCGTTTTCAGCCTCATCAAAGTAGTTTAGGAGTCCGTTGTGAAGCGGTACACCAGCTCTTAAAATAGAACACAATACAATATCATCATTAATGAGTTTGGTCTCACTTTTCCCTAAAGGTGTTGTGATAGTTTTAGGAGAAAAATCTAGGGTTTTGCTCATTTCATAACATAAAACTTCACCAATACGTTCAATGTTTCGTCTAAAACGCATACGATCTGTTTGGATGTTGACGTCTCTAATTTCTGAAATGAAAGAATTTAATATAGAATCTTCTTGTGATAAATTATGAATGTGCATAGTTGAGTGTTCATTTTATGAGTGCTAAAGTTAATAAATACCCATATATTTGTAGTCTAAAATTTTATATTATGTTTTCAGAAAAAGCCAATAAAATATTTCAGGATGTTATTGCAAAATATCATGTCATTAATACAGTAGATCAGCCATTTACAAATCCTTATAATAAAGAATCAAACTTATTAGAACATTTATTATATAGAAAATGTTGGATTGACACCGTTCAATGGCACTATGAAGACATTATTCGTGATCCTCAAATAGATCCGGTTGCTGCTTTAAAATTGAAACGCCAAATTGATGCTTCTAATCAAGATAGAACAGATATGGTTGAATATATTGATAGTTATTTTCTAGAAAAATATAAAGATGTTTCTCCAAAAGCGAATGCAACTATAAATACTGAAAGTCCTGCTTGGGGAATTGACAGATTATCTATTTTAGCACTTAAAGTGTATCATATGAACGAAGAAGCAACTCGTAAAGATGCCTCAGATGCTCATAGAGCTGCTTGTCAAACAAAATTAGATATTTTATTAGAACAGCGTGTTGATTTATCAACTGCTATTGATACGCTAATAGAGGATATAAGTAAAGGTGATAAGTACATGAAAGTCTATAAGCAGATGAAAATGTATAATGACGACGAACTTAATCCTGTACTACGTTCACAGAAGTAAATATTACTTTATTGTCAGTCTGAGCGCAGTCGAAGACCATTTTATGGCGACACCAAAAAGCACTTTGACTGCGCTCAGTGTGACAATCCATTACTATGCCAAAACCAAATCACATTCTAGTAATTAGGCTCTCAGCAATGGGTGACGTTGCAATGACAGTACCTGTTTTACGTGCATTTACAAATCAATATCCTGAAATTAAACTTACAGTTTTAACCAGACCATTTTTTACCCCTTTTTTTAGAGATATTCCTAATATTACTGTTGTTTCTGCAGATATAAAAGGGAAACATAAAGGTGTTTTTGGACTTTATAAATTATCAAAAGAGCTCAAAACTTTAAATATAGACAGCATTGCAGATTTGCATAATGTTTTAAGAAGTAAGATTTTGAAATTTTTTCTCTTCGGAAAACGCGTGGTGCAAATAGATAAAGGTCGTGAAGAAAAGAAGGCTTTGGTAAACGGACAATCATTCAAGCAACTAAAAACGACACATCAACGCTATGCTGATGTTTTTGAAAAATTAGGATATCCAATTGATTTGAGTCAACCTAATTTTCCGAAGAAAGAAAACCTAAAAGAAAAATTCATAAAGATTATAGGTAACGACTCAAAACCATGGATAGGCATTGCGCCTTTTGCAGCTTTTGATTGTAAAATGTATCCATTAGATTTAATGACAACAGTTATAGAAACGCTTTCAAAGGATTATAAAGTGTTATTATTTGGAGCAGGAAATGAAGAAAAAATAATATTGAATACCTTAGCTAATCAAGGTGACAATATTATAAATCTTGCAGGTCAATTTTCTTTAAGCGAAGAACTAGACATTATATCTAATTTAGATCTCATGCTCGCTATGGATTCTGGTAATGCACATATTGCTGCCATGTTAGGTGTTAAAGTAATTACAGTTTGGGGAGTTACACATCCTTATGCAGGATTTTTACCTTTTAATACGACGTTAGATTCTGCTATTTTAGCTGATAGGATAACATATCCTAAAATACCAACATCAGTCTATGGTAATAAATGTCCAGAAGACTATGAAAATGCAATGCGTACTATTGCTCCAGGTACCATAATTTCAAAAATAAATAAGACTTTAAACCTAAGTTAGACATAACATTTATTTCTAGTTTAAAGGTTTGAAATTAAAAAAAAAGCCTCGTTCCAGAAGAACGAGGCAAGATTTAGAATTTTTAGATAATCCCTATGATTAAACTCTAATCTATAGCGAAAGTATTTTGATTAAAATTAGCTAAGAAGAATAGGTAGGAAAATTTTTTATTTTTTCGACAAAGTGTTCGTTTTTAGGGTTTAAACTTAATTAAATTAGGTGATGTGTAATTTAAACTATTGAATATTTTAATGATTGATGACGTTTATTTGGTATTATACGTCATCATAATCAACTTTAATTGTTGGAGTTGTGGGTTGTGCTTGACAGGTTAATATTAAACCTTCTGCTAATTCACCATCTGTTAAAATATTATTTTGCCTCATGGTAGCTTCACCTTCGGTAATTTTGGCAATACAACTACTACAAATTCCGCCTTGACATGAATAAGGAGCATCAATATCTTCATCTAATGCAGCTTCCAAAATGGTTTGTTTTTGAGACATTTCAAAAGTGAATGTTTCATCATCTACAAGAACTGTTATTTTAGTTTTTCCGCTAGAAACGGCTCCATCATCAACAACTGCTGGTTTTGCAGCTTTGAAAAGTTCAAAATGAATACGGTCTTTGTCTGTACCATGATCTGTCAAAACATCTTTAACGGTATGAATCATCCCTTCTGGACCACATAAATAATAAGCATCAACATCAATATGCTTGTACTTATTTTTCATTACAAAATTCACAGTACTTTTCTCTATACGACCAAAAATAGCATCTTCCTCATCTGCCTGACTAAAAACAAATTGGATCCCAAAACGATCTTTATACTCATGTTGAAGTTGTAATAATTCATTTAAAAACATCGTATCCTCTGTTTTTTTGTTTCCATAAACAAGGATGATTTTACTTAAAACTTCTTCTTCTAAAGCACACTTAATGATACTTAATATTGGAGTGATGCCACTTCCTGCAGCGAATAACCCAATATTTTTAGTTTTAGAATCATTTGGTTCAAACACAAAACGACCTTTAGGAGGTGCCACTTCTAACACATCTCCAACACGTAATTGAGTATTAGCGTATGCAGAAAAAGTACCATCTTCAACTTCTTTAACAGCAACTTTAAGTTCTCCGCTTTTAGGAGAAGAGCATAACGAATAGTCACGTCTTACTTCGTTACCGTTAAGGTCTGTTTTTAAAGTGATATACTGTCCTGCTTTAAATCGATATGTGTTTTTTAATTCCTCCGGAACGTCAAAACTTATAGTAACCGCATTTTCGGTTTCCTTAGTAATGTCTTTAATTGAAAGCTTATGAAAGTGTGACATATTTTATTTTTTTGTAAAAATAATGAAGCTAAAACACTTTGTCATTTTTTTAGATGAAAAAATATTACATAAAAGCTATATGCATAAGAATATTATGTATATTTGGTGTATGGCAAATTCAAAATTATATAAAGGTAGTTTAGTGACTATTATTTTAAAACTTTTAAACGAAAGTGATAAAATGTATGGTTATGAAATCACTCAAAAAGTTAAAGAACTTACTAAAGGTGAATTAAAAATTACCGAAGGTGCCTTATATCCTGCACTTCATAAATTAGAAGCAGAAGGTTTATTAGACGTTGAGGTTAAAAAAGTTGATAATAGATTACGTAAATATTACAAATTAACAGAGAAAGGCAATAAAGAGACCATTAGTAAATTACAAGAATTGCAAGACTATATTAAGACAATGCAAGTTTTGGTGAATCCTAAATTGAGTTTAGAGTAATGGTTAAATTAGAAAAAGAACACATTCAGTTTATAGAAAACTATCTAGAGAACTCAGATATTTTTTATGCAGATATTCGCATGGAAATGACAGATCATGTTGCTTCAGAAATTGAAAAACTCTTGGATTCAGAACACACAGAATTCTACGAGACGTTCAAATCTTATATGGTAAATAACAAGTCTACATTGTTAGAGAATAATAAGAAATATATTAGAGGAGCAGATAAATCTATATATAGAAGGTTATGGAGAGAACTGTATAAGTTACCAACGTTACTCGTCTTTAGTTTATTCTTTTTTGTAAGTTATAAGTGGTTGTCCACTATTGAAGTTGAAAATTTAAGGCATTATATGGCATTATTTCCAGTATTATCAATTGTCCCATTTTGCATAGTTTACTTTTTTGCTTTAAAAATGTTTAAGCTACCTCGATTTTCTGGTATTGAACGATTAGCTTTTTTATATATGATTTGTTTTCAGTTGTTTCATTTTATGTGTGCTTTCTCTGGACTATATATTCAAAGTAAGAGTAACTTTTATATTGTAGCAATTGTAATATCAATTATTGCGACATTGAGTTTAATTATTATAAAAATCACTGTTAAAATTATTAATCAATATCATAATGATTATAAGTATATCAAAGGCTAAATAAAGCACCAACCTCTTATAAGGTTATCTGTCCAGAATTTAGTTTGTAACAAAACAAGATTTTTATCTACTAACATTTCAGAATAAAAAAATCAACCAATACATGAGAGTAAAACAGTTTGTTAGTCTAGAATGGAAGCAGTTTTTTCGTTCAGCTAATTTTGGAAAGAGCATAGCTATTAAAATTTTTATGGGCTTTATGGCACTTTATATGATAGGTGCTTTTTTGTTTATAGGTGTTTTTTTATATAAGATTTTAAAGAAATTAGTTCCAGATTTAGACCCAATTGAAGTCATAAATAATTATTTGATTTATTGGATTTTAATTGAATTAGTGATAAGGTATTTCATGCAAAAATTACCAGTATTAAATATCAAACCTTTATTAACCTTGGCCATTTCAAGACATAAAATCACTAATTATGTGTTAACTAAATCAGCTTTATCCTTCTTTAATGTGATGTCTTTATTCTGGATCATCCCTTTTTGCATTACACTTCTTATCAAAGGGTATCCTGTAATTAATGTATTGCCATGGTTTGTTTCTTTAGTGTGTATTGTTTTAATCATTAATTTTTTAAATTTTTTAATCAATAAAAAGAATGTTTATTTCTATTCTATACTAGGCGTTTTAATTCTAGCAATCGGTTTAGAGTACTATAATATATTTGAGATTTCTGCAGTTTGTGGTAAAGCGTTTAATGTACTTTACAATAATCCTATATTAACTATTGTGCCAATCATTATTCTAGCGTTGGTGTATTATTTAAATTATAAAAACCTTAGAGGTCTTCTATTTCTAGATGCATCATTAAAACAAAAAACAGAAGAAGCTAAAACACAAGACCTTACTTGGACTAATCGTTTTGGTGATATTGCACCTTTTTTACAATTAGATTTAAAATTGATTTGGAGAAATAAAAGACCTAGAATGACAGTCTTTCTATCCATTTTGTTTTTGCTATACGGACTTTATTTTTACACTAATGATAAAATGCTTGAGATGCCAGTAATACTAGTTTTTGCTGGAATTTTTATCACAGGAATGTTTCTTTCAAACTTTGGGCAGTTTATACCATCTTGGGATAGTTCTTATTACAGTATGATGATGTCTCAAAATATCCCTTTACGTAAATATTTAGACTCAAAAGCAGGTCTTATTACTTTTAGTGTTGTGGTTTTATTTTTATTGTCAATTCCCTATGTTTATTTTGGTTGGGAGGTTTTAGTAATCAATTTTGCCTGTGCACTTTATAATATTGGTATTAATATGCCAATGGTTTTATTGATCTCTTCAATGAATAAAAAAAGAATTGATCTAGAGAAAAGTCCAATGATGAATACACAAGGAATGAGTGCAGCACAATGGATTATTATATTTCCATTTCTTGGGTTACCAGTTGTAATTTATTTAATACCATATTTATTATCTAATGCTATTATTGCATCAATAGTTTTAGGCTCAGTAGGTGTTATTGGTATCCTCTTTAGAAACCTAATATTAAATAAAATTACAGAAATATATAGATCCAAAAAGTATGCAATGGTTGCTGGATTTAAAGAACAAAATTAAAACAATAAGCTCATGATAATTACATCAAACCTTTCAAAAAAATACGCTAATAAAACCGTTTTAAATATAGATAACTTAGAGATCCCAAAAGGACAAAGTTTTGGTCTTGTTGGTAATAATGGTGCAGGTAAAACAACATATTTTAGTTTGCTATTAGATCTTATTCAACCAACAACTGGACATATTAAAAATAATGACGTTTTGGTTCATGAAAGTGAAGATTGGAAACCATTCACATCCTCTTTTATTGATGAAAGCTTTCTTATTGGATATTTAACACCAGAAGAATATTTCTATTTCATTGGTGATCTTCGTGGACAAAATAAGGCAGATGTCAATGCACTTTTATCTCAGTTTGAAGACTTTTTTCATGGCGAAATATTAGGTCAAAAAAAGTATCTACGTGATCTTAGTAAAGGAAACCAGAAAAAAGCAGGAATCGTTGCTGCATTAATAGGAAACCCAGAAGTTATTATTCTAGATGAACCATTTGCAAATTTAGATCCTACAACTCAAATTCGTTTAAAAGGAATTATTAAAGATCTAGCAGAAAAACAGGGTGTAACTGTATTAGTTTCTAGTCATGATTTAATGCATGTTACAGATGTTTGTGAGCGCATTGTGGTTCTAGAAAAAGGTGAAGTCGTTAAAGATTTAGAAACCAATGCTGCTACACTTAAAGAGTTAGAAGCACATTTTTCAGGTTCTGAGTTGGTTTAAGACTTTCTCTCGCAGAGACGCAGCCAATCAAACTAATAGCTTGTTAAATACGAATACTTTGAACTAATTATAAAATAGTATTGCTTTTAAAAGAGTAATCACATGCAACTTTGTGCCTTCGCGACTATGCGAGAAAAAAAGATTAGAATAAACCGCAAGAGTAAGTCAACTAAACAGCAAACACCTTTCCGTCAAACACTCAAAACATCTAAAAACCCACCATTTTTCAATGATAATTCAAAAAGATGCTTATTTTTACAGCGCTACATAATATATGCGAGCGATTTTAGTTATAGTATTTACAAAAAACTAAACCTTTTGAATACATCTTTTAAAGTCTTAATATCAGTCTTTTGCGTAACAATGATTATCACAAGTTGTTCTCGTAAGAAAGACACTTTTGTTAATCGAAATTTTCATGCACTAGGTACCAAATACAATATTTTGTATAATGGAAATATTGCATTAGAAAAAGGACGAGAAACTATTGACAATGCTGCAACAGATAACTATTGGGAGTTATTACCAATAGAACGTATGCAGGTTTCAGATGAAATTATATTACCTGGTCAATCTAAAAACCAAGATTTTGAGCGTGCTGAAGAAAAAGCAATTAAAGCCGTTCAAAAACATGGGATGAACATCAAAGGTAAAGAGTATAATCCGCAAATTGACGAAGCCTATTTACTGCTAGGTCAAGCACGTTATTTTGACCAACGCTTTGTACCAGCTTTAGAAGCATTCAATTACATTTTGTATAAATATCCAGCAAGTGATAAGATTAATACTGCTAAAGTTTGGAGAGAGAAAGCAAACATTAGATTAGAAAATAATGAGCTTGCTATTAAAAACTTAAAACGCCTTTTAGAGCAAGAAGAACTTGAAGATCAGGATATGGCAGATGCTACATCTATTTTGGCTCAAGGCTATATAAATATTAAAGCTAAAGACAGTGCTTTAGCACAATTGACAATCGCAGCAGATTTCACTAAAAAGAACAAAGAAAAAGCACGTTTCAATTATATTATAGGTCAGCTTTATAATGAATTCGGGAAAAAAGATAGCGCAAACCTTGCCTTTGATAAGGTGATTGATATGCATCGTAAAATCCCAAGACCTTATTATATCAACGCACATTTAGCCAAATCAAATAACTTTGATATGGACAACGGAAACCAAATCGAGTTTTTAGAATACTTAATAGATCTAGAAGAAGATCGTGAAAATCGTCCGTTTTTAGATAAAATTTATTACCGCATTGCAGAGTTTCATCGCGCTAATGAAAGAGATTCAATGGCAGTTGCCTATTACAACAAATCACTTCGCACCAATTTGGGTGATAAAGAGTTGAAATCAAGAGATTATGCAACGCTAGGCGATATGAACTTTGATGATGCAGAGTATAAAATTGCAGGCGCATATTACGATAGCACTATGATGAATATGAAGCTTAATTCTAAGCCTTATCGTATTGTTCAACGGAAACGTGAAAACCTTGAAGATGTGATCTTTTATGAAGATATCGCACAATCACATGACAGCATATTAAAATTAGTTGATTTTTCCGAAGCAGAAAGACTAACCTATTTTACAACCTATACAGAAGAATTAAAAGTTCTAGCAGAAGCTGAAAAAGAAAAAGCTGAAGCCGAAGAGCGTCGTAATGCAGCTAGTTCTGGATTAAAAACTTCAGAAAACAACGTTAAAGGCGCAAACGCAACTGCTGGAAAATCTTTAAGAGCCACGCCTGGAGGAGGAAGTGCTGGTCAAGAAAGTGAGTTTTACTTTTATAATCCTACAACGGTTGCCTACGGAAAAAGTGAATTCATGAAAGTTTGGGGAGACAGAGAACTTAAAGATAATTGGAGATTATCTGACGCTAAAGGCAAAGGTTTTAATAATACCGAAGTTGTTGATGTTGCGGCTAACGCTTCAGATGAAGAACGTTTTGATCCTGAGTTTTATATTTCTAAAATACCATCAGATCAAAAAGTGATTGATAGTTTAGCAAAAGATAGAAACTATGCATATTATCAATTAGGTACTATTTATAAAGAAAAATTTAAGGAGTACGAATTAGCTAAAGTAAAACTGGAAACCTTACTTCAAAATAATCCTGAAGACCGTTTAATATTACCTTCAAAATATAATTTATATAAAATTTATATAGAGTTAGGATTAAGCAGTAAAGCAACTGCAATGAAAGATGAGATTGTAAATACATATCCAGATTCTAGGTATGCCAAAATACTGCTTAACCCAAAATCGGAATTTGCACAAGACGAAAACAGTCCAGAAAGCCTATATGCTAATCTGTTTAAACTTTTTGGCGACCAGCAATATGGTGAGGTAGTCACAAAAGCAGAGCAGTACATCACTCAATTTGAAGGCGATCCATTAGTGCCTAAATTTGAAATTTTAAAAGCATCTGCTAATGGTAGATTAATTGGATTTGAAGCTTATAAAAAAGGCGTAAATTATATTGCGTTGACGTATCCAAATTCCGAAGAAGGAAAAAAAGCAAAAGAGATTTTAGAAACCGTTATACCAGTTTTAGCAAATAAAGAATTTATTAGTAACGATACAGGAATACGTTTCAATGTATTGTATCCTTTTAGCACTACTGAAAAAGATCAAATTGAAGAGTTTGTGAAGAAATTAGATAATGCAATCTCAAAAATAAATTACTTCGACTTGTCAACGTCTGTTGATTTTTATGATGCTGATACGATTTTTGTTGTTGTTCACGGATTAAAAAGTATACAAGGATCTGCTGGTTTTGCAGAAATACTAAAAGAGACTAAAGATAAAATAGATCGTAATTTTTATTCAATTTCTTCGCCTAACTACGAAATTGTACAACGACATAAAAACTTAAACGAATACCTAGAATCTCAATAAAATCAAACCAATGTTTTCAGGTAAAAAAACAGCAAGTATGGCTTCAGAAACAACTTCACAACAAAACACAATTGCTAAAGGCACTGTTATTACAGGTGATATTATTAGCGAAGGCGATTTTAGAATTGAAGGCACAATTCAAGGCAATGTAAAAACACCAGGTAAGGTGGTTATTGGTAGAACAGGAATCATTAATGGCACTTTAAAAAGTGCAAATGCAGATATTGAAGGTAAATTTACAGGCAAATTATTATTGACAGATACCTTATCATTAAAATCATCTGCACATGTAGAAGGTGAAGTAATGGTAGGTAAATTAG
This sequence comes from Psychroserpens sp. AS72, assembly GCF_038900375.1. Taxonomy (NCBI): domain Bacteria; kingdom Pseudomonadati; phylum Bacteroidota; class Flavobacteriia; order Flavobacteriales; family Flavobacteriaceae; genus Psychroserpens; species Psychroserpens sp. AS72. Next base: position 46,810 of record NZ_JBBMRC010000005.1, on the reverse strand, counting down.
CAGTAGAACCTGGAGCAAACTTTAATGCTACATGCTCAATGAAAGGTGCTATAAAAGATTTTAAAAATGGAGGAGCTGGACAACAAACAACGACCCAAAGACCAGAACAACGATCAAATCCAGAAAAAGATCAAACCACTTAATAGTTACGCTAGGCTTTCGGGAATTGCAATTCAGATGTTTGCTATTATTGGTGTTGGAACTTTTATTGGCTATAAGTTAGATGGATTGTATCCTAATGAGCACAATCTATATACATTAGCTGGTTCATTATCGTCTGTTATCATATCTATAGTTTACGTAATTAGACGTATTATTGCAGCTTCAAAAGACGATTAATACATGAATGCCCTTTTTAAAAAGAGAGAAATCAATTTTCTTATACAGTTTATCGCTTTAAGCGCTTTACTATTTGGAACTCATAGTTATTTAAACTTTCATTTTGCTAAAGATGTGATGCTGTTTTTTCCATTGTGGCACATTTATGTGTTTCATATTATAACAGTCATTATTATATATACTTTAATTAACTACCGAGATTCTATTGGTAAGACTGAAGTGTTCAATACGTTTATCTTAGGAATGCTTCTCAAAATGATTTTAACTATGGTATTTTTATTACCATGGATATTATCCAAACCAGAACAAAAAGGTTATGATTTAGCTAATTTCTTTGTTCCTTACTTTATTTTTCTTGCTTTTGAAGTCTTTTCGGTTGTAAAATTTCTTCAGAAAAAGTAAGTATTTCATCCTTAAAATATCCAGATTATTACGCTATTTAAGAATCATTAAATTAATGTTTGACAATTAATATAATGTACGTACATTTGCACCGAATTTAAAGCAGCGTATTTTTAAGCGATACAGGATGATATTAAACACTTTCAAAAACGTATTATTTTCAGTGCTATTTTTAGCAGTTTCTTTTGCTGGTTATGCATCTGAAGATAGTGATCCTCAAGAAGGAGAAGAATTTAATCCAAAAGAAATGATTTTGCATCACGTAAAAGATGCTCATGAGTTTCATTTATGGGATTGGAAAGGTAAACCGGTTTCATTATCGTTACCAATTATACTTTGGACAGATAATGGTTTAACTTCATTTTCTTCAAGTAACTTTCATCATGATGATGAAGGTAAAACTATTGTTGAGAAAAATGGTGGTAAATTCGTTAAGCTTCACGAAAAAATTTATCAGTTAGATAGTAATGCAACAACTGTTGCTTTTGATGAAGAACATCACCCAACTAACGCACACAAGCCTTTAAATTTTTCTATTACTAGAAACGTATTTATGATGTGGGTTTCTGTTGCAGTATTGTTATTAATATTTCTTACTACAGCAAGAAGTTACAAGAAATCTAAAGATGGTGTGCCAACTGGTATTGCTGGATTTGTAGAACCATTAGTGGTTTTTGTTAGAGATGAAATTGGAAAACCAATGATTGGTGAGCATAAGTACAAAAAATATATGCCTTACCTATTAACTATATTTTTCTTTATCTGGATTAATAATATTTTTGGATTAATTCCAATATTAAATGGAGCTAACTTAAGTGGTAACATTGCGTTTACATGTACACTTGCCGTGTTTACATTTATCATAACAACATTAAGTGGTAACAAAAACTACTGGAAACACATTTTTTGGATGCCAGGCGTTCCTGTACCAATGAAAATATTCTTAATGCCAATTGAGATTATCGGAATGTTTGTAAAACCTATTTCGTTAATGATTCGTTTGTTTGCTAACATAACAGCAGGACACGTGATCATACTAGCATTAATGTCATTAATATTTGTATTTAAGTCTGTAGCAATTGCTCCAGTATCTGTAGCGTTTTCATTATTCATTACAGTTATTGAAATTATTGTAACTGCAATACAAGCATATATATTTACAATATTGTCAGCCCTTTATTTTGGAATGGCAACTGAAGAAGAACATCATTAATTAATTTAAATTTTATAACTATGACTATTACTGGAATTGCAGCTATTGGAGCTGGTTTAGCAGCTATTGGAGCTGGTGTTGGAATTGGAAAAATTGGTGGGTCTGCAATGGATGCAATGGCTCGTCAACCAGAGATGCACGGAAAGATTCAATCTTCTGCATTAATTTTAGCAGCCTTCGTAGAAGCGGTAGCACTATTTGGTGTTGTTGTTGCTTTCTTACAAGGGTAAAAACAAGTAAAGCACAGAAGTAACGGTTGGTTGCTTCTGTGTCTTTAAAATTTAAGTTATTTAAAACACAAAGAAATGGATTTAATTACACCTGAATTTGGTCTAGTATTCTGGACAGCAATTACGTTTTTGTTTTTGCTTTTAATCTTAAGGAAATTTGCATGGAAACCTATTCTTGGCGCTGTAAGCGATAGAGAAGAAGGTATTAAGGATGCATTAGCTTCTGCTGAAAATGCTCGTAAAGAGATGGAAAATTTAACAGCAGATAACGAGCGTATCTTAAAAGAAGCGAGACTTGAAAGAGAAACGATGCTAAAAGAAGCACGTGAGATTAAAGCAAAGATGATTTCAGATGCTAAAGATGAAGCACAAGAGCAGGCTAATAAAATGATTACGCAAGCTCAAATAGCAATCGAAAGTGAAAAGAAATCTGCTATGGCAGAATTGAAAAATCACGTTGCTGGTTTATCAATAGAAATAGCTGAAAAAGTAGTACGTCAAGAATTATCTAATAAAGGTAAGCAACTAGAATTAGTTGAATCTATGTTAGGTGAAGCAAAACTAAACTAAGAGACAATGGCAGGATCAAGAGCAGCAATACGTTACGCAAAAGCAGTTTTAAGCTTAGCATCAGATCAAAATACAGCTGAAACTGTAAATAATGATATGAAGTTAATAGCAACTACTATTGCAGAAAGTAAAGACTTGAATGATATGCTTCAAAGTCCTGTAGTAAGATCTTCAGATAAGAAAGCTGTTTTATTACAGGTTTTTAAAGGTTCTAATGACATGACTGCAAATTTGATCGATACATTAATTACCAACAAAAGATTAACACTTTTGGGAGATGTAGCGATTAATTATAATAGCTTGTATGATGAGTTAAAAGGAACACAAGTTGCAAAAGTTACAACTGCAGTTCCTCTTACTGATGAACTAAGAGTTAAAGTTTTAGCAAAGGTTAAAGAGCTTACAGGAAAAGATGTCGAAGTTGAAAATATCATTAATGAAGAGATCTTAGGAGGTTTCATTTTACGTGTTGGAGATATTCAATACAATGCAAGTGTAGCTAACAAATTGAATACATTAAAAAGAGAGTTTAAATTAAATTAAGATATTTATATCTAAATAAATAAATAAGATGGCAGAAGTAAAACCAGCTGAAATATCAGCAATCTTAAAACAACAACTTTCAGGTTTTGAAGCAGGAGCTTCATTGGATGAAGTTGGAACAGTATTAACAGTAGGTGATGGTATTGTACGTGCTTACGGATTAGCTAACGCTCAATATGGTGAGTTAGTTGAGTTCGAAGGCGGATTAGAAGGTATCGTACTTAATCTTGAAGAAGATAACGTTGGTATTGTATTGTTAGGAACTTCAGTAGGAGTAAGAGAAGGCTCTACAGTAAAACGTACATCTCGTATCGCATCTGTTAAAGTAGGTGAAGGTATTGTTGGTCGTGTTGTAGATACTTTAGGAAGTCCAATTGATGGTAAAGGTCCAATTACAGGAGAAACTTATGAAATGCCTTTAGAGCGTAAAGCTCCTGGTGTTATCTATAGAGAACCGGTAACAGAACCATTACAAACAGGAATTAAAGCAATTGACGCTATGATCCCAGTTGGTAGAGGTCAACGTGAGTTGGTGATTGGTGACCGTCAAACTGGTAAAACTACAGTTTGTATTGATGCAATCTTAAATCAAAAAGAATTTTACGATGCAGGAAATCCTGTATATTGTATATACGTTGCTATTGGTCAAAAAGCTTCAACAGTAGCATTAATTGCTAAAACTTTAGAAGAAAAAGGAGCATTAGCATATACAACAATAGTGGCTGCAAATGCATCAGATCCTGCTGCAATGCAAGTTTACGCACCTTTTACAGGAGCATCTATTGGTGAGTATTTTAGAGATACTGGTAGACCAGCCTTAATTGTATTTGATGATTTATCAAAACAAGCAGTTGCATATCGTGAGGTATCTTTATTATTACGTCGTCCTCCAGGACGTGAAGCATATCCTGGTGATGTATTTTATTTACACTCAAGATTATTAGAGCGTTCTGCTAAAATCATTAATAATGATGCTATCGCTAAAGAAATGAACGATTTACCAGATTCATTAAAGCCAATCGTAAAAGGTGGTGGTTCTTTAACAGCATTACCAATTATTGAAACGCAAGCAGGTGACGTTTCTGCATATATTCCAACTAACGTAATTTCTATTACAGATGGACAAATCTTCTTAGATGGAGATTTATTTAACTCTGGTGTTCGTCCAGCAATTAACGTAGGTATTTCTGTATCTCGTGTTGGTGGTAATGCTCAGATTAAATCAATGAAAAAAGTATCTGGTACATTAAAATTAGATCAAGCTCAGTATCGTGAATTAGAAGCGTTCGCTAAGTTTGGTTCAGATTTAGATGCTGTGACGCTTAACGTTATTGAAAAAGGTAAGCGTAATGTTGAGATCTTAAAGCAAGCTCAAAACGATCCGTTTACAGTTGAAGATCAAGTAGCAATTATTTATGCTGGATCTAAAAACTTATTAAAAGACGTTCCTGTAAACAAAGTGAAAGAATTTGAAAGAGATTATCTTGAATTCTTAAAAGCAAAGCATGCAGATGTTTTAAGCACTTTAAAATCAGGGAAATTAACTGATGAAGTTATTGATACACTAACAGTTGTAGCTAAAGACTTATCAGGTAAATATAGAGCATAATTAACATTCCTGTTCTTAATTTAGAACAGGAATATTTTCATATTTTGAAATATGGCTAATCTTAAAGAAATACGTAATAGAATATCTTCAGTATCGTCAACGATGCAAATTACTAGTGCCATGAAAATGGTATCTGCTGCAAAATTGAAGAAAGCTCAAGATGCTATTACTGCAATGCGTCCATATTCAGATAAGTTGACTGAACTTTTACAAAGTTTAAGCGCGACTTTAGATGCTGATTCTGGAAGTAAATTTGCAACACAACGCGAGGTTAAAAAAGTATTATTAGTAGCAATTACTTCTAATAGAGGTCTTGCTGGTGCTTTTAACTCCAACATTATCAAAGCGGTTACAAGTCTTGCAACTGATAAGTATGCAAATCAAGAAGTATCTTATCTAGCTATCGGTAAAAAAGCAAATGACGCTTTCAAAAAGACCAATAATGTTATCGCTAACAAAAGTGAAGTCTTTGATGATTTAACTTTTGAAAATGTTTCTGAAATAGCACAAATGCTAATGGATAAGTTTGTTGAAGGTGATTTTGATAAAATCGAAATCGTTTACAATAAATTCAAAAATGCAGCGACTCAAATTATTATGACAGAACAATTTTTACCAATTGTTCCAATGGAAGGCGAAGCTAATGTGAACACTGACTATATTTTTGAACCTTCAAAAATAGAAATTGTTGAACAACTTATTCCGAAGTCATTAAAGACACAATTATACAAATCTATTAGAGATAGTTTTGCTTCAGAACATGGTGCTCGTATGACTGCAATGCATAAAGCAACAGATAACGCAACAGAATTGAGAGATCAATTAAAATTAACATACAATAAAGCACGTCAAGCTGCTATTACTAACGAAATTTTAGAGATCGTTGGTGGTGCAGAAGCATTGAACAACTAACATTGGTATGCTGAATTTATTTCAGTATCTTATATAAATTATAAAACCCAACTCAGATGAGTTGGGTTTTTATTTTAAATTTTTCTGTAACATTTTTTTGATTTTGTATCTAAAGAGAAAAACCAATTAAAATTTACAATATGAAAACATTTAAAAACCTTATACTAATAACTATTTGTGTATTTAGCATAACAGTGCAAGCTCATGAAAAAGCTTTTGAAGTCGAAGTTAAAGGCCAAGGAGAAGCTGTATTATTATTTCCTGGATTTACATGTACAGGAGATGTTTGGAATGACGTCGTAGAAGAACTTTCTAAAACTAACGAATGTCATATTTTTACGTTTGCTGGATTTGGAAATGTACCTGCAATAGATACACCATGGCTTTCTAAAGTTAAAGAGGGAATAGATCAGTATATTTCTAAAAACAAATTGCAAAAAGCAACAATAATAGGACACAGTTTAGGAGGAACTTTAGGCTTATGGATTGCAACAGATGAGGATGCTATGTTCAATAAAATTATTGTTATTGACGCCTTGCCATCAACAGGTGCTTTAATAATTCCGAACTTTAATAGCGAAACAATAGTTTATGATAATTCATTTAATCAAAGATTGTTAGACATGGATGTAACTAGTTTTGAAGCAATGGCTACTCAAATGGCAAGTAATATGTCATTAAATAAAGAGAAACATGATTTAATTAAAGAATGGATTTTAAAGACAGATCGAAAAACATACGTTTATGGCTATACAGATTTGCTTAAATTAGATTTAAGAGAGTCTATTGCTAAGATAACCATTCCTGTTACTATTCTTGCTGCAACTGAACCTTATGGAGAAGACGTAGTAAAGAAGACTTATGAAGAACAATATAAGTACTTAGAAGACTATTCTATTAAGTTTGCTAAAGCGTCTGCTCATTTTATTATGTTTGATCAACCAAAGTGGCTATTAAGCATTATAAAAGCAGAATTATAAGGTAAATGTCAATGTTAGAGAATCAATTTAAAAGCGTTTATGAGGCTAATTATCCTAAAGTGATTCGCTTATGTTTAGGATATACTAATGGAGACACTATACTTTCAAAAGATTTAGCACAAGAAATTTTTATTAAAGTATGGCAAAACCTAAAGTTTTTTAGAAACCAGTCTAGCATATCGACGTGGATTTATAGAATTGCAGTAAATACATGTCTGTTAGAATTAAGAAAAAAAGGAACTGTTAGACTATCAAACCAACTCAATCATCTAGAGCAATCTAATGATAACTTTTCTGAAGAAAAAGAAGCAAAACTTAAACAGCTATACAAATGCATAAGTAGCTTAAAAACCGAAAGTAAAAGTATAATCCTATTAGAATTAGAAGGATTACCACAAAAAGAAATAGCAGAAATTATGGGCTTATCTCATGAAGTAATAAGAGTAAGGATCCATAGAATTAAAATTGAATTAACTAAATGCGTTAAAAAATGACAACATTTGAAGAATTAAAATCTGATTGGGATAATCAACCAAAGCAAAATCCACCTAGAGGTGGATCAGAATTAATAGTTCAAAAAATTAATGGACTAAAAAGAAAACAATGGATAACAAATATTGTTTTATTGATTACAGTATTAATTTTGATAGGCTTTTTTTTCTATGTTGAGGCCTATAATAATACAACCGTAACTTTTGCATTATTTTTAATGGTAAGCTCTTTATTAGTAAGGATTATTATTGAATACTTTAGTATTAAAAAGCTCCAAGAAATAGATGTTACAGTAAATTCATCTGTTTTTAATGATAACATTATAGCTTATTATAAAAAGAGAATAAGAACACATTATATCATCACACCAATTATAATTATATTATATAGTTTAGGATTTATTTTACTATTACCTTCTTTTAAAAAGTACCTTTCGGAAGGATTCTATACTTACATAATTTTCTCTGCAATAATCATTCTAATTATCATGGTGTTATTTTTTAGAAAACAAATCAAAAAAGAACTTTCAATAGTAAAAGGACTATAAAAATTAAATCTTATAATTACAGTTTAAGAGTTTGACTTTTTAGTCAGACTTTTTTTATGGCATTAATTTTGAAATTGTATCTTTATAACGCTTAATACTTTATAATGAAATTATTAAAACATACCTCTTTCTTAATTGTAATGCTAATTGTAATGGCTAGTTTCTCTCAATGCTCTTCAGCGCAAAAATTACAAACAAAAGCACCAACTCAGTTTGGAGATGTATATTGTCAAACATGGGTAGCTGGTATTAAAGGAGGTGGTTCTGGTATTAATATATTTATTCCTGTTATGGATAAAACAATTCAATTGGATAGTGTGTATTTTAGAGGTAAAGCAACTAAATTAGAGGTAAATTCTAGTGAAACACCACTGTATATCGGACGTTTTAAAACCGGATTTAATGAACATAAAGATATCATTATGAGCAGTGATTCTAATGAAGAGTATGGCAATAAACTACCAGAAAAGGCAGTAAAAATTCCTTTTGATTTAAAAGATGATGAATGCGTTGTTAGCTATATTAAAGACAATAAAACACTGTATTATAAAATTTCAAATGTTCAACAAAAGGAACCTTTAAATTACCCTAGTGCTCCTTCAAGAGAAACTATAAAAGGTATCTAGTGATTAAAACTTAACCAAAATGAATACGCCAAAACTTAGATTTTACTGTATCATTCTTGTTGTAATTACAATGTATAGTTGTTCTAATGCTTACAAACTACAAAAGACAGCTCCAATACAATACTCAAGAGCTTATTTTCAAAATTGGACTAGCGCAATTAAAATTGGAAGTTCTGGTTATAATTTCCACATAGCTAATCTAACACCAGCTAACAATGTTGTTATTGATAGTGTTTTTTTTAGAAATGTAAAAGGACGTCTTATTCCAGATAAAGGTAAATATGTTTGTCAGTTAGTAAAACGAGATCCAATCAGTAAAGGACACGCATTAAAAACGATAAAAGACTTTCCTTTTGAGATTTCAAACAGAGCATGTGTGATAAGTTATCGAGAAGATGGTGAAATCAAATACTTCAAAATAAGTGATGTTATTGAAAATGAAGGCATTTACTATGAAAATGGTCCTCCTGAGATGCAATAATATATCTTTGGTTGACGTTTGCTAAAAACGTATTTTTAGCCCAACAAAATTGAACTCTTGAGTGCATTAAAATCCCTTTTTAAACAAACATTTATTTACGGTTTAGCTACGGTCTTACCTAGAATGTTAAGCTTTTTATTAGTGCCTCTTTATACTACAGAAGGTGTACTATCATCGGTTGCAGAGTATGGTAAAGTGTCGGTGATTTTCTCCTATTTTGTATTATTCAATGTTATTTTAGCTTATGGTATGGAAACTGCTTTCTTCAGGTTTTTCAACAAAGAAGATGATAAAGATAGCGTAATTGGAACTTCCGCAGTTTCGCTTATTGCATCTTCATTAGGCTTTTTTACTCTCGCTCTAATATTTCAGAATCAAATAGCAGCATTAATTCAAATTGATGTCAAATATATCAATCTTGTTATTTGGATTTTACTCTTAGATGCACTAGTCATCATCCCATTTGCTTGGTTGAGAGCTACAGCGCAACCTATGCGTTATGCAATTATCAAAATATTAAATGTGGCGATTAATCTAGGACTTAATTTGTTTTTCCTTCTTGCATTAAAAGATTTAGCTACGGGAGGAAGTGTATTTGAAACGATTTATAGACCTGATTTCGAAATCAGTTACATTTTTATAGCCAACTTGGTAGCAAGTGCAGTAACGCTAATTTTCGTGTTGTCATTTTATACTAAAATCAAATATAAGTTTGATTCTAAATTATGGAAAACAATGTTTCGTTACGCATTCCCTGTATTAGTTGCTGGAGTTGCGTTTTCAATCAATGAGACTTTTGACCGAATTTTATTAGACAGATTATTACCTCCAGATATTGCCGAAACTGAAATTGGGATGTATTCTGCATGTTATAAAATAGCACTGTTTATGACCTTATTTGCCACAGCTTATCGGTTAGGAATCGAGCCATTTTTCTTTAGTCATGCTAAAACAGAAAACCCTCAAAAAAATTATGCTAAAATATTAGAGTTTTTCGTTGCTTTTGGTTCTATAATATTACTAGCTGTAGTGGTTTTTGCAGATATATTAAAACCCTATATTGTAAGAAGTGAAGAGTATTGGGAAGCCATGTGGGTTGTGCCAATTATTTTGTTGGCGAACTTCTTTTTGGGGATTTATCACAACCTTTCTGTATGGTATAAAATTACAGATAGAACAAAATTTGGAGCTTATATTTCTATAGTAGGTGCGATTATCACTTTAGCTATCAATATAATGTTCATTAAAACGTATAGTTATAAAGCATCTGCAATAGCCACATTAGTTGCTTATGCGATTATGATGTTATTATCTTATTACTTCGGAAGGAAATATTATCCAATTCCATATAATTTAAAGAAAATTGGTATCTACTTGTTCTTGTCAATTAGTCTGTCAATCTTATCATTCTACTACTTTAGAGGCGATTATCTTATAGGAATTTCAATGTTAATTGTATTTTTGGGTATCGTTTTCTTTTCAGAAAAAAATGAATTAAAAAGAATTTTAAAAACGCGCTAATCTGTCATTCAGAGCGAAGCAAAGAATTTTACCATGCAAATAAAAATCATAAACAAATCCAATCACGATTTACCACATTACGAAACGAGTGCTTCAGCAGGAATGGATTTAAGAGCTAGTATTTCAGAATCTAGAACATTAAAATCATTAGAACGCACAATAGTAGGCACTGGTTTATTTATAGAATTACCAGTTGGTATTGAGGCTCAAGTAAGACCTCGAAGTGGATTAGCAGCAAAAAAAGGAATTACAGTACTCAATGCTCCAGGAACTATAGATGCAGATTATAGAGGCGAAATAGGTGTCATTTTAGTAAATTTGTCTAACGAAGATTTCACTATAAATAACGGAGAACGTATTGCGCAATTAGTCATTGCTAAACATGAACGTGCAGAGTGGACAGAAGTAAATGAGCTTTCTGAAACCGATCGTGGAGAAGGAGGATTTGGCAGTACAGGAGTTAAATAACCAATTCCTGCAAACGCAGGAATCTCTTTGTAAATAAAAACAAAACATTTTCTCAAACAACGTCCATAACAAAAGCATTGAAATAAAAAATGATATTGTTTATTTATATAGAGATAGTAGCCGATTTTTTTAACTAAATTGAAATGAAACATTGGTACGTCTATATAATGAGCAACAAGAAGAATGGTGTTTTATATATTGGAGTAACCGATAATATTGAAGAAAGAGTAAAAGAACATAAATTAAAAATATTTCCTAAATCATTTACAGCAAAGTATAATTGCGATAAATTGATTTATTTTGAAGAGTTTGAAAACGGAATTGAGGCTGAAAAACGAGAAAGACAGTTCAAAAAATGGAAGAGAGATTGGAAAATAGAATTAATTGAAGAAATGAACTCTGGTTGGTCAGATCTTAGTACCAATTGGAATTTAAATTATAATAAACTTAGAATATAGTATAACACTTTAAAAGATACCTGCTTTCGTAGGCATGCATATGAAAATAATAGTACCAATGGCAGGACGAGGCTCTCGTCTAAGACCACATAGTTTAACAGTACCAAAACCATTAATTCCTGTAGCAGGACAACCAATTGTGCATAGATTGGTTAAGGATATTGCAAAAGTTTTAAAACAACCAATTGAAGAAATCGCTTTTGTTTTAGGTGATCCAGCTTGGTTTGGTGATGATGTAGTAGAAAGTTTAAAAGCCTTAGCAACAAGTTTAGGTGCTAAACCATCTATCTATCGTCAAGACCAACCTCTTGGTACTGGTCATGCAATTATGTGTGCAAAACCATCACTTTCTGGACCAGCAGTTGTTGCATATGCAGATACGTTAATTCGTGCAGAGTTTGATTTAGATCCAAATGCAGATAGTGTGATTTGGACTAAAAAAGTAGCAAATCCACAAGCCTATGGAGTTGTGAAACTAAACGATAATCAAGAAATCGTTGAACTAGTTGAAAAGCCAGAAACCTTCGTAAGTGATCAAGCTGTAATTGGCATCTATTATTTCAAAGATGTAGCAGTTTTAAAAGACAAATTGCAAGAAGTACTTGATGAGAACGTTATGAATGGAGGAGAATACCAAATTAATGATGGTATTAAACGCATGATGGCAGACGGTAAAATCTTTAAAACAGGAACAGTTGATGAGTGGATGGATTGCGGAAACAAAAACGTAACCCTTGAAACCAATACAAGAATGTTAGGCTTTTTAAAAGCAGATGGCGAAGAGCAAATGATTGCTAAATCTGTAAAAAATAATAACTCAACTGTTATTGAACCTTGTTATATTGGAGAAAACACTGTGTTAAACAATGCTACAGTTGGACCAAATGTATCTATTGGTAATAATTGTGTAATAGAAAATACAAGCGTTAAAAATAGCTTAATACAAAACCATACTACTATTAAAAATGCTACATTAGACAATGCTATGATTGGTAATCACGTTAAATATAATGGTGATTTTAAAGCGATTAGTATTGGTGATTATTCAGTTTTGGAATAACTATTGATTAATGATTGAGAGCTCATGCTTTCAAAACCCAAATAATGAAAACTAAATTTTACATCCTGCTTTTTTTCTTCGGAATGATTATGCTTCCGCAGAACACCTATGCGCAAGTTGATTTCAATAAGCGACCAGATGATGATTTAGGAAACGTAGAAGACTTGTTTCAGGAATATTTCTTTGAAGCCCTAAAACAGAAAGGTATTGAAAACTATCAAAAATCTGCAGATGCACTTTTAAAATGTATAGAAATTAATGATAGCGATCCAGTTTTGTATTATGAACTAGGGAAAAACTATATGCAACTTAAAAACTTTGGAGCTGCAGAAGATGCGTTTAAAGAAGCCGTTTCTAAAGCACCAAAAAACGAATGGTATTTAGACGAGTTGTATGGTGTTTATATTCAGCAAAATGATATGAACAAAGCGCTCAAAACAGTGAAGCAACTTGTAGAATATCATCCAGATTATAAGCAAGATTTGGCATCGTTATATATTGAATTAAAAAAATATAAAGATGCGTTAAAGATTTTAGACGAATTAGATTCTAAATCAGGTTACAGTGAAGACAGAGACTATCTACGTAATAAAATCTACAACATAACTGGCAATGATGAAGATCGCATTGAAAACCTAGAAGAACGTGTTAAGAGTAATCCAGAGGATGAGTCAAATTATCTTCGTCTTATTTTTCGTTATAGCGAAACAGGAGAAACTCAAAAGGCATTTGATGCTGCAAAACGTTTACTAACTTTTAATCCAGAATCTCAACTGGTGCATTTAGCATTATATAAGTTTTATTTGGATGACAATGATACTGAAAATGCCATTAAGTCAATGAAAGTTGTTCTAACAAGTGCAGTTATCAAACCTGAAGCTAAAACGAAAGTGCTTAATGATTTTGTAAAGTTTGTTGGTAAAAATCCGCAATACGAAGCAGATTTAGTTGAAGTTACATCTTTAATTAGTGATGATAAAAGTGTGAAAACATTATTAGAGTTAGGTGATTATTATTTAAAATCTAACGACAAAGAAAAAGCTTTAAGATACTACCAAGAAGCATTGCAACAAGAACCTAATGAGTTTAAAATCATAAGAGATGTGCTCCTGCTTCAAATAGACTTAGATAAAGATCAAGAAGCTATAAAACGTAGTGAAGAAGCTCTTGAGGTGTTTCCATCACAACCTATATTATATTTAATAAATGGAGTCGCAAATAATAAGATCAAGCAACCAGAAAAAGCCATAGAAAGCTTAGAAATAGGGTTAGATTTTTTAGTTGAAAACCCTAAAATGGAAGCAGATTTCTACAAGCAGTTAAGCGAATCACACAAACAGTTAAATAATATAAGTCAATCTCAAACGTTTGCTAAAAAGGCAGAAGCCTTATTGAAAGATCAATAATATATGAGGATTTTAAAAATTGGTATAGTCTGTTTTTTAGTGACAATGGTAATATCTTGCAAGTCAGCACGAAGTATCGTTGCTAATGGTGAGGTAGATTCTAAGCTTACTGCAAAACAATTAATTAGAGAAAATGGCAAGCAAGAAGCGAAGTTTAAAACGCTCCAAGCTAAAGTGAAGATTGATATTATTGATGGTCTTAAAGAGTCTTCTTATACTCTTAATCTAAGAATGCAAAAAGATAAAACCATCTGGATAAGTGCTACATTAGGTTTGGCAAGAGCTATGATTACACCAGATCGTGTTCAGTTTTATGATAAAATCAACGACCAATATTTTGATGGTGACTACAAGTTGCTTAGTGATTTATTGGGTATTGAACTAAACTTTGATAAAGTACAAAGTTTGTTGATTGGAGAGTCGCTTTTTAATTTAAAAGATGATACGTATGTGATTTCTAACAATGAAGCATCGTACATTCTTCAACCCAAAAATCAAAATGCATTATTAGAACTGTTTTTGTTGTTTAATCCGTCACATTTCAAAATGGATTCTCAGCAATTATTACAACCTTTAAAAAAACGTTTTCTTCAAATAGATTACACAGGATACCAACAAGTTGATAAAGAAGTATTGCCACAAACCATTAAAATTATTGCTGTAGAAGATAGCGAAGAACTTAATGTGTTGATGGAATACAAATCGGTTTCTATAAATGAAGAAGTACGGTTTCCGTTTAAAATCCCTTCAGGCTTTGAAGAAATAATATTATAAGATGCATCATAAACTCACATACATTCTATTTCTTTTTTTAGTGCTGAATGGTTTTACTTCGGAAGCACAAAGTGCTAAACAAAAAGCACTAGAGGCTAAACGTGTTAAATTTCAGCAGGAATTAAAACAGCTTAATGCCCTATTGTTTACGAATAAAAAGGAAGAAAAATCTGTGGTGTCTTTAGTAGAAGACTTAAATTATAAAGTCAATGTAAGACGCAATTTAATAAAAGTCACCAACGATCAAGCCAATTTATTGACTCGAGAAATTAATGCCAACCAAAATGAGATTACAAGCTTAAGAGATCAATTAACAGCACTAAAAAAAGACTATTCTGAAATGATAGTCAAATCTTACAAAAACAAATCTGATCAAAGTCGCGTGATGTTTTTATTGTCTTCAGATGATTTTAAACAAGCCTACAAGCGTCTTCAGTACATCAAACAATACGCAGATTACCAAAAGGAGCAAGGCGATTTAATTAAAGGTAAAACCACAAAACTCCAAGAATTAAATACAGATTTATTACGTCAAAAAGCAGATAAAGATAAACTCATTGTAGAAAACAGAGCCGTTAAAAAAGAACTAGAAAAAGAACTCAAAGAGCAAGACAAATTAATGGCTTCAATACGACAAAATTTAAGTTCGTATTCGTCTAAAATCAAAAAGAAGCAACAAGAAATCGATGCTATTGATAGAGAAATAAATAGGTTGATTAGAGAAGCTATTGCTGCATCAAATAAAAAAGCAGGTAAATCAACGTCATCAAAAGGATTTGCCTTAACTCCTGAAGCAAAATTGATTGCTAAGAACTTTGCATCCAACAAAGGTAAATTGCCTTGGCCAGTTGCAAAAGGTGTTGTTAAAGTACGTTTTGGTACGCAACCGTCACCTATTGATCCTTCTGTGAAGATTAATAGTCAAGGTGTTAGAATAGCTACAGAAAAAGGCTCTAAAGTAAGAGCTGTTTTTGAAGGTGAAGTGTTAGCTGTTTCAGGCCAAAAAAATTCTAATCCTGTTATTTTAATTAAGCATGGTAATTACATAACGATTTATAGAAACTTATTTAAAGTCTATGTTCGTAAAGGAGATAAAGTGACTGCAAAGCAGGAGATAGGAGAAGTGTTTACTAATAATGAGGGAGAAACAATGTTAGGTTTTGGTGTATTTAAAGAGTCTAATCCTGAAAATCCAGCGAGTTGGATTTACAAAATGTGAGAACATTTTGAAACATTTTTAATGGGATTTACAAAATGTGATAACATTTTGAAACATTATTAATGGGATTTACAAAATGTGATAATGTTGACGTCATTCTGAACTCAATTTCTGGAACTCATCATCACTAATTTTCAAACTATATAAACAAAGCTTTCAATTCAGTAGCTTCTGCAGCTTTCATTTTGCCTGCAACTACCAAACTCAATTGTTTACGACGTAATGCTGCAGCATAACGCTCTTTTTCTAATTTTGTTTCTGCTATTAATTCTGGTACTTTAACAGGACGACCAGTTTCATCTACTGCCACAAACGTGTAAATAGCTTCATTGGCTTTTATACACTCACCAGACTCTCTATCCTCTATCCAAACATCCAAATATACTTCCATAGAACTAGAAAAAGCTCTAGAAACTTTGGCTTCTACAGTAACAACACTTCCTAAAGGGATAGATCTATTAAAAGCGACGTGATTTACAGCAGCAGTCACAACTATTCTTCTACTATGGCGACGTGCAGCAATACTAGCAGCACGATCCATACGAGCTAATAATTCACCACCAAAAAGGTTATTAATTGGGTTGGTTTCACTTGGCAATACCAAATCGGTCATGATTGTTTTAGACTGAAATGCTGTTCTTGGTTCCATCAAAAATTTTTAATTTTTGTTTCCGTGAAAACGGAAATCATATTCAGCGCAAAGGTAACACGATTTTATCGCATGAAAATGCAATTTATGATTTTGTTAAATGAAAATGAGATATCCTTCAGAAGGAAGAATGACTGAAGAATCTAAGAAATTAAATCAAAATGAGATTCTTAGCTACGCTCTGAATGACAAAATATTAATCTAATGCCTTAACCAACAACCAAGCATCACGATTTTGTGTGCGCTTAATAGTTTTTAATGCATTTAAAGCTTCAATTCTATCTGTATGACTAGAATACACAACTTCGTGTAGTCCGTAACGGTTTACACCAATTTTACGAGCTTTAAAACCTTTATCTTTAAGTTGTTGAACTTTCTTATCTGAATTTGCTTCTACACGAAATGCACCAGCAACAATATGGTAATTACCAGTCATTTTCTCCACTTGAAGTGTGGCAGCAGGCAACGGACTTTCAATAACGAAAGTCGCTTCTTGCACTTTAGCATCTAATTGTACATTAGCTTCTTCTTGCGCAATTTGGTTGTGAATATCAACTTGTTTTCCGTAGTAATTAGAAGCAACAAATCCTCCAGCTGTTAAAAAGAGTAAACCAATGGCTGCATATTTAAGATATGGTCTATTGGAACGCTTTTCTGGAGTAATCGCAATAGGAATCACTTTTTCTACCTGTTCAACAGTCTCTTTATGAACTTCTCTTGTAACGGCAACAGTTTTAAATTGTGACAATCCAAAAGCATCTGTAAGGTAATTGATATGATTTGAAGGCTCAAAGTTGATTTTACCTTCTTTATTTAAAATTAAATCACCAATGTTATTGAGCTCAATTGTTTCGCCTTCGACCAAATAAGACTTGATAGATTTTACTTGTTTTGCAATTTTCTCTACAGCAACGAGATATGGTACTTTTTCAACTTCAGCGATGTAGTTAGCAAGAAGACCATCATTAGTTTGTAATTGCTCATTAAAAGACAAAGCCTTTTTTGGCGGATAAAATGAATGAGTGTTTTCGTTTAATTTTGCTGAAACACGATGCGTTAAAAATGCGCCAAACTGAGGTACAATAACACAATCGTATCTATATAATAAATCGCTGATGTAAGTTTCTAATTGCATAAAAACAAAGTTAAAAATTTTTCAATGCGAAAAAAACATCATTTCAAGTAGTTATTAACAGTCTAAAATTTGTTTCTTGCATATAGAAAATATACTATAAAATGACTGATCAAGAATTAATTTATGTTTTAGCACTGCAACACGTTCCAAAAGTTGGAGATATTACTGCCAAAAAATTAATTAATCACTGTGGTTCTGCTGAAGGTGTATTGAAAGAAAAACAAAACAATCTTCTTAAAATTGATGGGATTGGAACATCTACAATTAAAGGGCTTTTTAATTCTAAACATTTAAAAGATGCCGAAAACGAACTCCAATTCATAAAAGATAATGACATTAAATGCTTGTACTTTACAGATGAAGACTATCCAGAACGATTGAAACATTGTATCGATAGTCCAATTTTACTATTTCAAGTGGGTAACGTTAATCTTAAACAAAAACGAATTATTAGTGTTATTGGAACTCGAAAAATTACGACTTACGGAGTCGCATTTTGCGAGAAACTCATTGAGCAATTGGTTCCTTTTGATCCTATCATAGTTTCGGGTTTTGCCTACGGAACAGATATCACAGCACAAAAATCGGCAATTAAACACAAGCTTCAAACGATTGGTTGTTTGGCGCATGGGTTAAATCAAATTTATCCTAAAACGCATAAAAAGTATATGACACAAGTTGAAGAAAATGGTGGATTCCTCACTGATTTTTGGAGTTCAGATGCTTTTGATAGAAATAACTTTTTAAAGCGAAACCGTATTATTGCTGGTATGAGCGAAGCCACGATTGTTATAGAATCTGCTGAAAAAGGAGGAAGTCTTGTTACTGCAGATATAGCTAATTCTTATGGAAAAGATGTATTTGCTGTTCCTGGTCGCGCAACTGATAGTCAAAGTATTGGTTGTAATAATTTAATAAAAACGCAACAAGCATATTTATTATCAAACCCTATGGATGTTCCATATTTACTTAATTGGCAATTAGAGAATAATACCAAGCCTGCTATTCAAAAACAGTTGTTTGTTGAGTTAAATTCCGAAGAAAAAACCATTTATAATTTTTTAAAAGATAAGGACGCACAGTTATTAGATGTGATTGCAATACAATGTGAACTCCCAACTTTTAAAGTGGCAGGTATTTTATTAACTATGGAATTAAAAGGATTGACTCGACCTTTACCTGGAAAATTGTTTGAGTTAATTTAATACCCAACCTTACCACGAACACGAGTTAAAACAGCATTAGCAACAACTTTAGCTTTTGTTGCTCCTATAGCTAATGCGTCATCAATTTCGTTAAGGTTAGACATATAATGGTTATAACGTTCTCTTTCCGTAGAAAACTTAGAAAGTATGAGTTCATATAACGCCTGTTTTGCGTGACCATAACCATAGCCTCCATTTTCGTAATTGGCTTTCATATTATGAATTTCATCTTCTGAAGCTAATAAATTATAAAGCGCAAAGCAGTTACAAGTAGCCCAGTCTTTTGGTTCCTCTAGAGGTGTACTATCGGTTTCAATAGACATGATTTGCTTGCGTAGTTTCTTTTCTGGTAAAAATATATTGATAAAGTTATTTCTACTTTTACTCATTTTTTCACCATCGGTTCCTGGGATGAGTTTGGTGTGTTCTTGTATTTTTGCTTCTGGCAATACAAAAGTCTCTCCCATTTGCGCATGAAAACGCGATGCTACATCACGAGTCATTTCTAAGTGCTGCAGTTGATCTTTTCCTACAGGAATTATTTCGGCATCATACAACAAAATATCGGCAGCCATAAGCATTGGATACATAAATAGGCCAGAGTTGACATCATCTAAACGGTCTGCTTTGTCTTTAAAACCATGTGCCAACATTAAGCGTTTGTAAGGAAAAAAGCAATTTAAATACCAAGCTAACTCAGTAACTTGCGGAATATCACTTTGTCTATAAAATACTGTTTTGTTAATATCTAGACCAAATGCTAACCAAGTTGCAGCAACCGAATACGTATTGTGACGTAATTCTTCAGCATTTTTAATTTGTGTGAGTGTATGCATATTAGCGATAAATAGATACGACTCATTTTTGGTGTCGTTAGCCATGTTAATAGCTGGTAAAATAGCGCCTAATATATTTCCTAAATGTGGTGTTCCTGTGCTTTGTATTCCTGTGAGTATTCTTGCCATGTTCACTTCCCGTAAAAACGGGAATCTTTTTTAATTAGTTTAATCGTTTTGATATAGGATGTTAATTTCTGTCTTCAGACTATATCGTCAGCAAAGGTAATTTTTTTAGTAGAAATGTTGAATTAATTTAAGTAGTTTTGAGCCCAATGAAGATTTTTAAGAACATATTTTACACGTTATATCGCATTTGGTTCTACATATTGGTAGCAATACCAATACTTGTGTTTTTTCCAGTATTGGTCGTTTCAATTTTAAAAGAGTCTTGGTATCCATTATTTTTTAGAATTGCTCGCCTTTGGGCTTGGTTCATTCTCATTGGGATGGGTTTTAGAGTTAAGATTGAGCGTGAGGAAATTCCGAAGAAGAATGAAAGCTACATGTTTGTTGCTAATCATACCTCAATGGCAGATATTATGTTGATGTTGGTGACGGTTAAAAATCCGTTTGTATTTGTTGGTAAGGCAGAGTTAGCAAAAATTCCGTTATTTGGTTTTTTCTATAAACGAACCAGTATTTTGGTAGATAGAAATGATGCAAAAAGCAGACAAACAGTGTTTTTAAGAGCACAACGACGTTTAAAGCAAGGCATGAGTATTTGTATTTTTCCAGAAGGTGGTGTGCCAGATGAAAGCATTGTATTAGATGATTTTAAAGATGGTGCATTTAGAATGGCAATCAATCATCAAATCCCAATTGTACCTATAACTTTTGGTGATAATAAAAAGCGATTTTCTTATACGTTTTTAAGTGGTGGTCCAGGAAAAATGCGTTCAAAAGTGCATCGTTTTATTCCTACTAAAGGATTAAACATTAAAGATACAAAAACAATAAATGCTCAAACATATCAATTAATACTCAACCAATTGAATGTTTTTGATAGCAAAACGATCTTAAACAAAAAAGCTACTCCTGGCACGGAGTAGCTTTTCGTCATTATTGCTTTTGCAATAATTATCTAACCAACTAAAAAACCTAAAATTTAAAACTAAGTCCTGTATAAACACCAATAAAATACGGTTGGAAGTCACCAGATGTATTATTAAATGTGTTTATTTGATACTTGAACGTGGGCTCAAGATTAAATCGTAATTGTTTTGAAATATTATAGTTAATACCAATTCCAAAATTGGCACTATAACTCATATCATTAATATTTGATGCTTCACCTAAACGTGTTTTGTTTCCGTTACTTTCTACAGAATACACATCATTATCGCTTAAAAATAAGGTGCTAAAACCACCAATAAGATTGACTCCAATTTTAGTGTCAAGCACGTTGTATTCTAATTCAATAGGCACTTCTATAAATCCTAATTGTTGGCTAATTGATCCTTGTTCTTTAATAAACAAAACTTCTGGACCTGTAGCAAAACTAAAATTACTGGCACTAATGTAAGTGGTTGTAGAATCGTTTGAAGATACATTTTGTAAAGCGCGACTTGTGCTAGACGCATTTGGATTACTAAATGCAACTACATCATTAGTAGAATATCCCAAATTAACTTTGTTAACTCCAGCTCTAATTGTAAACTTTTTATTGATAGCATAAGCGCCTTTGATACCGTAACTTAAATTAATATCTCCCTCTTTTGTATTGCCTACAAACTGTTCATCAATTGGAGATCCTTTTCCTAATGTGTTAAAATATACAGGAGCCATATTTGGAGCAAGACTCCAACGTTTTAATAAAGGATTAATAGAATCATTAACCTTTTCATTATCTTCAGTTTCAGTTTCAGCAATGGCTTTTTCTATAGCATTTTCTGTTATTTCCTTTGTTTTTGAGGTGTCTATTAGTGTTTCACTTTTTTCTTTTTCAGAAGTATTAGTCGTAGTTACCTGAGTAGAAGTCTTACTCTTAGTTTGATTTATGAGTTTATCAATTTCAGATTTATTCTTTCTAATATCATTTTTAAGCTCTTCATCTTGAGGAGTATTGTTATTAGCGTTTTTTACAACAGTATTTTTGGTTTTAAGCTTACTATTATTAGTCTCTTTATCGACTTCAAGATTATTTTTTTCATAAGAAACAACGGCATCACCTTGTAACGATTTGTTCTTAATTATAGATTTATTTTTAAGAGTATTAGTACTGTTCTTGTCACTTTCTGTTTTTTCATTGTCTTCGGAAATCGTAACACTTGTTTTATTGTCTACTTTAGTGGTTGTGAGCTTATTTTGAGGTGTATTGTTATTGTTGTTCTCGTTGTTCTCGCTTGTGCTGAGCTTAGTCGAAGTATCGGAATTATTTTCACGATCTACAATAGGTTGTTGTTCTAAATCTTCAGAAGTATTTAATTCACTACCATTTGGTTGGTCATTATTATTTGTGGAATTATTCTTAGATTTTTCTGTATCAACAATTTCTTTTTCAATTGCATTTTCAGATACATTAAAGAAGGTGTTAGCTACCGTAAACATTAATATTAGAGCAGCAGCAACTCCAGCAACTTTCCACCAAATTGGAATTACTCTACGTTTACGTTTGTCTTTATTGAGTTCTGCCTCAATGTTTTCCCAGACAGTATCATTTGGAGCAACTTCAAAATTTTTAAGTTGCTCTTTAAAGAGTTTGTCTATGTTTTTCTTTTCACTCATTATATACTTTGCGAATTGGGACTCGCTTTATATTGTTTTATTTTCTCTTTTAAAATCAAGCGAGCTCTCGCTAAATTTGATTTTGATGTGCCTGTTGATATGTTTAACATCGCAGCAATTTCTTTGTGCGAGTAATCATCTAAGGCATATAAATTAAATACCAAACGGTAACGATCTGGCAATTCTTGAATGATGTTAAGTAGATAATCAATGCTCATATCATCGTCATCAACTTCTACAGTTACATCTTCAATTTGATCTTCATTTATAATGTCAAAAACACCAGCGCTTCTATACCGTTGCAAAGCAGTGTTGATGGTAATACGTTTCATCCAACCTTCTAACGATCCTTGACTTTTAAATTGACCAATCTTTTTAAAAATCGTTAAATAGGCGTCTTGTAAATTATCTTCGGCTTCGACATAATTGCGCGAATACTTTAAACAAACCGAAAACAATTTACTAGCATACAGCTTGTATAATTGACTTTGAGCTTGAGTATCATTACGTTTACAGCCTTTAATGAGTTGGTCTAAACTCACATAATTATGGTTTAATTAATTTATTGTACAACTGGTACTTCTACGATATAGTAGATGTCATTATCATTTTCATCTAGTCCTTGAAAAAACTTAAAAGTGTAAGTCTCGTAACTATTAACCTGAAAGTTAAAAGAGACCTCTACTTCATTTTCTCCTTGTTCATAAATATCACAAGGTTGATCATCATAAACGGTGTTAATTACAGCAACAATGCGTTCATTATCATTGATATCGTAATAGAAATTGTTGAAAATATGACAACCAGATGGTCTAAAATAAGTGACACCTATTTCATAGACTTGACCAAATTGAAATTCCTCAGGAATCGTTACACTTTCAATTGGCAATACTTCAGTATGAAAGCTTAATTGACTGTCATCAGGAGTACAAGAGACTAATAAGGTTATTAAAAAGCTTAATAAAAAAATCTTCTTCATTTATATAAATTAATTTTGAAACATATATGATTTCATCATGTAGATACAGAAATTACAAAAAGGTTGCGTCTTAAAACAAAAAAAATCCCAAAAAGAGGGATTTTTTATTTTTTGATGCTGTTTTTTAGTCCTTAGAGTTAATATTTGCCCTAACTTTTTCTTCTAGTTCATCCATTAATTCAGGGTTGTCTTTAATCAATGCCTTAACAGCATCTCTACCCTGACCTAATTTGGTTTCACCATAGCTAAACCATGAGCCACTCTTTTTAATGATTTCTTGCTCTACAGCGACATCTAATATTTCTCCAACTTTAGAAATACCTTCTCCATACATGATATCAAATTCACACATTCTAAAAGGTGGAGCCACTTTGTTTTTAACAACTTTAACTCTGGTTTTGTTACCCATTACGCCTCCATCTGTATTTTTAATTTGAGTAGAACGACGAATATCTAATCTAACTGAAGCATAAAACTTTAAAGCATTACCACCAGTTGTAGTTTCTGGGTTACCAAACATAACACCAATTTTTTCACGTAATTGATTAATGAAAATTACGGTACAATTTGTTTTACTAATTGATCCTGTTAATTTTCTTAATGCTTGAGACATTAAACGAGCATGTAATCCCATTTTAGAATCTCCCATTTCGCCTTCAATTTCACTTTTTGGAGTTAAGGCAGCAACCGAATCAATAACGACGATATCAATAGCACCAGAACGAATTAAATTATCTGCGATTTCTAATGCTTGTTCACCATTATCAGGTTGTGAAATGATAAGATTATCTATGTCTACACCTAAATTTTCAGCATAAAAACGATCAAATGCATGCTCAGCATCAATAAATGCAGCAATACCTCCAGCTTTTTGAGCCTCAGCGATGGCATGTAAAGTTAAAGTGGTTTTACCAGAAGATTCTGGTCCATATATTTCTACAACTCGTCCTCTAGGATATCCACCAACTCCTAAGGCAATATCTAAACCTAAAGATCCAGAAGAAATAGCTTCAACATCTACGACTGCTTGGTCGCTCATTTTCATTACTGTTCCCTTTCCGTAAGCTTTATCTAATTTATCTAAAGTTAATTTTAATGCTTTTAATTTTGCGTCTTTTTCACTGCTCATTTCCTTGTTATTTATATAATTAATCTCCTTTTAAAAGGGTTAGCTAAAATACAACATCTTTTATTTTTTTTTGACTTATGACGCAACCTTTTTAAACTTTTTGCATCTACTAATTGAGATTGGGAAATCTTGCAATGAAAAAGAAGCTTTAAATCTGTAAATGAGATTAAAGATTATTGATACATTGAAACTTACAACTTTGTACTTTTTATTGATTTAGAAAGTGTGCGACATCGTTTGAATAGCTTCAAGACATCATGTTTTTTAATAATAATGTATAGGATAAAGCATATCCAACAAACTTAAATTCTTATTAAAGATGAGATTTTTTAGAAAAATTATTTTTAACAACGTATCAGGTTCTTCAGTTGCTATTCTTGTGAATAGTAATTGTAAAGCCGATGGTGGCTAACTCGTTATGTGTTTTTAAGACAAAATTAAAAATATTAATAACGAGTTAGTCCTCTAAAAAAGCCCTGTTTTTTCAAATCCGCAGGGCTTTTTTATACGTTTTATTTAATACTCAACTTTCCCTACCTTTGCATCCATATACATCGAAGTTTAAACAAGGATGTAATTTTTTTAACCTTAAAATTAGTATAGCATGCAACTGTACAATAACTTAAGTGCGAAAGAAAGAGCAGAACTTATTGAAAAAGCGGGAAAAGAACGCTTAACAATCTCTTTCTATAAGTACGCCAAAATTAGAAATACACAAATTTTTAGAAATCACATGTTCTTAGCATGGGATGAGTTAGAAGTCTTAGGACGAATTTATGTCGCTCAGGAAGGCATAAATGCTCAACTTTCCGTTCCTGCAGAAAATTTTGACATGTTCAAAAATCATTTAGATACCATTACTTTTTTAGAAAACGTAAGATTAAATGTTGCAATTGAGCATGATAACTTCGCCTTTTTAAAACTAAAAGTAAAAGTGCGTCAAAAAATTGTGGCAGATGGACTCAATGATGACACTTTTGATGTCACTAACAAAGGGGTTCATGTTGATGCTTCAAAATTTAATGACCTCATTGAAGATCCAAATACCGTTTTGGTTGATATGAGAAATCATTATGAAAGTGAAATAGGCCATTTTAAAAATGCTGTCACTCCAGATGTAGATACATTTAGAGAATCTCTAGACATTATAGAAGAAGATTTAAAAGAACATAAGGAAGATAAAAATCTAGTCATGTATTGTACTGGCGGAATTAGATGTGAAAAAGCAAGTGCTTATTATAAACATAAAGGTTTTAAAAACGTGTATCAATTAGATGGTGGTATTATCAACTATGTACGACAAGTAGAATCTAATGACTTAGAAAACAAGTTTATAGGTAAAAACTTTGTGTTTGATGAACGTCGATCTGAACGTATAAGTGACGACGTCATTGCCAATTGCCATCAATGCGGAAATCCTGCCGATTTGCATACTAATTGTGCTAATGAAGCTTGTCATTTATTATTTATACAATGTGACAGCTGCAAAGAACAAATGGAAAATTGTTGTTCTACAAATTGTATGGAAATTCATAGATTACCTTTTGAGGAGCAAAAAGCACTTCGTAAAGGCCAAGGCAATAGCAATGATATATTCAAAAAAGGAAGAGCAGATCATTTACCTTATAAAAAAGATTTGAGAAACATTTCCGAATCATTTTCAAAATAAAAAAGGCTCCTAAATGGAGCCTTTTTTAGCATTAATCTTTTATCAATTTAATGGTCTTTTTCTCTAAAGAATCACTTTGTAGTATTAGAAAGTACATGCCGTTAGATAGTGAAGAAAGGTCGATACTTTTTATTCCTTCGGAAATTTGCTGCAAAGAAACAACAGTCTTCCCAAGAATATCAATCACATTTGCTTTAATAATGTTTTTAGTAGAAGAAATATTTATAACATCGTTAAAAGGATTAGGATACACAGAAGTTTGACTAAAATCATTTTCTTCAACACTTAAAGGGTCACCAACATTAAAACTATGTGTTACAGTTTCTCCTTCATAAGTTGCTTCCCATTTCCATTCACCTTGAATGTCAAGGGTGAAAATCCATCTCCACCAAGATGCATAATAATCATCTGTTAACTCAAAATCCCAATTATACAAATCCGTATTATCAGGTTTAATTAATCTAAGATTTACACTAGTTCCAGTCACTTGATCTTTTAAATACACAGCAAAATGAATCGTTTGATTAATATTAAATTGATTGCTTTCATTAGTTATTTCTGTAGTTGGGCATGTTGGAAAAATAGGATCTGCAGTATGAGTTAAAACTGCATTTATACCAGGATTATTATAGGCTCTTTGTGATTCCCACCACGAATCTGGATTCATGTTATTACAGTTTCCAGCATAAGGATCTACCAATTGTGAATAGGTGTTATCTGTGTAAACTTCAAAATGTAAATGTGGCCCTGTAGAATTCCCAGAACTACCAACAACACCCAAATATTCACCTTGGGCAACCATATCTCCAACATTTTTAGAGCTTGTTGAGCCATTTTTCATATGTCCATACCAAGCGATACTACCATCGTTATGTTGCACATAAATGGCATTCCAGATGTTATTGTTAAAATTGCAACTTCTATCAAATTCACCATCATTTTTGGCGATAATTTGTCCTGGAGCTGCAGCAATGATTTCTACCTTATCATTATCCATCATTTTCCATCCAAATGGCCATGTAAACATATCTACACCTTGATGGTTATAACCACTATTATTGTCGTAAGTTCTAGTTCCGCAGTTAAAATCTGTAAGTTGGTTTGGAAAACCAGTATTATGGTCTACATAACCGGAAATTCCATAAATTTCATTGTACGCAGAACCATCAGCTTTTTTTAAAGGCCAAATAAAAAGCGGGTGACTTCCTCTTTGAGCTTCAGAAAACGATAATCTATTTTGTAATCTTAAATCTTCGATACTGAGTTGCAATGTTTCAATAATATTGCTCCTTTCTTCCAAAGTTATACAAGGAGATTTTTCAGGATTGAAAATAAATTCTCCTCCACCAACTTCAGAATTTGGAGTTTGTGCAAAGCAAAATCCAGTTATAAAGAGTGTAAAAACGAATAACGTAATTTTTGAATTCATAATTGATAGTTTTTAAGATTATATATATTCATCGAAAACAAATAAAA
This sequence comes from Psychroserpens sp. AS72, assembly GCF_038900375.1. Lineage (NCBI taxonomy): Bacteria > Pseudomonadati > Bacteroidota > Flavobacteriia > Flavobacteriales > Flavobacteriaceae > Psychroserpens > Psychroserpens sp. AS72. The sequence continues at coordinate 19,155 of NZ_JBBMRC010000005.1, read as the reverse complement.
ACGTGAGCATTATTTTTGTAATACATTAAATATAAGTCTTTTGTATCAAATGTATTAATGTGAAATGAGTCAACTCCTCTTTCATTATTTTTATGGATAATTAATCTTATATTTACATTTCAAAAGAATCATTAATCTTCATTTGATAACTTCTTCAGGCTATCAAATTATATATAAAATTTCATGAGTTGTAAAAGTTGCTCAACTGGCAAGGATGGACAACCAAAAGGATGCAAAAACAATGGGACTTGCGGCACAGATAGCTGCAATAAACTCACCGTTTTTGATTGGTTAGCCAACATGACATTACCGGAAGGTCAAGAACCTTTTATTGGTGTCGAAGTACGTTTTAAAAACGGACGAAAATTATACTATAAAAACACCGAAAATTTAACGTTAAGCATAGGAGATATTGTTGCAACTCAAGCGAGTTCTGGTCATGATATTGGTATGGTAACACTTACTGGAGAATTAGTAAGAGTTCAAATGAAACGTAAAAAAGTAAATATTGATGATGAAGAAAGCGTCATGAAGATTTATCGTAAAGCGAGTCAAAAAGATATCGATATTTGGTCTGCAGCAAGAGATAAAGAAGAACCTATGAAAGTCAAAGCAAGACAATTTGCTATTGACTTAAAACTTCAAATGAAAATCTCAGATATTGAATATCAAGGAGATGCAAGTAAAGCGACTTTTTATTACACAGCAGAAGAACGTGTGGATTTTAGAGAACTTATTAAACTTTTTGCACGAGAATTCAGAACACGAATTGAGATGAAACAAGTTGGATTTCGTCAAGAAGCAGCTCGTCTTGGAGGTATTGGTTCATGTGGTAGAGAATTATGTTGTTCAACATGGTTAACAGATTTTAGATCTGTAAGTACATCTGCCGCACGTTACCAACAATTATCATTAAATCCATTAAAATTAGCTGGACAATGTGGGAAGTTAAAGTGCTGTTTAAATTATGAGTTAGACGCCTACTTGGATGCTTTAAAAGCTTTCCCTAAATCAGATACTAAGCTATTTACAGAAAAAGGAAAAGCTGTCTGTCAAAAGACAGATATTTTTAAAGGTCATCTCTGGTATGCTTATGAAGGAGAATGGATGAATTGGCACGTACTGACTACTGATCAAGCCAACGAAATAATAGAAAAAAACAAGAAAAGAGAAAAAGTGGCAAGCTTAGAAGAGTATGCTTCTGTATTGATAGAAGATACTAAAACAGAGTTTGAAAACGTTGTTGGTCAAGATAGTTTAACACGATTTGATGGTCCAAAACGTAAAAAGAAACGTAAAAACAATAAGGGTAGACAAAACCAACGCAGAAAAAACCCAAAAAATGCAAATAATAGTGATGCAAAAAAATAAATATTGGATACTATGTGTATTACTTGTGTTGAGCATTGTGTCTTGTGACTCTAATCGTGTTTTTGATGAATATAAGTCTGTATCTGGACAATGGGATAAAGACAATATAGTCACCTTTAAGGTCGTACCACCAGATACAACAAATGCCTATAATTTGTATGTTAACTTACGAAATACTGAGGATTATAAATTTAGTAATTTACGTTTAATTGTAGAGCTTAATTACCCAAATGGTAAAACCCAAAAAGACACTTTAGAATATAAAATGGCAAATCCAGATGGTACATTTTTAGGTACTGGATTTACAGATATTAAAGAAAGTAAATTGTGGTATAAAGGATATAATGAACCATTTGTTTTTGATGAAGATGGGGAATATACAATTAACGTACAACATGCTATGAGAGAAAACGGAAGTATCAATGGCATTGATAAATTAGAAGGCATCACAGATGTTGGTTTTAGAATAGAGCATTCGCAAACAAATTGATTATGGCAAAAAAAACGGTAGCAAAGAAAAAAACCGCTAAGGAAAACGCTCAAGACTTTTCAAAATATGTTAGACGTTTCTGGATTATTTTTACAGGAGGCGTTGTCGCATTTTTCTTAATGTTTCTATTAGCATCTTGGGGACTTTTAGGTGAAATGCCAGATCATACTATTTTAGAAAACCCAAAAACGTTTTTAGCAACAGAAATTATATCATCAGATGATCAAACACTTGGAAAGTTTTATTTAGATGATAATAGAACTCCTGTAGATTATGAAGAGCTACCAAAAGAATTGGTTGATGCTTTAGTTGCTACCGAAGATATAAGACATTACGACCACTCAGGTATTGATTTTAGAGGTACAGTTAGAGCCATTGTAAAAATGGGTAAAGGAGGTGGAGCAAGTACCATCTCACAACAATTAGCTAAGCAACTGTTTACAAAACAAGTCTCTTCAAATAAGATTCAACGTATTTTTCAAAAAGTAAGAGAATGGGTCATTGCAACACGTTTAGAGCGTCAATATACTAAAGAAGAGATCATTGCGATGTATTTTAATATTTATGACTTCGGAAATAATGCCGACGGAATAAGAAGTGCGTCTCGTATTTACTTCGGAAAAGAGCCTAAAGACTTACAGCTTAAAGAATCTGCAATGTTAGTTGGGATGTTTAAAAATTCATCACTATACAACCCAAGACCACACAGAAATCCAGAAGGTGTAAGAAACAGACGAAATGTGGTTTTAGCTCAAATGTATAAATATGAGTACATTTCCGAAAGTGTAAAAGATAGTCTTCAAAATACGCAACTCGATTTAAATTATTCACCAGAATCTCATCGTGAAGGATCAGCAACTTATTTTAGAGCATACTTAGATAAGTTCATGAAAGATTGGATCAAAGAGAATCCAAAACCAGACGGTTCTAAATATAATTTATATAACGACGGACTCAAAATCTTCACAACCATAGATTCTAGAATGCAGCACTATGCAGAAGAAGCAGTAGGACGTCATATGCCAAGATTGCAAGCCGAATTTGATAATCAAAACACACCAGATAGAAATAAAACAGCACCATTTTTGGATCTTGAAAAAGAAGAAATTGAAGCGTTAATGAACTCTGGAATGAGACGTTCAGAACGTTGGAGAGTTTTGAAATCACAAGGTAAATCTGACAAAGAAATTATAGCATCGTTTCAAAAACCTACACAAATGAGTGTTTTTGCATGGAAAGAAGGTCAGCCAAGCGAAATAGATACGATAATGAAGCCTATGGATTCTATGCGTTATTATAAATCATTTTTACAACCAGGTATGATGTCTATGGATCCTCAAACAGGTCATGTAAAAGCATGGGTTGGTGGTATGAATTTTAGACATTTTCAATATGATCATGTGAAGTTAGGAAAGCGTCAAGTAGGTTCTACATTTAAACCATTTGTATATGCAACAGCAATTGATCAATTGCATTTATCGCCTTGTGATACTATACCAAGACAACAAATTACAATTGAAGCTAATAAATATGGAAACCCAGAACCTTGGACAGCTAAAAACTCTGATGGTCGTTATGATGGTTTTTTAACTTTAAAGTCTGCATTAGGAAACTCAGTAAACACAGCAACAGCTCGTTTGATGGATAAAGTAGGTCCAGAGCCGGTTGTTGATATGGCAAAAAACTTAGGAATTACTTCAGAAATTCCTGCAGTTCCTGCAATCGCATTAGGAACACCAGATATAAGTGTTTATGAAATGGTAGCTGCGTATGCAACTTTCGCTAATAAAGGCGTATACAACAAACCAGTCATGGTGACGCGTATTGAAGATAAAAACGGAACGGTCTTGTATCAATTTACACCAGAAACTAAAGATGTACTGAGTGCAGAAGTAGCTTACACAACAGTAAACTTAATGCAAGGTGTCGTAGAAGCTGGTTCAGGTAGTAGACTGAGAGATTCTTGGAGAACAAATCAAACCTTATATAAAGAAATTATAACAGGATATCCTTACGAACTAACAAACCCAATAGCAGGAAAAACGGGAACTACTCAAAACCAAAGTGATGGTTGGTTCATGGGAATGGTGCCAAACTTAGTTACAGGTGTTTGGGTTGGAGCAGAAGATAGAGCAGCACACTTTAAACATATTTCTTATGGTCAAGGTGCTTCTATGGCATTGCCAATTTGGGGAATGTACATGAAATCATGTTATGGTGATAAAGAGTTAGATATTTCTAAAGCTGATTTTGAGAAACCAGCAAACTTATCTATAGAAGTAGATTGCAGTAAATGGGAAGGTAATGGAGATGATGATGCAGATCCTGATGATGATTTAGATGGTGTTATTGATTTTTAAAAAAGTCTTTTCTTCGGAAATATAATGAGCCATTCAATTTTGAATGGCTTTTTTTTATTTTAAAAGTCATACTAAGTATGGTTCAGGTATAGAGAGAAGAATCTCTTAATTATAATAATAGACATAGATTCTTTAGGGTTTCAGAATTTTCTCAATGATAAATTTATTTCGTAAATTTCCGTAGCAAAAAATAAACACAAATGATCAATAAAAAAGTAGCTAATGTTCAAGAAGCATTAAAGGGAGTTAGTGATAATATGACCTTTATGTTTGGTGGTTTTGGGTTATCAGGAATTCCCGAAAATTCTATAGCAGAGTTAGTTCGTTTAGGGACAAAAGGACTCAAATGTATTTCTAATAATGCAGGAGTAGATGATTTTGGATTAGGATTATTACTGCAAGGCAAACAAATAGATAAAATGACCTCTTCTTATGTAGGAGAAAATGATGAGTTTGAACGACAAATGTTATCTGGAGAATTAGAAGTGGAGTTAATTCCACAAGGAACTTTAGCAGAACGTTGTAGAGCAGCTCAAGCTGGATTTCCTGCAATATATACTCCTGCAGGTTATGGAACTGAAGTTGCTGAAGGTAAAGAAACTAGAGAATTTGACGGTAAAATGTATGTTTTAGAATATGCTTTTAAAGCAGATTTTGCTTTTATTAAAGCTTGGAAAGGAGATGCAGCAGGAAATCTAGTTTTTAAAGGAACAGCAAGAAATTTTAACCCAAATATGTGTGGAGCAGCAAAAATAACGGTTGCTGAGGTAGAAGAGTTAGTTCCTGTTGGAACTTTAGACCCTAATCAAATTCATATTCCAGGTATTTTTGTGAAACGTATTTTTCAGGGAGAAACCTACGAGAAACGAATAGAACAAAGAACTGTTAGACAAAGAGATTAAATATGTTAGATAAAAACGGAATAGCAAAAAGAATAGCAAAAGAAGTACAAGATGGATATTATGTAAATCTCGGTATTGGGATTCCTACTCTTGTGGCTAATTATGTGAGAGAAGATATAGAAGTAGAATTTCAAAGTGAAAATGGAGTTTTGGGTATGGGACCTTTTCCTTTTGAAGGTGAGGAAGATGCAGATATTATTAATGCAGGAAAGCAAACCATCACCACATTACCAGGAGCAAGTTTTTTTGATAGTGCAATGAGTTTCTCAATGATTAGAGGTCAACATGTTGATTTAACTATTCTTGGTGCTATGGAAGTGTCTGAAGAAGGCGACATCGCCAATTGGAAAATACCAGGTAAAATGGTAAAAGGAATGGGAGGAGCAATGGATCTTGTTGCTAGTGCAGAAAATATTATAGTTGCTATGATGCATACAAATAGAGCAGGAGCTTCAAAATTATTAAAAAAATGTTCTTTGCCTTTAACTGGAGTTGCATGTGTAAAAAAAGTCGTCACTAATCTTGCCGTTTTAGAAATTACACCAAAAGGTTTTAAGTTACTAGAACGTGCTCCAGGAGTTTCGGTAGAGGAGATTCAAAATGCTACAGAAGGAACTTTGATAATTGAAGGCGATATTCCAGAAATGGATTTATAGAACTCATAATAATTATAGCGTTGTTTTGAGCAATGTGAGATATATATTTAGCCACTTTCTAAGTGGCTTTTTTCATTTCCGAAGATCATATTAAATAAAATTATTGTAAGAATATTCTGTTAACTAGGTGTTGAATGTTAAAATTAAATGTATTTCATCGATTAATTATGTATTTAGGCTGATTAATTGAAAAAGGATATTATGTTTACAAAACCAAATCGGAATAAGATATTTAATGTGTAACCTAGATTTATGATTTGCCCCAAATCTATCATAATTTTAACTCAATGAACTTTTTTGCCCCAAATTTACCTAAACCTACAAATACCGAAAGCAAGCTTACTACTAGTTTTCAAAACACATTCAAATTGCTTAAAAGTGTCTTAACCCTAACTAAAAAAATATTCATGCTATAATCCCTTGGGAATAGCATGAATAAGTTTTTTAGTGTATTCTTTTTGTGGATGGTTATAAATGACATCTGCATCATCCATTTCTTCAATTTCACCTTTATTCATAACAATTAATTGGTCAGACATATATTTAACCACAGCTAAATCATGTGATATAAATATATAAGTAAAACCATAGTTGCTTTTGAGGTCATTAAGTAAATTTAAAACTTGAGCTTGTACAGAAATATCTAATGCTGAAACCGACTCATCACATATAATGAGTTGAGGTTCTAAAGCTACGGCTCTTGCAATACCAATACGCTGACGTTGTCCACCAGAAAACTCATGAGGATAGCGATTAAAATACGTTTCGTCTAAACCTACTTTTAATAATAATTCTAAAACGCGTTGTTTTCTATCGTCTTCAGATGTTCCAATACCGTGAACTTTCATAGGTTCCATTATTGCATTACCAACTGTTAATCTAGGATTTAAAGACGCATAAGGATCTTGAAATATAATTTGAATTTCTTTTCTAAGTTTTCGTATAGCAGATCTTGATAGTTTTGTGATATCCAAACCTTGATATAAAATGAATCCAGCTGTCGCTTTGTCTAATTGTAAAATAGCGTTTGAAAGTGTCGATTTCCCACAACCAGATTCTCCAACTAAGCCTAAAGTTTCACCTTTATATAATTTAAAAGACACATTATTTACAGCTTTAAATGTTTCTGGTTTTGAAAACCAACCAGATTTTGAAATGAATTCTTTTTCAAGATTAATGATCTCTAAAAGTGGTTTTTTAGAGTATATTTTTTTGTGAATTTTAGCACGTTCTTCAGAAGTTACAATTTCAGATTTTGTGGTATTATTAATAAAATCATCAATAGTGGGCAATTGTTTTAATCGCGTTTTCATTGACGGTTTAGAGTTGATTAATGCTTTTGTATATAAATCCTTCGGAAATTTGAAAACTTGCTCAACCTCACCTTGTTCAACAATATTTCCTTGATACATCACCATAATACGGTCTGCGATTTCAGACACTAAAGACAAATCATGAGAAATAAAAATGATACTCATTTGCTCTTCTCTTTGAAGTTCTTTAAGTAACAAAATAATATCTTTTTGAACTGTGACATCTAAAGCAGTTGTTGGCTCATCTGCAATTAGAATTTTTGGTTTACAGGCAATTGCCATCGCAATCATGACACGTTGTTTTTGTCCGCCAGAAATTTCATGAGGATACGCATCATAAATCCGTTGAGGTGATGGTAATTTAACTTTTTCAAACAGTGCTAAAGTTTCGGTTTTAGCATCTGCTTTAGATAAATTTGTATGTTGAAGTAAAATTTCAATAACTTGTTTTCCGCAAGTCATTGACGGATTTAAAGAACTCATTGGTTCTTGAAAAATCATTGCGATTTTGTGTCCTCTTATTTTCTGAAATTGTCTAGATTTAAGTGTTGTCAAATCTTGTGAATCAAACAAAATTGAACCTTGAGTGATTTTTGAAATGTTCTTTGGAAGCAAGCCTAGAATAGCTAAAGAAGAAACCGACTTTCCAGAACCAGATTCACCTACAACCCCTAAAATTTCATTCGTATTTATGTGGTATGATATGGTGTGTATGATTTCTTTTTCAACACCTTCCGAAGAAAAAGAAATGGAGAGATTATTTACCTCTAATAATTTTTTATTCTGCATAGGTAAATGTAGTCAATTCTTAATTTTAATTAAAAAATAAATATGAGATGACTTTTTTTAAGTAGGCTTTTTCACACATGTGTTAAAAAAAATAAAAAATATAATATAAATTTATGTATGAAACATTAATTTATATATTTGCATGGTTTTTAAGTAATTATATAGAAAAAAGTCACGTAGTTTAACGCTTAACAAAACGTGGTTTTTTTTTTATTACTTCTGATTTTATATTGAAAACCCCTCTTCTACTAAACCAAATTTTCTACTTGTTTATCTGTAGCAATATTGCTTTTTATAAATTTTGAATTAACAAGTTGAACTAATTGTCATTATGAACAAAATTGACACTACGATAAATGAATCTATGGATTCAATAAGCGTTATAGAAAATTATATATTAATTAATAAAAACAACTATTTTAATTTTAAGCCTAGTCGAGTACTTAAACAAATTATATTGTTGTTTATTCTCTTTTTTGCTCTAACATCAATCAATGCGCAACCTATTAAAGCCTTTCCAACTGCTGCTGGAGCTGGAGCTTATGCAACAGGTGGCCGTGGTGGTACTGTTTATCATGTTACTAACTTAAATAATAGTGGTACAGGAAGTCTTAGAGATGCTACAAGTTCTTCAAATAGAATTATAGTATTTGATGTAAGTGGTACTATAGAATTAACAAGTACATTAGTGATTACTTCTGATAATTTAACTATAGCTGGGCAAACAGCACCACTAGGAGGAATTACGGTTACAGGGAAAACAGTCAATTTTTCAAATGCAGATAATATAATTGTAAGATATATAAGGTTTAGGCCAGATTATACTAGCGATATTGTTGATGCTTTAAATGCAAATAATTTTACGAACTCTATAGTTGATCACTGTTCAATTTCTTGGGGTGGAGATGAATGTTTTAGTCAAACAGGAACTTCCTCAAATATAACGGTTCAAAATTGCATATTAGCAGAAAGTGCTACAGGAATGTTAGCAGGAGGTAGCAACACAACTTCAAATAATTTTAGTATTATAAATAATTTGTGGTATAACATAAGCCATAGAACTCCTAATATCGCTGCCGATAGAACAGATGTTATTAATAATGTTGTACATAATTGGTTTACTAGACTAATGGTGGTTTCTACAAAGGATAATACAAAGCTTAATGAAATAGGTAATTACTACCAAAGTGGAGCTAAAACAGCTAATCCGGTTAGTCCTAATTGGTCTGTAAATTGGTTAGATATCGGGTCTGCTAGTCAAAGAGATAATATAAGAATATATACTGATGGAAATGTTTACCCTTCCTTCTTAACTGAGGCACAAGATGATTGGAAACTATACAGATATAGAGGAAATATAACAAGTGGAGCATATGCAGGAACAAGTCAATGGGATTTAGCTAGTACTGATTTTAGAGTAACAACTCCTTTTACATTATTAGGTGAGGCACCAAATATAACAACTGCTGCAGAAGCACTTTCAACTGTGCCTTTGAATGCTGGAGCTAATAAATATTTAAATGCCGATGGAAGTTTTGGTACATTTCGAGATAATCTTGATTCTAATTATGTTTCAGATGTAACAAATAATACTTCTGCTTGGTATGCGTATCCTCCAACAGATCTAGTTAATAAACAGCATTATGTAGATTTTCATAATTCGGTAAGTAATACACCTATTAATATTAGACCTGCAGGATTTGATACAAATAATGATGGAATTCCAAATATTTGGGGAAATTCTAATTTACCAAATGGTGCTACAGCTACAACTATTGCTCCAAGTGGTTATACTTGGATTGAAGAGTATATAAATGGTTTAACAGCTACAAATAATACGACCATAGGTGTAGATGATAACAAACAAACACAAGAAAATACACCTGTAAATGGAAATGTAATTACAAATGATAATGATCCACAAGGCGACAATCAAACAGTTGCAAGTGCTCTGGTAGATAAAGATGGTGATGGTGTTAGTGATGATTCATTACCACTAGGGAATTCAACATCTATTTATGGAACAAGTGATACAGGTGTAACAGGTTTTGCAGGAACAATAACACTAAGTAATACTGGAACTTACGCCTATTCACCAGCATCAAATTTTACAGGTACAGTAGAAATTCCATATATAGTAACAGATGATAATGCTTCACCTGCTACAGATAATGCAACTCTATATTTAACAGTGTTACAAAATATAACAACTGGTTGTTCAGGTGAAATTACGTCCTTTCCTTATGTTGAAGGATTTGAAAATACATTAGGAGCTTGGACACAATCATCAACAGACGATATTGATTGGACGGTTGATGAAAACGAAACTCCTTCTAGTGGTACAGGACCTTCAAGCGCATCTCAAGGCGCATATTATATATTTTTAGAAGCTTCGGGAACTGGTACTGGATACCCAACAAAACAAGCGGTATTAAATTCGCCATGTTTTAATTTAACTGGTTTGTCAGAGGCAAATTTCAGTTTTAAATACCATCAATATGGATCATCTGATATGGGAAGTGTTGATTTAGAATTGAGTGTTGATAATGGTGTAAATTGGACATCTATTTGGAATAGTGTAGGAAATAAAGGTAATACTTGGTTATTGGCTGATGTTGACATTTCTGCTTATGTAGGAGGAAGTGTTAAATTACGTTTCAATAGAGTTACAGGTGGTACTTGGGAAGCAGATGTTGCTATAGATGATGTGAATTTATCTGGAGTAAATTCAATAGAAGAAGTTTGTTCGGGAACAATTACGTCTTTTCCTTATGCTGAAGGATTTGAAAACACTTTAGGAGATTGGACGCAATCATCATTTGATGATATTGATTGGACAGTTGATGCTAATGGAACGGTTTCAGGCGGAACTGGACCATCAAATGCATCTCAAGGCTCGTACTATTTATATGTAGAAGCGTCTAATTTTCTTAACAAACAAGCCATATTAAATTCACCATGTTTTGATTTGTCAGCTTTAACTGATGCAACCTTCAGTTTTAAATATCACCAATTTGGTTCTTCTGATATGGGAAGTATTAATTTAGAAGCAAGTGATGATGATGGCCTAAGTTGGACGTCAATTTGGAACAGCTCAGGTAATATTGGAGATTCATGGTTAACCGCAAATATTGACATGTCTTCTTATGTTGGTGGAAATGTCCAATTACGATTTAATAGAATTATAGGAAATACATGGCAAGCAGATTTCGCAATTGATGATGTGAGTATGTTAGGAGGAGATCTGGAAGCTCCTGTAATATCATTAATAGGTGCCTCTACTTTAACCTTAAATCTTGGAGACACGTATAACGAATTAGGTGCAACAGCAACTGATAATGTTGATGGTAATATTTCAGGAAATATTAGTGTTGGAGGTGCTACAGTAAACTCAAATGCTGTTGGAACTTATGTTGTGACTTACAATGTAAGCGATGCTGCAGGAAATGACGCTATACAAGTTGTTAGAACAGTTAATGTAATAAATTTATCTTCAGAATGTTCTGGTGAAATTACGTCTTACCCATATACTGAAGGATTTGAAAACACATTAGGAGCCTGGACACAATCATCATTAGATGATATAAACTGGACAGTAGATGATAGTGGAACAATTTCGGGAGGAACAGGACCATCAAGTGCAGTTCAAGGTACGTACTATATTTATGTAGAAGCTTCTGAATCTGGAGTAGGGTTTCCAACCAAACAAGCCATTTTAAATTCACCATGTTTTAATTTATCTGGTTTATCAGAAGCTAATTTTAGCTTTAAATACCATCAATTTGGTTCTGAAAATATGGGGAGTATTGATCTAGAAGCCAGCGATGATGATGGTGAAAGTTGGACATCTATTTGGAATAGTGAAGGAAACAAAGGTGATACATGGTTAACAGCAAATGTTGATCTTGGAGTTTTTATTGGAGGAAGTGTTCAGTTACGTTTTAATAGAGTTACAGGTAGTACATGGCAAGCAGATTTAGCTATTGATGATGTAAACTTATCAGTTCAAAATGGAGGAGGAGTTGATTGTTCGGGAGCAATTACGTCTTACCCTTATGCTGAAGGTTTTGAAAACACATTAGGAGCTTGGACACAATCATCAGCAGACGATATAGATTGGACAATTGATGCAAATGGAACGGTTTCAGGTGGAACAGGACCATCAAGCGCATCACAAGGCACGTATTATTTATATGTAGAAGCGTCTAATTATCTTAACAAGCAAGCGATATTAAACTCACCTTGTTTTGATTTATCAGCTTTAACAGATGCCACATTTAGTTTCAAATACCATCAATTTGGTTCTGAAAATATGGGAAGTATTGATCTAGAAGCTAGTAATGATAATGGAGCGAGTTGGACGTCGATTTGGAATAGTAATGGAAATTTAGGAGATGAATGGTTCTCTGCAAATGTTGATATCTCATCCTATGTAGGTGCTAGTGTTCAGTTACGTTTTAATAGAGTTACTGGTAGTACATGGCAGGCAGATTTCGCAATTGATGATATCAATATAAAAGAAAACGGAAATTCAGGAGGTAATGGATGTTCTCGCGGAATTAGTTCTTATCCTTATACGCAAGGATTTGAAAATACATTAGGAGATTGGACACAGTCGTTAGCAGATGATATTGATTGGACAATTAATGCAAATGGAACGGTTTCAGGTGGAACAGGACCATCAAGTGCAATTCAAGGATTATACTATCTGTATGTTGAAGCTTCAGAGACTAATATAGGTTATCCAACAAAACAAGCCATACTAAATTCGCCTTGTTTTAATTTGAGTGCTCAAGCTTCGGCGACATTTAGTTTCAACTATCACGAATATGGAGCATCAGATATGGGAACGATTGATTTAGAAGTTAGTGATGATGATGGATTAACTTGGGTTAGCATTTGGAATAGTTCAGGAAACTTAGGAGATTCATGGCAAACGGCTAATGTTGATCTTTCTTCATTTATAGGTGGAGGAGTGCAATTACGTTTCAATAGGATTACTGGAAATACTTGGCAAGCAGACTTCGCAATAGATAATGTGAATTTATCAACTGGAACTGCTAGAGTAGAAGCAAGTAGTATAGTATTGAAGGATGAAAGCGAGATCATTTTATATCCAAATCCAGTTAAAGATAATATACTTAATATTAAATCTACGTATACTAACATTTCTTATGAAATATATAATATGGTTGGTCAGTTAGTTTCTAAAGGACATGTAAAAAATAAAGCCATTGATGTTAGTAATTTGAAAGGAGCAATCTACCAAATTACATTTTCTGCGGAAGGTGAAATAATTACAAAACAATTTATTAAGCAATAACTTAATTTCAAACAACTACTTCTTTTGTTTGTTAGTCAAACTTATTATCTCAAGTAATTTAGTTATCAGAATAATAAAATGTAGTCATTTTCTGAGTTTAAATTACGGTAAAACCGTATGTGATTTTTTTTGGATTGCAGTTCGACGAAAACCCTATTGTATTATTTTTATTTTAACAAAAATTTAATACTTTCACAGCGTTTTGATTAAAAAATTTCAATTTTTTTTGAAAAAATCATAATTAAAGGCTTAAAAAAATAGGTTTTTGATATTAACACGCAACTAATTCTAATAAATCCATTAACATGAAAATTAAACTACTATTACTTATTGTTCTAATAAGTACAAATTTCGTTTTGGCACAAAACAAAACACTTTGGCAAAGACAATTAATTGACAACACGACTAGCATTAAAGCTAATAAACAAAATCTTCCAAAGACGCAGACTTTTAGTCTTAATGTAAACGGTCTTAAAGAGGCTTTGATTAATGCACCTAAACGAGGAAAATATACTAAGTCGTCTAATATTATAGTCGCGTTTCCTAATGAAGATGGAACTTTTGAAAGTTTTAGAGTTGTAGAAGCTTCTGTTTTAAGTCCAGAACTTCAAGAACGTTATCCAAATATTAAATCATATGCAGGACAAGGAATTGAGGATCCTTCCGCAGTCATACGTTTTAGCATCTCACCTCTTGGGTTTCAAAGTATGAAACTATCTGCTAATAAGCCTGCTACATTTATAGAAGCAATTACAAAAAATGGGTCGCATTATGCAGTATATAAAAGAGCAGATAAAATTAATTATAATGATGATTTTGAATGTTCTGTTACAGAAGAAGTAAATAATCATATGAATAGTGGCATGCAGCAACGAAATGCTGATGATGCTATTTTAAGAACATATAGATTAGCAGTTTCTACAACTGGAGAATATACTGCTTATCATGGTGGTACAAAAGCTTTGGCTCTTGCAGCTATCAATCAAACCATGACTCGTGTTAATGGTATTTTTGAAAATGATTTTAATGTAACCATGATTTTAATATCAAATAACGATTCTGTTATTTATACGAATTCTGGCAGTGATCCTTATACAAGTTCAGCTAATTATAACAGTCAATTACAATCAACATTAACTAGTGTGATTGGAGAATCTAATTATGATATTGGACACTTATTTGCTAGAGCATCAAATAATGGTAATGCAGGATGCATTGGTTGTGTTTGTGTAAATGGTCAAAAAGGAAGTGGTTTTACATCTCGTACTGATCCAGAAGGAGATCCTTTTGATGTCGATTATGTAGCTCATGAAATTGGTCACCAGTTTGGAGGTAATCACACATGGACATTTAATGGTAACGAAGGTACTAATGCACAAATGGAACCTGGTAGTGGATCAACGATTATGGGTTATGCAGGAATTACAGGAGCTACAGATGTACAATCTAATAGTGATCCTTACTTTCATGCAAGATCTATAGAACAAGTTACAGACTATATTAAAACGACAAGTTGCCAAACCAATACAAATACTGGTAATGCTGTACCCTCTGTTAATGCTGGTTCAAATTATACAATTCCTAAAGGAACCGCTTTTGTTCTAGATGGCTCAGCTACAGATGCTAATTCTGGAGATGTATTAACGTACTGTTGGGAGCAATATGATGAAAACAATGCGTCTACGACATACCCAAGTGTTACCGCTACATCTGGTGTAGCATTTAGGTCTTATAGTCCTAAAACAGATACTAAAAGATATTTTCCTAGGTTATCTACAGTTAAATCTGGAGCAACGTCTTGGCAATGGGAAGCAGTTCCGAATGTTGCTAGAAGTTTAAATTTTAGATTAACTGTTAGAGATAATCGTCTTGGAGGCGCAACTAATAATAGTGATGATATGCAAGTTACTGTGAATGGAACAGCTGGACCATTTGTAGTCAATTCTCCAAATACGAATGTTACTTGGAATGCTGGTACTGCTCAAACTGTAACATGGAATGTTGCAGGTACAACAGGTAATGGAGTTAATGCTGCAAATGTTGATATTTTCTTATCTACAGATGGAGGAGACACATATCCGATAACATTGGCTTCTGGTGTGACAAATGATGGTTCACACGATATCGTAGTACCTAATAATCAAGGAAATCAAAACAGAGTGATGGTTAAAGGAGCTAACAATATCTTCTTTGATATCTCAAACTCTAATTTTACAATTGCAGGTCAAGTAACCTGTAATGCAACGACACCTTCAGGATTAACTGCATCAAATGTAGGGTCTACATCAGCAACTTTAAGTTGGAATGCTGTGGCAGGAGCAACATATGATTTACGTTACAGAGTAGCTGGAACATCAACTTGGACGACTAATGCAGTTACAGGTATTTCTTCTAATCTTTCTGGGTTAACAGTTTTAACACAATATGAAGCTCAAGTAAGAAGTAAATGTTCTGGAGGAAGTAATTCTGGATATAGCTCATCTGTGAATTTTACAACTACAGAGGTACAATTAAATTATTGCGATTCTGCTAGTACAAATATTAACGATGAATATATAGGAAGAGTACAATTAAATACAATTGATAATCCATCTGGAGGTCAGTTTTACACAGATTTTACATCTATTTCGACAACATTAAATAAAGGGTCTCAATATACAATCTCGGTGACTCCAACTTGGACAGGAACAGTATATTCTGAAGGATATTCAGTTTGGATTGATTATAACCATGATGGTGATTTTAGTGATTCAGGAGAACAAGTTTGGTCTCAAGCTGCTACACAAAACACACCTGTTTCTGGGAATTTTACTATACCAAATGGAGCCGTTGAAACGTCTACACGAATGAGAGTTTCTATGAAATATAATGGGATTCCAACTGCTTGTGAATCGTTCCAATATGGAGAAGTTGAAGATTATACAGTTGCAATTCAAGGCTCTGGACCAGATGTTGAAGCACCAAGTGTGCCTAGTAACTTAACAGCTAGTGCAACTACCCAAACAACAACTAATTTATCGTGGACAGCATCTACAGATAATGTTGGTGTATCTGGTTATGATGTTTATCAAGGGTCATCTGTAATTGCAACGGTAACAACGACAACTTATCAAGTAACTGGATTATCTCCAAGTACAGCTTATAATTTCAGAATAAAAGCAAAAGATGCAGCAGTTAATGAGTCAGGATTTAGTAATACTGCCAATATAACCACACTTAATCCACCAGATACTCAAGCACCTTCAACACCTTTAAATTTGGTTGCAAGTGGTACAACACAAACCACTACAAATTTAAATTGGAGTGCTTCTAGTGACAATGTTGGAGTCGTTGGTTATGACATTTACCAAGGTTCAACAATTATTGGTAGTGCATCAACAACTTCCGCTGCAATTAGTGGTTTAACCGCAAATACAAATTATACATATAGAGTAAGAGCAAAAGATGCAGCTGGTAATGTTTCTGGATTTAGTAATACAGTTAATGTAACAACTTTACCAAACTCTACAAATGGATGCTCTGGTGGAATTTCATCGTTCCCATATGCTGAAGGATTTGAAAACACTTTAGGAGCGTGGACACAATCATCAGTAGATGATATTAATTGGACTGTTGATGCAAACGGAACACCATCAAGTGGAACTGGACCATCAAGTGCTTCTCAAGGATCATACTATGTGTTTGTAGAAGCCTCTGGAAACAATACTGGTTATCCTAACAAACAAGCAATATTAAATTCACCTTGTTTTAATTTATCAGCATTGTCTGAAGCTACATTTAGCTTTAAATACCACCAATTTGGTTCTGCAAATATGGGAAGTATTGATTTAGAAGCTAGTGATGATAATGGAGCAAGTTGGGCGTCTATATGGAATAGTACAGGAAATTTAGGAAACACATGGCTAACTGCAGATGTTGATCTTGGAGCTTATATAGGCGGAAGTGTTCAATTACGTTTCAATAGAGTTACAGGAAATACATGGCAGGCAGATTTAGCTATTGATGATGTGAGTTTATCTGAAGGTGGAAATACAGGTGGAAATGGTTGCTCTGGAGGAATTTCTTCTTATCCGTATTCTGAAGGGTTTGAAAACACATTAGGAGCTTGGACGCAATCATCAGCAGACGATTTAAACTGGACAGTGGATGCAAATGGAACACCTTCAAGTGGTACAGGTCCATCAAGTGCAGTTCAAGGGTCATATTACATTTATGTAGAAGCTTCTGGAAATAATACAGGTTATCCAACAAAACAAGCAATTATAAATTCACCTTGTTTTGATTTAAGTGGTCAAACATCAGCAACATTTACTTTTAATTATCATCAATATGGTTCTACTAATATGGGAACTATCGACTTAGAAGCTAGTGATGATAATGGAGCTACTTGGACAAGTATTTGGAGTGATTCTGGAAACAAAGGTAATTCATGGCAGTCTGCTAGTGTTAATTTATCCGCTTATACTGGTGGAAGTGTACAATTGCGTTTCAATAGGGTAACAGGTAATACTTGGCAAGCAGATATTGCAATTGATAATATTAATCTTTCAACAGGAACTTCAAAAGATGTGACTTCTAGAGATGAAATATCTGATATAGAAGATATTTCATTATATCCAAATCCAGTTAAAGGTGACGTAATAAATGTGAAATCTTCTTATACCAATATATCTTATGAAATTTATAATACCGTTGGTCAACTTGTTGGAAAAGGAATCGTTAAAAACGATATCATTAATATAGGGAGTTTAGATGGTGCAATATATCAAATACGATTTACTACGGAAAATGGAACGTTAACAAAAAGATTTATTAAACAATAAACACTAACCATTTACTAATTAAAAAAAGTCCAGATGTTCAACATCTGGGCTTTTTTTATGCGGTTTAAGGTAAATTTAAATAAAATAATATGGTAAAACAGTAAGTTTTTAATTAGTTGAGTTGATATTTTTAATATCAAGAAGAAAAAGTACTTACATTGATACTATTAAATGTAGCTATAATACTTGTGATTTACAGTGCATAAATATTCAATCAAACTCTTCAGAGGGTTAAACATTAAATCTTCTATTACCATCTATAAAAAATTAAACTAGTAATAAAAAACAAGTCATTATTGTGTTGATTTATAAGCCAATATTTAATTTATTTTGCACTTCATCGGTTTTTTTTGCATTTTGTGGAGTAAATTACAATTAATGTAATATATTAGCACTCTGAATTAATTGATATAATTCATTAAACCCTTAACTAATGAAAAAAATTACCTACCTACTTGTTCTACTTTTACTAGTGGTTCAAACTTCTTTTGCGCAAGACATTTACAAGCGCGTTACCATTAATAGAATTGATGACTCTGTTGTTGAAATTTTAGACAGCAATGGTATTGATATGACCTGTGGTGCTATGTTCATAGATGACAAATTACAAATTGAATTAAGTGAAGCTGAACTCCAACGTCTATCAAATCAAGGCTTGAGTTATACCGTTTTAATTGATAATCTTACAGAGTTCTATAGCAATCGAGCTACAAGAGATCTTCCAAGAGCACGTATAGAATTAGAGCAAGAAAAGCAAATGTCTCAGCACAATGCGAGATATAGTGTTAGTGAGATTTTAAATAATGTAGGACAATATGATGAATGTGATGAAATCGATTGGGCAACTCCAGTCAATTGGAATTTAAATCCAAACAATTCACCAAACTCATTTGGAGGTTGTTTAACTTATGCTCAAGTCCTTCAAGAACTAGAAGACATGAGAACTTACTCTCTTGAAAATGGCTTGAATATAATTTCTGAAGCATTAGATGCCTCATTAGTCTCTGGTGAAGTAGATATCCCAGCAAATAAACAAACCACATTAGAAGGTAGAGAGATCTGGTATGTTCGTATTTCTGACGATGCAGATAATGATGACCCTTCAGAACCAGAAACCTTATACCAATC